>CAZIOD010000005.1:3999-57635 GCA_964540785.1 uncultured Terricaulis sp.
CCGATGCCGGACGTCATCTGCCCTTCGGGGCCGGGCGTGAGGCCTGCGCCGAACTGATAAAGCGCGCGCCGCCCCATGGCGTTGCCGGCGATGACGTTCTCGGTTGAGGCGTGCTCCATGAAGCCGTCGGGCGCAATGATCTCAACGCGCCCGGCGGCGACGTCGTCGGCGCTGACAACGCCGCGCACGCCGCCGAAATGGTCGACGTGGCTGTGCGTGTAGATGACGGCGCGCACAGGGAAGTCACCAATGTGACTACGCGCGAGCGCCAACGCGGCGGCGGCGGTTTCGCCGCTGGTCAGCGGATCGATGAGAAGAAGGCCCGTATCGCCGACGATAATGGTGAGGTTCGACACATCGAAGCCGCGCACTTGATAGACGCGGTCGGTGACTTGAAAGAGGCCAGAGCGCGCGAGCAGGCCGGCATGACGCCAGAGGCTGGGGTTCACCGTTTCCGGCGCCTCGCCTTGCAGGAAATTGTAGGCGGTAAAATCCCAGACGATGCGGCCATCGGCGGCGCGAATCTGCGCGGTGGGCGGGCCGGCGACGAAGCCGCGCGCGGCGAAGTCCTCGTCTTCTCGGTCGCTCCATGGCAATGACGCCGACATTTCCATGTTCGCGCGCCGGGTCGCCTCGCTCACTTGCGCGTCGGCCGCGCCGATCAACGCCAAGCTCAGCGCCGCACTTAACATCGGTAATCGCATCGCCGCCCCCTCTGTCCGCAAAGCTGCGCCGGACCGGCGCGGAGCGCAATGCTGACGCCGCGTGAAAGCGCAAAGCTCGCGCTCACTTGGCCTAACTCATCGCTTCTTCGATCAGCGCGGCGGCGTCTTCCAGGATCGCCTCCTCGGCTGCGCCTTTGATGCCGACGCGGCCGAGTTCGAGCATCACCGGGGCGGCAAACGGCGAGACGTGCGGCAGATCGCGGTGCACGATGCGATTTGTGATTCGTCGCAACAGAGCCCCCAGCCGCTTCAGATTCAAGTAGCCCTCGCCGGCGTCGGCGAAAGCGGCCTGCATGAGAACGTGGTCCGGCTCGTACTGACGCAAAACGTCGTAGATGAGGTCTGCGGAAAATGTCACTTGCCGGCCGGTCTTCTTCGCCGCGCCGGGCATCCTGCGTTCGATCATGCCGGCGATCACCGCGCACTTGGCGAACATCGATTTCATGAGTGTCGATTCCGCGAGCCAGCTCTCGAGGTCGTCGCCCAGCATGTCCTCGTCGAACAATTGGGCGAGATCGACATCGTCCATCGGCTCCAGGCCCCACACGGCGACGGCGTATTCGCTGGCGAGAAACCCAAGCGGCTGCTTGCCGCCGCGCTCGAGTCGGCGCGTCAAAAGCATGCCGAGCGTCTGATGCGTCAGGCGGCCTTCGAACGGATAGCAGACAAGGTAATGGCGCGCCCCGCGCGGGAAGGTTTCGACCAGCATTTCTTCCGGCGCCGGCACGATAGAGCGCCGCTTCTGCAACTTGATCCAGTCGCGCACCTGCTGCGGCAGCTTCCGCTGGCGCTTCGGCTGATGCAGCATTTCGCGCACGCGCTCGGCGAGGAAGGTGGACAATGGAAATTTTCCGCCGGCGTAGGATGGAATCTTCGGCTCCATGACGCCGCTGGCGCGCACCACAAGCGCGTCCGTCTCCTGCACGCCGACGAGACGCAGCATTTCGCCGGCGAAGATGAAGGTGTCTCCGGGCGTGAGGCCTTCGATGAACCATTCCTCGATCTGGCCAAGCCGGCGGCCAGCGATGAGGGGCGCGCTTGGACCGCCGGCGTCCCCGCCGGCGAGACGCCGGCGATCCAAGGGACGCACCGCCAGCCGCACATTGAGCATCTCGGACTCGACAATGGCCCCGACATTCATGCGGTGCTGCTGGGCGATCATGGCGTTGCGCGCGCGCCAGCGGCCGGTGTGCGGGTCCTGCACGATGCGCCTGTACCGGTCGTACTGACGCAGCGCATAACCGCCGGTGGCGACCAGATCGACAACGCGATCGAATTGCGCACGCGAAAGATCGGCGTAAGGCGCAGTGGAGATCACCTCCGCGTAGAGTTGATCGGCGTCGAACGGTTCGCCGCAGGCGCAGCCCATGATGTGCTGCGCAAGGCAATCGAGGCCACCGACGCGTTCCTCAGCGCCATCGAGCGCGCCTTGCGCGACCGCCTCTTGCGCGGCGCGGCATTCCAGCACCTCGAAGCGATTGCTGGGCGCAAGAAGCGCGTGGGAAGGCTCGTCCAACCGGTGATTGGCGCGGCCGATGCGCTGCACGAGACGCGCGCAGCCCTTCGGCGCGCCGATCTGGATCACAAGATCCACGTCGCCCCAATCGATGCCAAGATCGAGCGTCGAGGTGCAAACGACCGCGCGCAATTCGCCGCGGGCCATGGCGGCTTCGACTTTGCGCCGCTGGCCGACATCGAGCGAGCCGTGGTGCAGCGCGATCGGCAAACCATCGTCGTTGGCGCGCCACAATTCCTGAAACGTCATCTCCGCCTGAGCGCGGGTGTTGACGAACACCAGCGCGAGCTTGGCGCGCTTAATGGCCTCGTACACTTCCGGGATGGCGTGACGCGCGGTGTGCCCCGCCCACGGAATGCGCGCATTGGAGTCGAGCACGTCGACGATAGGCTGCGCGCCGGCGGGCGCCTTGACGATAATGTCAGCAAGTTTGCCTCCCCTCCCCCCTCGTGGGGGAGGGGAAGGGGTGGGGGGGCGCTCCGACACACCGATGACCGGCGAATCCAGCGTCGCGCTTTGCGTACCACCGTGCACTGCACGCCGCCGCCTATCCCCTGCCCCCGCCCCGCAAGGGGGCGGGGGTTCAGAACCGATTAGCCACCGCGCCAGCGCCTCCTCATCCGCCACCGTTGCGCTCAGGCCGATGCGCCTGTGCATGGGCGCCCAGCGGCGCAGACGCGCGAGCGCGAGCGCAAGCAAGTCGCCGCGCTTGGTTGGCGCTAGCGCGTGAATTTCGTCGACGATGACCGCCTGCAAGTCTTCGAAGAAGACGCGCGCATGTTCGGAGGCGATCAATAGACAGAGCTGCTCTGGCGTCGTCAGCAGCATGTCGGGCGGATGTGCGCGCTGGCGCTGGCGCTTGTGCGGCGGGGTGTCGCCGGTGCGGGTTTCGAGGCGCACGGCCAGACCCATTTCCCGCACCGGCGCTTCGAGGTTGCGCGCGACGTCCGTGGTCAGCGCCTTGAGGGGCGAGATATAGAGCGTGTGCAGCTTGTGCGGACGGCGCGGCCCCTCCTCCGCGAGCGGGGCGAGTTCGATAAGGCTCGGCAGAAAACCGGCCAGCGTCTTGCCGGCGCCGGTTGGGGCGATCAGCAGCGTCGACAGCCCGGCGCGCGCGCGGGCGACCAGCTCCAGCTGATGCGCGCGCGGGCGCCAGCCGCGCGCGGCGAACCATCCCGAAAATGGCTGCGGAAGGGAGACAGCGCCTGCGTCCATGCCCTAAAACTTAGCTAACGGGCGGTTCGCAGATAAGAGTTTCGGCCATGTTCCGCATCATCCGCATCGCGACAATTGCAGCCGCCTGCGCCTTTGCCGGCCTCGCCGCCGCGCAGGGCGCTGCGCCGACCTTGCTCGCGAACGCTGTGGCCGCCACGCAAGCCGCCAAGGTCGATTACGCCTTCGATCTCGAATTGGAGACCTCGCAGCAGAATTGGCGCGCGCGCTTCGATCCGCGTACGCAGCCGCGTCTCCGGCTGGTCCAGCCGCGGCGCGAAGATCTTGAGGCTGACGAGCGACGCGCCTTCGACCGCATGGCCGAAGACATGGAAGGCGTCTCCTGGTGCGCCAGCGAAGGCCTGGGGCGCGTGGGCGAACTGCGGCTGCTTCGCGAGGACGAAGCGAGTGCTGTCTATGCGTTTCAACCGAACGGTCAAAGCATCAGCGGGGCACAAACTCGACGTTTTGTCGACCGGCTCCGCGGCGAACTCACGCTGCTCAAGGCGGCGCCGGACATTTCGCGTATCCGCATTTATGCGCCTGCTGCATTCAGCCCGCTGCCTTTGGTTCGGGTCGACGCGATCGAGGTTGTGATCACCTGTCAGACAGCGCCGAACGGCCGGCGGTTTGCGGCGCAGACAATGACCGAGCTGCGCGGCTCGGCGTTTGGGCGGCGCTTCAGCGAACGAAGCGTGCAGCGCGCGCGCAATCTCGCCGCCCCTTAAGAAGGTCTCGACGGGCCCCGGCGGGCGCGCTAGCAACGCTGCCGCATGTACCAAAGCCTCGAGCCGACCCACATCATCGAGACGTTGCGCAGGCTGCATGCCCGGGTCGAACAGCGCTTTCCCGGCTCGGGACTCGGACGGCTCTGCGGCGAGCTGGTTGCAACGGCCCAGAGCTCCTCAATCGAGGCGGCGCAGCTTTCCGAACGCAATTGGCCCTTGCGCTTTGCCGTGGGCGTGCTGGTGGTCCTGGGCATCGCCGCCCAGATTGCGGCGGCGAAATTTCTGCACCTGGAGGACGTCGAGGCCAATGTCGGATTGCTCGGCAATCTCGAGGCCGCGGTCAACCTGCTCATTCTGTTCGGCGGCGCGCTGTGGTTTCTGATGACGCTGGAAGAGCGCATCAAGCGCCGCCGTGCGCTCGACGCGTTGCATACGCTGCGCTCAATGGCGCACGTGGTCGACATGCATCAGCTGACGAAAGACCCGGTCGCGCTGATGCGAGAGCGCGCCCCGCCGCGGACGATGACCAAGTTCGAACTCACGCGCTATCTCGATTATTGCGCGGAGATGCTGGCTCTGATCGGCAAGCTGGCTGCGCTGTTCGGCGAGCGCATGCGCGATCCGGTCGTGATCGATGGCGTCACGGAAATCGAAACGCTGACAACCGGGCTGGCGCGCAAGATATGGCAGAAGATCACTCTGCTCGGCGACATCGAAGAGGGCGCCTAGTCGGCCGCGTTTACATCCGATAAACCATGGCGGTTTCAGCACTCCTAAATCAATAACGCCTATATTGGCGCGTCGGGTTGAGAGGGGCGCGTCTAAAGCATGGGGGATGATCGCTTCGATCCGTCCGCTCTGACCGCGCTCGTGCTCGACGCGAACCATTATGAGCGCGGCATTTCGCTCGACCAGTTGCGCATGATGGGCTTCGGGCGCGTGGCCGGCGCCTCGACTGCGCCCGAGGCCTGGGAGGGGCTGGTTCGGGTCAATCCCGACATCCTGCTGGTGGAATGGCTCGAGCGCTCCGGCAGTGGGCTCGATTTCGTGCGGCGCATCCGCATGAGCGACCTGCCGAACCGGACGCTCTCGATCTTCATGCTGACATCGCGCGGCAGCCAGGCCGATGTCGAACAGGCGCGGTTGGCGGGTGCAGACGGCTTTCTGCGCAAGCCGATATCGGCGCTGGCGCTGCGCCAGCGCGTCAAGCGCGTCGTCACCAATCCGCAGCCTTTCATTGTGACGACGAGCTATGTCGGCCCGTGCCGGCGACGGCGCCGTCCGGATCTCAATTATCTCGGGCCGATGCGCCGCCTCGATGACGCCGCGTTGCATGACGAGGACGAACTTGGCCTCAAGGCGGAACTCGCCCGCGCCCGCGTCGCCGCGCTCGAAGCGCGCGCGCGCGACCTCGTCGCCGGCGACGCCAAGGCGGCCGGACTTGTGTACAAGGCGGTGCAGGACTTGGTCGAAGTCGGCGAACAGATTGGCGATGCGTGCCTCAAGCTCGGTGCGCAGGAGATGGCGCGCTACATCCAGGCGCAAGGGGCGACGGACCGGCTTAATCCGGACGTCGTCCGCACCCACGTCGCGGCCTTGCACCAACTTGTGCATCTGCCGCATGCACTGGGCGCCGAACGCTTGCGCGTGGCCGAGAGCCTGCGGCGCATGGTCGACAAGAAGTTGCGTCAGGGAGCCGCCGGCGCCGCAGCCTAGGCGGATTTCAGCGCGGCCGCCGTTTCGCGCGCGATCAGCCGCAACGCCGTCTCCACTGCAGGGGCGGCCGTAGGGAACGCAACGAAACCGTGCGGCAAGCTGTCGAACCGCTTGTAAGCGACCTTCACGCCCGCCTCTTCCAGACGCCGGGCATATTGTTCGCCCTGATCGAGCAGCATGTCGAAGCCGGCGGCGTAGATGAGCGCGGGGGCGACGCCGCGGAGATCGTCTGCACGGCCCGGCGACACGCGCGGATCGCTCGGATCGGCGTCGTCGCCTAGATAGTGCTTCATGAAGAAGTCGACCGTTTCCGCCGTCAGCGGGAAGGCGTCGGCAAATTCGTGCATGGACGGGGTTTCGCTGACGAGGTCCATGCCTGGATAGAGCAAGAGCTGAAGCACTGGCGGTTTCGTCTTGCGCTGACTCTGGGCGATGACGGCGGCGAAATTGCCGCCCATGGAATCGCCGCCAACCGCGGCCTTGCCGACGGGCGCGCCGTAGCGCGCGGCGTTGTCCACCGCCCACAGATACGCCGCGGTCGCATCTTCAAGCCCGGTTGGGAATTTGTGCTCGGGGGCCAAACGATAATCGACGGACAGTACAGGCGCGCCGGCCTCTTTCGCGATCAATCCGCAAAAGCGATGGCACGTATCGAGCGAGCCGACGACGCCGCCGCCGAAATGGAAATAGACCAGCATCGCCGCGGAATTGTCGCGCACGGTGGGAAGGTACAGCCGGCAGGGAACGGAATGGCTCCGCCCTGTGACGTAAGTCGTTTCGGTGCGCACGCCCCGCACGCCGGAGCCGCCGAATAGCGAACTCATGGCTTCGGTTTGCGCGCGCAGACGCTGCGGCGTCTGCTGATCCCAGGGGATCGCGCGCGCGCGCGACTGGCTCTCGAGGAATTGCAGGCGCGGGTCCAGGGTCATGCCGCGCACGGTGCGCGGCTCGCCGCCGGAGTCCTTCAGCAGGCTCTCGGTCGAACGCGACAAAGCAAGATGGACGAGCGCCTTGCGCAGCCAGGACACGAATGCAGTCTCCGAGATCAGGCCGAGTGCGGGGCGCCGGCAAGGCCTTTGAGGACAAGCCCGGTCGCGAACACGGCAGCCGCTTCTACATCGGGCGGCGCGCGGCGCAACATGGCCGAACCAACCTCCTGCGCGATTCCGATACAGGCGCAAGCCAGATAATCGGAATCCACCGGCGGCGCTTGTCCCCCCGCCATCGCCTCTTCCAGACTTCCGCGCACTTCCTGGTACACGGCCTTGGTTTCCGGCGTATCCAGCCGCACGTGCGGCAGCCGCTCATCGATCGGGCGGCCCTCGGTCAGATTATCTTCCACGATGAAGCGGAAATAGGCGCGAAACGCCGCGTGCAAATAGTCCTCGAAGCTTTTTGCATCGCCACGCGCCTGTCTGAGCAGCGGCCGGAAACGGCGCGCGCTGTCGTCGGCCAGGGCCTCGTACACCTCTTCCTTGGACCGGAAGTAATTGTAAAAAGTTCCGGACGCGAGATCGGTGCCGCGTATGATGTCGCGCACTGTCGCAGCGTCATAGCCGAGCTGGGCGAACACGCGACGCGCCGCGGCCAGGATCGCCTGCCGGTTCGCCGCCTTGGTCTTCTCGCGCTTGCTGCTCGGCTCGATCGCCGCCGTCTGGCTCATGCCCGTTCCATCCGCAATCCCTTGCTTATGGCGCCAGAAAAATGACGTTTCGTCAATTTCATACACGTAGCGCCTACGGCGCGCGGCTGCTAGCAGGCCGGGCATGGGCGACGACAAGCCTCCCAAGAACCAATACGGCGTGGGCCAGGATGCGCTCGAACGCGTGCGGGCCATGACCAAATGGACACCGCAGGGCCGGGCGCTCGGCATCGAAGTCACCCGGCTCGAAACCGCCAAAGTCTGGGGCCGCACGCCGTACAAGCCCGAACTTGTCGGCGACCCTGAAACCGGCGTGATCGCAGGCGGCGTGATCACCACTTTTCTCGATCAGCTCTCAGGCATGGCTGCGGTGCTGGCGATGCGCGAGCCGACCACGGTCGCAACCATCGATATTCGTATCGATTACATGCGGGGCGCCGATCCTGGCCGCGACGTGCTGGCCGAGGCGCATTGCTACAAGATCGGTAGGAACGTCGCCTTCGTGCGCGCTGTCGCGTACGAGGACGACCCCGACAACCCGATCGCCCATTCCGCCGCCGCCTTTATGCTGAACACGCAAGCGAGGGCGGGCGCCAATACGCCCGAGAAGAAGGGATGAGCGCGCAGGATCGCCTCACCGCCGCCCTAGCGCGCATCCCCTACGCCGGCTTTCTCGGCGTACGGGCGGAATTGAAGGGCGACGAGCTTACGCTGATCATGCCCTTTAGCGAACACCTCGTTGGCAATCCGCTGCTGCCGGCGCTGCATGGCGGTGTCGTCGGCGCGCTGATGGAGCTGACGGCGATCACGCAACTGGCCATCGCCTCGAAAAGCGAACGCTTCGCCAAGACCATCGATATTGGCGTCGACTATCTGCGTTCAGGCAAACCGGTCGACACGTACGCCCGCGCACGCGTCGTCAAGATCGGGCGCCGCATCGCCAACGTGCACGCCGAAGCCTGGCAAAACGAACGCGGCCAGCCCATCGCCGCGATGCACGGACATTTTCTGGTCGCGGAATAGCGAACAGCCAGTACTGGCAAAGCAGCTGACATTGCACACGCACTGTCTCCAAATTCTGTTCGCCAACGCGCCAGTCCGACGAGCGTCACCAGAGTTTGTCGAAGGCGGGGGCTTGAGACGTCGCGCTTCGAAGGGCTCAGCATTCGCCTGGCTTGACCCCTGCCGGCTCTCCGCTGTGCGTTAGCCCAGCACGCCAAACAGGAACAGCAGAACGATGATCGGCAATGGGATGCCGATGACCCAGAGGATGCAGCCTTTGCCGAGTTCTTCCATGGCGGGTGCTCCTCAGATCCGCGGCGTCGACTGATAGGACGGGCCTTCGTCGAGGCGCGGGCGGCCCTCCCATTTGGGGTGCGCGGCGCCCAACCAGCCGCCGGCGATAGCGCCGGCAAGCCCGAGCGCCAGCGCGCCGAACGTCCACCACGATAGCGTGGCGACCACATCGGAAGTATCCTCGGCCGTCCCAAGCTCGGCGGCGCTCGCACCTTCAGCGTCAACGGCGTCGCTCAGTTCTCCGACTGTCTCTGCGACGCCGCTCGGTATTGCATCCCCACTCGCGGTCGCGGCTGCGGTGAAAACCGCGAGGACCACGGCGATGAAAACAGCTAAGGACCACACCATGAAGCCGGTGAGCGCGCCGCCGAAATGGTCCGGATAGCGGCCAGAGCGCGATGCGATGTAAGCGCCGATCTGCAAGGCGATGAGCTGTGCAAAAATCGCGTAGAGCCCGCCGCCGATGCTGATCGCCTCCTCTTGTCGGTCAAGTTCGAAGGGATTGAAGGCGGACGCGCCGATGGCGAGTCCGAGAACGTTGAGCACAAAGCCGATGGCTATGGCGACGACTGCGCCGGCAATGATGCTCGGCCAATCGATTAAAGAGTGCGCGTAATGCCGGCCCGCGATCGTGTAATCGGGGTCAAACCTGTAGGCGACCATGCACGTCCCTCCGGTCGAATTTCAACCGGTAACGCGGCGCCGCCAAGGCGGGTTCCAGCATCGCAATGGGTCACGTCGTTTCGTTCCCCATCGGAACGGCTGGGACAGCCCCGCGTTGGCGGGTGCATCCTGGAGCCGCTCATGGGCGCCCCGCGCATCGCTGTCGTCATTCCCCTGCACAACAAGGCGCCCTACATCGCCGGGGCGCTCGACTCGGCGCTGCGGCAGACGCTTCCGGCGTCGGAAATCATCGTCGTCGACGACGCCTCGACGGACGGCGGCGCAGACATCGTCAAGCGCCGCGCCGGAAAGGGCGCGCGTCTGCTGCGCCGCGACACGCCGGGCCCAGGCGGATACGCCGCGCGCAACCTGGCGATCGCAGAGACGCAAGCGGAATGGATTGCTTTCCTGGATGCCGACGATGTGTGGAAGCCCGGCCATCTCGAATATCTCATGGATGCGGCGCGCCCCTTCGCGGACAACGTGGGTTGCGCATTCTCATCTTTCCTGAACCAGTATGGGGCGAGGTCAATCCAGCAACCGATTGCGCCAACGCTGTTAGTAGACGTCACGCAGCCGATCGACTTCGCCACCTTCCTGCGCGCTTGGCTCAGCACGCAGCAATGTCCGATCCGCACCAGCGCAAGCGCGTTCCGCCGCGACGTGCTGCTTCAAGCCGGCGGCTTTCCGGAAGGCCGCGCCAGCCGCGGCGGCGACAAGGATTTATGGTTGCGCGCATTGCGGCTTGCGCCGGCGGCTTTCTCGCCGTCGCGCTCGATGCGATTCAACCGCACGGCGGAAAACAAGGTCAGCGACACGACCTCGACCGCGACCGTGCCGATCATATGCGAGACCATCGCGGAAATGCTCCGCGAAGAGCTCGATCCGGAGATCGCCGCCCTGCTCGAGCGGCTGCATAATCAAGAGCTCAGGCTCTATGCACGGTACGCGTTCGGACGCGCGCCCATCGCTGCGGAGATGAAACGCGCGCTCCGCCTGCCGTCGGGATGGCGCGATTGGCTTGTTCTGTCGGCGATGCAGGCGACGCCGCCCGCGCTCGCGGCAAGCATCCGCAACGTCGCGAAGGCCGGGCCATCATAAACGCTTCGGCGTTCACCAATGCCACACGCGCTCGTATCTCAACAACAAATCGGCGACGCGCGTCTTCGGCGTGATCTGCGCGCTTCGCAGTCGAGGGGCCGATGCAGTTCCGCGCGCGCGAAGATCCTCTTCGACCACGAAGATGTTGACTCCATTCTCGGCGAGCGACGCGACTTGGCCAAAGACATCCGGCGCCTGTCGCTGCGTGCGAGCGCCGAACGTGAGCGGTGCGGCTTCCTGGCCCTCGACCACGTAATTTGCAGCCGAGCCGCACAATAAGACATCCACGTCGGCGCCCGCTGCTTTGATGGCATGTGTAAACCAAACAACCGTGTCGTCCTGCTCTTCCAGCGTTGCGCGATAGCCGCTGGAGATAATGTGCAGCACTTTCATCTCACGTCTCCTCACGCCGTCGGAATGACGAGGGTGTTATTGGAATTGGAGGCCATGGCCCAAAAGTCGGCAGGCGAGCCTCGCCTTACGCCCTCGATGGCCTCGCCCGCGCCGCGTTCATCGACGCAGAGCCCGCAATTGACCCAATCGAACTTCGCGCCTTTGCCAGCAGCCTCCTGCATCAAAGCGGCGATCCATTCGCGCGGCAGCGGATGATCCTCCTGCTCAGCGTCCCGGCCATGCACGGCGTTGGCGTGCGGGCTCTGCTTGGCGAAGGGGAGAAAAACTGCCCCCTCGTAAGCAAAGACGTTGATGTTGTGACCGCGCTTGACGGCCAACGCGATAATCCGCAGCGCGGTTGCCGTGCGTGAGGATTCGAACGGCGCATCCATAAGTACGAAAGTGAGTGTCTTTCTCATGCTCGAGGCCTCTATCGCCACAATACGGAAAATCCGGCTTCCAACGCATCGACCACGACATTGAGATCGACCGAACTGACGCCGCTCGCCAGATCCGTGTCACGGATGCCGCGCTCGCGGAGCGCGTACCCGTCGGCCAACACCTCACACCCTGCGTCGGTGAGCACGCGCAGTGCTGACGCCGAGGTCTCCCCGGCGCGCAGGGCTGCAAACACGCCGTTCTCTGCCAGCACAACGGAGGTTGCGGCGCCGTTGCGCTGAAGGTTGCAGGCCAGTTCGGCCATCCATGCGAAATCCCTTGCATCATGGGGGTCGCGGGTTTCGATGATCATGTAACGCGTCATACAAAACGTCTCCTGCGCCACGGCTCCTAGCATCGCAGCGGTCGCGAAACCTGAAGATTTCCGACTGATTTGGCGAAGGTGATAGCGACCGTCCGCGTTGCTGCTATTGTCGCGCCGAATGCAGCATTTCTCACTCGGCGCCTGGTCGGTTGATGTGCTTGCGCGCACGTTAAAGGACGGGCGCACGATCCGGCGCCTATCACCCAAGGCTATGGGCGTGCTCGTGGTGCTGGCTGAAGCCGACGGCGAGATGGTGTCGCGCAGCACACTGATGGACCGGGTCTGGCCCGACGTGACAGTGTGCGATGATGTGCTAACCCATGCTGTAGCGGAGTTACGCAAAGCGTTCGGCGTAGGCCCGCGACAATCGCTGATGATCGAAACCGTCTACAAGGCCGGTTACCGGCTGCTTGAACCCGTGTTGCGCGAAGACAGCCCGGGCCCCGGGCCGGCTCTTTCCCTGCGGTCTGATGAGGGCAAAGCGATAAGGGCGTATTTATCCGCGCAGGCACTGAGCGAAGACGGTGGGCGGGTGAACAGCGAAGCCTCCGCCTGTCATTACGAAGAAGCAATTGCCGCCGATCCGGAATTCGCTTCGGCGCATGCGGGTCTGGCGACGATCAAAGTGAAACTGCGCCATTACTATGGCGGGGCGCCTACTCTCATCGAAGAGGCGCTGCAGCATGCAGAACGAGCCATTGCACTCGCTCCGGCGTCCGCACAAGGATACGCGGCGCACGGCATGGCGCTCTCGGCCGCCGGGGCCATGGACGCCGCGCTCCGGCGTTTCAAGACGGCCATCCAATTGAATCCCGACGCTGCCGAAACCTATCGCCTGCTCGGAAGGGTATTCTTCGTACAGGGGGCTTTTGTGCAGGCCGTCGCCGCCTGCGAACGCGCCGCCACCTTGCGACCGGACGAGTACCAATGCATCGTCATGGGCGCGAAGGCGCTCCGCGCTCGCGGCGAGATGGATGCCGCGCAGCATTGGATGCGCTGGGCGCGAATGCGGATTCAGCGGCGTCTGGAGGAGCGCCCCAAAAACCTGCGCGCGCTGTGTAATCTTTTTTGCTGCTACGTCGCGGAGGGCGCGTTCGACGCGGCGTTCGCCCTATTGCCGCAGTTCGACGAATGCCGCGACGCGATGATCTATTATGTGGTCGGCGGCCTGGTCCAGGCTGGAGAATCGCGGTTAGCGCTCGACCAACTAGAACGCGTCGCCGAGGACGGTTGGGCGCACTGCGCCTACCTCATCCACGACCCAGACCTCAATCCGATCCGACACGACTCGCGCTTTCGGCGCGTAAAATCGCACATCTGCGCCTAGGCGTTGGCGCCGCGCGTCAGCGCTGCAAAGTCGTGCATCAGCTGCTCGGTCATCGTGCTCGGCTTGAACGGCAGGCCGGCAATTTCGCGGACGGCGGTGATCTCTGCAGCCGACCCCGTGAGAAAGCACTCGCTGAAGGACGCCAGTTCGTTCGGGAAGATCGCCCGCTCGACGACCTCAACGCCGTTCTTGCGCGCCAGCCCGATCACCGTCTGGCGCGTGATGCCGTTGAGGAAGCAGTCCGGGGTCGGCGTGTGCAGCACGCCATCCTTGACGAAGAAGATGTTGGCGCCGGTGCCTTCGGCGATCTGACCCCGCCAGTCGAACATCATCGCATCGTCAAAGCCGGCATCGTTCGCGGCGTGACGTGAGAGCGTGCAGATCATGTAGAGACCTGCAGCCTTCGAGTTGGCGGGCGCGGTGTCCGGCGCGGGACGGCGCCAGGGCGCGATCATCAGCCGGACGCCCTTCATCTTGTCGGCAAAATAATCGCCCCACGGCCAGGCGGCGATCGCCACATGCACGTCATTGCGGTCGGCGGCGACACCCATTTGCTCCGAGCCGCGCCAGGCGAGCGCACGCAAATAGCAATTCTCAAATCCCTGCTTCTCGACAAGTTCGGCTTTTGCCCGCTCGATATCGTCGACGCTGAACGGCAGCTTGAAACCGAGAACATTCGCGGATGCATGCAGCCGCTGGCTATGTTCGCGGCTCTTGAAGATGACGCCGCCATAGGCGCGCTCGCCCTCGAATACGCAGGAGGCATAGTGCAGCGCGTGGGTGAGCAGGTGGACCTTGGCGTCGCGATGCGGGACGAACTCGCCATCGAACCAGATCCAGCCGTCGCGATCGTCAAAGGACTGTTCAGGCATCGGCTTTCCTCTCTAATAGGATCGGCTCTTGCCGAGCCGTTCCTCCAATGGGATGTTTTTTAGCGCATTCTGTGATCTGAGACATGTCTGTCAATCAAGCGGCAAGAGGGCCGGAAGATTCTGCCTCCAACATGGGGGCGCGGTGGGTATTTGACCCTCGCTGGCAGGTCTTTTGCCGGGGCAAGGGATCATGACCGCCGCGCCCGCCTTCGACGCACTCGACCGACCGCCTCATCTGCTGCTGGTCGACGATGACGACCGCATTCGCGAACTGCTGAAACGCTACCTTGCTCAAGCCGGCGCCCGCGTATCGGCCGCTGCTGACGCCGCCGGCGCGCGCCGCCTGCTCGACTCGATGGATTTCGACCTTCTCATTCTGGACGTGATGATGCCGGTTGAAGACGGATTTTCGCTGGCCGAGAGCGTGCGCAAAACCTCGAAAGTGCCGATCGTGCTGCTGACAGCTCGAGGCATGCCGGAGGACCGCATCCGCGGTCTCTCGATCGGCGCCGACGATTATGTGCCCAAACCCTTCGAGCCTGCCGAACTTGCCTTGCGCATCAATGCCATCTTGCGCCGGACGGTCGCCAATCGCGGCGAGACGCCGGAAACGGTGACGTTCGGCCCGTTCGCCTTCAACAGCGCGCGCGGCGAATTGCAGCGCGACGGCGCACCCGTGCGACTTACGGAGGCGGAAGTGGCGCTGTTGCGCATTCTTGCGGCGCGGCCGGGCGAAGTGGTCAGCCGCGAAGAGCTGGCCAAGCGCACCGGCGCGGGGTTGGAGCGGTCGGTCGACGTGCAGGTCACGCGTCTTAGACGAAAGGTGGAAGTCGATCCCCGCGCGCCGGTCTATCTGCAAACCGTGCGCGGCGTCGGCTACAGGCTCGCGGCGGATTGAATGCAGCAAAGCCAGCCCAGCTTTCGCTTCCGGGACATCCTGCCGAAGGGTCTCTACTGGCGTACGCTGCTCATCATCGCCGCCCCCGCCGCGATGCTGCAGCTCATCATCACGCTGGTGTTTCTCGACGACC
Source organism: uncultured Terricaulis sp. (assembly GCA_964540785.1). Classification (GTDB taxonomy): domain Bacteria; phylum Pseudomonadota; class Alphaproteobacteria; order Caulobacterales; family Aquidulcibacteraceae; genus Vitreimonas. Next base: position 18,985 of record CAZIOD010000005.1, read on the forward strand.
ATTGGCAGGCCACATCCAAACGCATGAGCCAAGGCGTGGCTGCGGACGCGGCGCTCATCATCCAGCTCTACGAACGCAACCCGACCCAAGAGAATTTCGCCGATCTGCAACAGCTGGCCTGGCGCCCGCTGAGACTGGAGATCGAACTTCAGCCCAACGCGCCGCTGCAGATGCAGCGCTGCCGCGCATTCGGTTCGGCGCTCGACCGGCACATGACGCGCGCACTGCAGCAGGAGCTGCAGCGCGAAGTCTGGTACGATTCCACTTGCCCCGGCACGCAGGTGTTGATGCGCGTGCCTACGGCGGAAGGCGTGCTGCAGCTGAAAGCCTATCGCGACCGGGTGCAAGCGCGTTCAGGCCCGTTGTTCGTGGCGTGGATTTCCGGGGCTACGCTGTTTCTGGTGACGATCTCGATTCTGTTCATCCGCAATCAGGTGCGCCCGATTATCCAGCTCGCCGACGCCATGGAGCGCTTCGGCCGCGGCGAAGACACCGGCCCGTTCCGCGTCCGCGGGGCGCGCGAGGTCCGCGCTGCCGCCCTGTCCTTCTTCGATATGCGCCAGCGCATCAAACGCTACATCGAGCAACGCTCGCAAATCCTGGCCGGCGTCAGCCACGACCTCAGGACCCCGCTCACGCGCCTCAAGCTGCAGCTCGCGCTGCTGCCCTCGTCGCCCGAAATCGAGGACGCCAAGCGGGACCTCGCGGAAATGGAGGAAACGCTCGAAGAATATCTCGCTTTCGCGAAAGGCATGGCGGAAGAAACTCCGGCGGAGGTGGACCTGCGCGCGTTGGTTGAAGAGCTCGCCAGCGAGGCGCAGCGCGGCGGCGCCGACATCGCGATCGAAGGCGATGGACCATCTCTTATTCCAGGCAGGGCGCGTGCGCTGAAGCGGTGTCTCGCCAACCTGATCGACAACGCGATTGCGCACGGAGACAAGGTCGTCGTCGCCATTGGGGAAGAAAGCGACGCTGTCACGATCGCCGTGGACGACAACGGCCCAGGCATTCCCGAAGATCTGTACGAAGAGGCGTTCCGGCCCTTCTCGCGCCTGGACGAAACACGCTCGCGCAACCAGAAGGGCGTCGGTCTGGGGCTCGCCATCGCGCGGGATGTGGCGCGCGGCCATGGCGGGGACATAAGGCTGAGCCGCAGCCCCCTGGGCGGATTGCGGGCCATGCTTCGTCTTCCACGGCCGGCTTGACTTAAGGCGCTTCCAAACAGGCTCAATTCCAGTAATGTCCGCGCCCATGGCGGACACTGGGGACATCTCGCGGGCGCGGATCTGCATCGATTTTGGCACCGCGCTGTCCAAGGCCGCCGTGTGCCTGGACCCGACATTGCCGCTCGAAGTGGGCGTCAAGCCTTTGCCGATAGGCGCAATTTCGGGGGCCGAGCATCCCTTGCTCACACCTTCGGTGGTGTATGTGGACGGCGGCCGGCTTTATTTTGGGCCGATCGGCTTCGATCACGCGCGTCGCGGCGTGGAGAACGGGCGCGACCCGCTCCTGTCGTTCAAGACTGTGCTCGGCGCGAAAAACCTGGACGAGGCGCTCGCCAGCAAGATCCGGCCCTCGGTCGATCCGACCGGCACCTTCACGCACCGCGACATTCTGGTTGTCTATCTGGCCTATCTTGATCAGCTGATCGCCGAAGCGCTGGAGCTGGCGCCTAACATGCCGCCGGGCACGGCGCTCGCGCGGCGGCGCTACACCAGCCCGGTCTGGCGCCCGGGCAGCGGCATCGAACAAGTGTTCGAGCGCATCTTTAACGAAGCCGCCGCCATCTCCTTCAAACTCGGCCGTCAGCTCTTGTCGCGCGAGGGCGTCTCCATCGCGCAAAGCAAGGACGCACTCGACAAGGCCCGGGCCAACCCGGCCGACGGGATGCTGGAGACGGGTATTTTCGAACCGCACGCCGCCGCCGCGGCCGCGCTCGCCTTCACCCGCGAGCCGACCAACCATGTCATGGTGTTCGACATGGGCGCAGGCACCACCGATATCGCCGCGTTCGAGTTCGACGAACGCGTCGATCCTCCGACGCTGAGCGAGATCAAGGAAGCGCGCCAATGCAGCGCGCTCGCCGGCGACGAAATCGACCGCATAGTGATCGAACTGATGATGCGCAAAGCCGGGATCGAGAAGGGCAAGGACGAGGAAGTGCGCGCCGCCCGCATCGCCCGCCTCGCGGGACGCGGGCTGAAGCACGAGCTGATGCGCACCGGCCGCACGGCCTTGAAGCTCGGCTGGCGCACGTTGACGCTGCGGGCGCAGGATCTGCAGGAAGACGAACGCTTCCGCGCCTATCTCGCCGCCCTCGTGCGCACGATTGCAGCCAGCCTGCAGGCTGTCGTGCCGCGCGCCGAGGCGATGGGCGCGCCGGTGATCGATGTCGTGCTCGCCGGCGGCGGCGCCCATCTCAGCTTTCTGCCGCAACTCGTCCACAAGGCGCACGAAGGCATCAGCACAAACGTGCAATTGCGCGTAGGCCCGCTCTCGCCGATCAATCCCATCTATGACGGCATCGATCCGATCCTCGCCAATGTCTTCCCGCAGATCGCTATGAGCGTCGGCGGGGCGCTGGTGGAGATGATGCCAGCGCGCTGACGCCGCTCAGGATGTGCGGCGCACTGCTGCTGTCAACGCATCAAGCGCAATGACGCTCGCCTGGCGGCTGGGCATGCGGTTGAACGCATCGAGCGCGGCGATCTTGTAGGCTTCGGCCAGCGTCGGGTAGTTGAACGTGTTCTCGACGAAGTAATCGAGGCCGCCGCCGAGATTGAGCACGGCTTGGCCTATATGAATGAGTTCGGTCGCCCCTTCGCCCACGATATGCACGCCAAGCAGACGTCGCGTCTCGAGCGCGAAGATCATTTTCATGAAGCCGCCATTGAGGCCCATGATGTGACCGCGCGAAGTCTCGCGGAAACGCGCAATGCCCGTCTCGTAGGGAATGCGTCTTTCGCGCACTTCTTCCTCGGTCATGCCCACGGTCGAGAGTTCCGGCACGGCGTAGATGCCGTAGGGAAAAAATTGCGGCGGAGGATGCGCCGTTTCGCCGAAGGCATGGCACGCTGCGATGCGGCCCTGTTCCATCGAAGTGGAGGCAAGCGATGGAAAGCCGATGACATCGCCGACCGCATAGATGTGCGCAACACCGGTCCGGAAAGTGGCTGGATCGACGGCGATGCGACCGCGCTCATCGGCGGCGAGACCTGCCGCCTCCAGATTGAGTTGCGCCGTAGCGCCGGTGCGGCCCGCCGCGAACAGCACCATTTCCGCAGAGACCTGCCGGCTGTCCTCTAGCCGCAGGAGACACGTGTCCGGCCCCTGCTTCAGAATATTCTGCACCTTGCTGTTGAAGCGGAGGCTTACGCCGCGGTCGCGCAATTCGTGGATGAACTCGTCCACCAGCTCCCGGTCGACAAAGCCAAGCAAGCCTGGTCCTGGCTCGATCACCGTCACCTTTACATCGAGCGCCGAGAAGATCGTGGCGTACTCCACGCCAATCACGCTCGCCCCGATCACGACAAGCGAACGGGGCAAATATTTCAGTTCTAGTATTTCATCCGCGTCGACGATGCGCTCGCCGTCGAACGGAATGTGGGCCGGCCGGTAGGGCTGGGCGCCCACCGCGAGAATGATGCGATCGCCGTGATAATGGCCCACCCCGCCCGTCTCGCCTATCACCTCGACGGCGTGCGGGCTGAGGAAACGCGCCGAACCCGCGATCCAGGTGACCTGGTTGCGCGCGAATTGGTGTTCGAGCACCTCGACTTCGTGGTCGAGCGTGATCTGCAGACGCCGGCGCAGATCTTCGGCGGTAATCTCCGCCTTGTTGCGGTAGGCACGGCCATAAAAGCCCCGCTCGCGCCAGCCCGACAGGTTGAGCACAGTCTCACGCAGCGTTTTCGACGGTATGGTTCCGGTGTGCACGCACACCCCGCCGACGCGGCGTCCGCGCTCGATCACCAGGACGTTCTTCTTAAGTTTGGCTGCTTGCACTGCGGCGCGACGCCCAGCGGGTCCCGAGCCGATGACAATGAGGTCATAGTGCTGCGCCATAGTGGAAGGCTTGCGCTGCGTCGCTGGCTAAGAAGTTAATGCTGGCGTGTCGGGTGACGCCGCATCCGTTCGTCCCTCGGGAAAGCCAAGGAGAGATCCCATGAGAAAGCTGATCGTCGGCGCGTTCGTTTCGCTGGACGGCGTGATGCAGGCGCCGGGCGGGCCCGCGGAAGACCCAACAGGCGGGTTCCAGTTCGGCGGTTGGGTCGCGCCTCTGGCCGACACCGACCAGGTATTCGGTGAGGAAGTTAGCGATCTGTTTGGCCAGTCCTACGATCTGCTGCTCGGACGCAAGACCTATGAGATCTTCGCGGCGCATTGGCCCTATGCCGAGGGCGGGCCCGACGATGCGATCGCCCAGCAGTTCAACCGCATCACCAAATTTGTCGCCACAAGGTCCGGCGACGTCGACGCGAGCTGGGCGAACACAATCGTGTTACGCGACGGCGTCGCCGCAGTCGCCAAGCTGAAAAAAGAGCATGGGCCGGCCCTTATCACTCAGGGCAGCACCGAACTCGTGCACGCCCTGCTCGCGGCGGGCCTTGTCGACGAACTTCGCCTGTTCACGTTTCCAGTGCTGCTCGGCAAGGGAAAGCGTCTGTTCGATACATCGAGCCAGCCCCGCTCCTTAAACCTGGTCCATAGCCGCGTCTCGCCAACCGGCATGATCGCGGCGACCTATGTGCCGAACGGCGAAGTGAAGACCGGCGATTTTGCCCATAGCGAACCGAGCAAGGCCGAACTCGATCGGCGCGAGAGGATGAAGCGCGAAGCCTAGAGGTTGGTCGAGGGTGTGGAGCCGCTCATCGCCAACATCGCATCGAAGCCGTGGTTGGTGCGCACGAGGTCCGCATCGAGGGCCTTGCCGCGGATCGGATGCGAGGGCTTAGAGCGTGAACCCGGCCAGGGAACGGCCGAGATCGGTGGCTGCCGAGTTCCAGGCGTCCGTGATCCGCCCGACGCCCGGCGCGATGATCTCGTCGTACTGGATCGAAGCCAGCGCCAGCGTCATGAACGCCATGCCGGCCCAGAGACGGAATTGTGTATTGAAGAGGCTTCGCAGCGTGGCCTTCACTTCACCAAACATGACGCGATCCATGCCTAACCCGCGTCAATCATTGCGCGCGAAGCGTAAACAAGCGATTGCCAAAAGGTTTACGCAAGCAGTGAATGCAGTGCGCCGGAACGCATGATGGCGACAACGCAGCCGCCGCTATTTCTCTACTCGTTCTCGGCTTTTGGCTTTGCTTCGAACCCCGCCCAGCGACCGAACATTTCTTCGGCGCGCCGCAGATTCTTGTCGAGCGACGCCATGGTCCTGGCGAAATCGCCGGCATCGTCATTGCGCCAGGCGGCGCGCGCCTGGCCGATAATGACGCCGAGGCCCTGCGCACGGGCCTGGCCAGTCATGCCGTCGGCTTCCAGCCCCGCGAGCGCCAGCACCCAGCGCGCGCAGCGCACGTGCCGCTGGTGCGCAGCCGCCAACAGCGTGGGATCGCGATCGGCGCCTTGTTCCATGGCAAGCACCGCGGCGCGGTGCGGCTCCATCGCCTCGAAGCGGCGCATGATCAATTCGAACAGCCGGTCACGCACGCTTTGCGATGGATCGAGCGTGTCCATGTCCTCGGCTATGGCGCGATCGAACGCCTCCTCCACGCAATCCAGCGCTTCGCCGAGCGAGGCGCCGTAGAGGTCCGGAAGCGGGCAGCCCGCCGCGGCGGCCAGCTTCGCCAGCGTGATCTCGCGCCAGGGCGCGGAGGCCGCCAAGTCCAGGGCCGCATGCGCCAGCGCCCGGCGCGTCTCAGGATGGAGATGTGTGCTCATTGGAAGGATGAAGCGTGCGACGTCGAGCGGCGTCAAGCGCGGGCTTCTCGAGGCTGAAGTCTCAGGCCTTGCCCAAGTCGCGTGATCTTTGCGCCGCGGCGGCTACCGCGCGACGCAGCAAAGGCCCCAGCCCATCGGCCCCGGCCAGCACGTCGAGCGCCGCTTCCGTGGTTCCGCCAGGCGAGGTGACCTGCTTGCGCAGAGCGCTCGGCGGCTCGCCCGTGTCCAGCATGAGCGCGCCCGCGCCCGCTACGGTGCGGCTTGCGAGACGCATGGCTGTCTCTTTGTCCAGCCCTTCCTGTTCAGCCGCAGCCGCCAGCACTTCGGCGAGCAAGAACACATAGGCCGGCCCCGACCCCGAGACCGCGACGATCACGTCCATCAGGCGCTCAGCTGCGATCGGCTCGACCGTGCCCACCGGCTCCAGCAATTGCTCGATCAGCTGGCGGTCCTCCGCGTTGCATGCAGGCGAGGCGACATAAGCCGTAACGCCGCGCCCGATGCGTGCGGGCGTATTCGGCACGCATCGCACAACGCGCTGGGCGCCCAGTTCGCGCACGAGCGTTTCGATGGTCACGCCGGCCATGACAGACAGCACGCGCGTATCCTCGCCAATGAACAAGCGCGCGGTCTCCAGCACAGACGGAAATGTCTGCGGTTTCACCGCGAGCACAAGCACGTCGACCGGCCCCGCGGCGGCTGGATTAAGCACGGCGCCGGCCGCTTCCAGTTCGCGCTCCAGCTCGGGATCGAAATTGGGCTCGATGACCGTAAGCGTGAGGCCGCCCCCTTTGCGTACGGCTTCGATCCATCCGCGCACCAGTGCGCCGCCCATTGCGCCGGCGCCAACCAGCGCGATTGACGGGGCGTCCAGGCCGCTCACGCCTCTCCGCTGACTTCGAACAATGCCGCTTGCGCCGCATGCTCAGGTGTCATGCCGGCAAGGATGAGGAAGTGGAAAGCGGGCTGAAAGCGCTCGGCGGCGTCGAGCGCGGCGGCAAGCATGGCCTGTACCTCGCCGATGGAGATCTCGTCCCGCCCGATCATCGGCATCGCGTGCCGGAAAATGATCGTGCCATCGTCGGACCAGACGTCAAAATGGCCCAGCCAGAGGTTCTCGTTAATGAGACCGGCCAGACGCACGGCCTCGGCGTGGCGCGAGCGCGGCGCCTGCAAATCGAAGCCCAGCGTGAACAGCAGCGCTGGCAATTCGTGCCGGTAGCTGAAATAGCCGACGGTTTCGCCGCTCGCGCACTTGAAGCTGAAGTGCACATCGCCGTCCTGCGCGCGTTCGCAGAAGAAGCGATCATCGGCGCCAAGCACGTTTTCGACCGTGTCCAGCGGATCGGTGGAAGTCTCGATGCCGTCGTCGAGCCAGAGATCCATGAGCGCCCCCTTCGAGCTCAGGAGCCGCGCGCGTGCGGCTCGGTAAACGATCTCTTCCTTGGAGAACGCGCTTCAGCGGCGCGTCGAATCAAACCCCGACGCCTAGGTAACCCCTTCGAGAGTTGCGCGAAACTTAACGATGGCGACGTTCACAGATTCTCTCGTCATCGTCCGCGATCGCGAATACGCTTCGGAACTCCTCGCCCGAGCGCTTCCGCTAGGCGCGGTCCTTCAGCGCCGCTTCCAGCGCGGAGACGCGCTCGCGCAGCGCGTCCGCCTCGGCCCGCGCTTCAGCCGCCAATTGCTTCAACGCCTCGAACTCGTCGCGCCCCACAAGGTCCATCTCGGCGACGAAACGGTCCGCCTGGGAGCGGAAAAAACTGCGCGCTTCGTCGCCCATGCCTTGCGCCATTCCCATCGCGCCTGTCATCAGCCGCGCGAGATCGTCGAACACCGAGCTTTGCGTTTGCATGTGGAAGGTTCCTTTGAAGCTGTTTAGAAACCCGGCCGGCGCCGCGCAATGCGGCCAATCAGCTGCCATAGGTGGGCGCGCGTGATCCTGGAAGCCATCCAATTCCCCAACATCGATCCAGTTGCGCTGCATTTGGGCACCCTGCCCATCGGCGACGGCATCCGTCTCGATCTGCGCTGGTACGCGCTGGCCTACATTGTCGGGCTGTTTCTCGGCTGGCGCTGGATGGTCTGGCTCATCCGGCGCGAGCGGCTTTGGACGCCGGGCGCACCCGCGCTCAGCGTGCCGCAGGCGGACGATTTTCTCTTCTGGGCTACGCTTGGCGTCATTGTCGGCGGCCGCCTGGGCTATGTGCTTTTCTACAAGCCGGACATGATCTGGCGCAGCCCGCTGCAGATTCCGCTTATCTGGGAAGGCGGCATGAGCTTCCACGGCGGCTTGTTGGGCGTAGCGATCGCCGCTTTCTTCTTTGCCTACCGTCTCCAACTGACGCCGCGGCTCGCCGTATCGCCACGTCTTCATCCAAACGAAGATCAGTTCAAGGCCCAGGCCGCAAAGCGTGCGGTTGAGAAGGCGCCGTCCGGGCACGAGCGCGAGTACATGCGCTTCGGCGATAAGTGGCTGAAGAAACGTGACGCCGAGGAGTTGCGCGAAAAAGCGCGCACCGACGAGGTCGACCTCTTGCGCCTGGGCGATCTGGTCGCGGCCGCGGCGCCCATCGGCCTTTTTTTCGGCCGCATCGCCAATTTCATCAACGGCGAATTGTGGGGCCGCGCCACCGATGCATCGTGGGGCGTCGTCTTCTGCAACGAGCGCCTGCTTGCGCAATATGGCGGCTACTGCCCGGCGGGGCTGGAGGCGCGCCATCCGAGCCAGCTCTACGAGGCGGCGCTGGAGGGCCTGCTTCTCTTTCTTATCGTCAACGTCGCGACGCTGAAGTTCGACAGCTTGCGCCGTCCGGGCCTTAATGCGGGACTTTTCCTGGTCTGCTACGGACTGTTCCGCGCGCTACTGGAAACCGTTCGCGAGCCCGATCTGCATATGCCAGAAGCGCTGCGCGGTTACGTCACGATGGGCATGCTGCTCTCCATCCCCATGATCATTATCGGCGCCTGGCTCATTCGCCGGGCCTATCGGCAACCCAAACTGGCGGCGGCGTGAGCCTCAAACAAAAGCTCATCGAGCACATTCGCGAAAACGGCCCCATGACGGTCGCCGAGTACATGGCGGCGTGCCTTTACGATCCAGAGTACGGCTATTACGCGACGCGGCCCTCAATCGGGGGCGAGAGCGCCGATTTTCTCACCGCACCGGAAGCCAGCCAGATGTTCGGTGAACTCATCGGGCTTTGGTGCGCGCACGAATGGGATGCGCTCGGCAAGCCGGCATTCAACCTTATCGAACTCGGACCCGGCCGCGGCGTGCTGATGGAGGACATGCTGCGCGCCTCAGAGCGCGTGGAAGGCCTTCACGACGCGATGAACATCACGCTGGTAGAGACCAGCGCACCGCTTCGGCAGGCGCAGGCCGAACGCGTGCCGAACGCCGATTTTGCACTTCGCCTGGAGGACGCGCCGCCTGGACCGTCGCTAATCGTGGCGAATGAATTTCTGGATTGTCTGCCGATCCGGCAATTCATTCGCGGCGAAGACAGCTGGCATGAAAAGCTGGTTGGTCTCGACGAGGCCGATGAACTCGTGTTCGGCCTTTCTGCGGCGCTGACGGCGCCCGAGAGCGACGATGAAGTCGGCGCCGTGCGCGAAATCGCGCCCAGTCTGCCCAGCCTCGTGTACGAGATCGAGCAGCGCCTGCACGCCCATCCGGGCCGCGCGCTATTCATCGATTACGGCTATCTGACCTCCGAAGGCGCTGACACCTTGCAGGCCCTCCGGCGCCATCAGAAGGTCGACCCCCTACAAGCGCCAGGCGAGAGCGATCTCACCGCGCACGTGCATTTCGCGCACCTTGCCATACTGGCGAAAGATGCGGGGCTCGACGTGCACGGGCCCGCGCCGCAGGGACATTTCCTGCACGCGCTCGGCATCGGCCTGCGCGCCGAAACATTGACGCGCGCCAATCCGGCGCATGCCGAGCGGCTGCAGCGCGAAGTGCGGCGCTTGACGCACCCCGATGAAATGGGCGCCCTGTTCAAGGTCATATGTCTGTCGAGCCCGAACCTTCCCCCGCCGGCGGGCTTCTGAGCGCCCCGCCCTCGTGGAGCACGGCCGCGTTGGCCGGCGTCAAGCACGGCTTTTTCGGCCGCTCCGGCGGCGTGAGCCGCGGCATTTACGCCTCGCTGAATGCGGGCACGGGCTCGCAAGACGATCCCGCAGCTGTCGCCGAAAACCGGCGTCGGATTGCAGCGGCCTTCGGCGCGCCGGCGAACCATCTCGTCGGCGTGCATCAGGTGCATTCGCCGGATGCTGTTTTCGTCGAGGCGCCCTGGATTGGCGCGCGGCCGCATGCCGACGCGCTAGTGACTACCGCGCCTGCCCTTGTGCTGTCCGTTTTGACGGCAGATTGCGTCCCCGTCTTGCTCGCCGACGTCAAAGCCGGCGTCATCGGCGCCGCGCACGCGGGCTGGAAAGGCGCGCTCGCTGGCGTGCTCGACAGCGTGATGCGGCTCATGCGCGAGCGTGGCGCGTCGGAGATTGCCGCCGCCATTGGCCCCTGCATTCACCAAAATTCCTACGAAGTAGGCCCAGAGTTCGAAGCGCGGTTCGTGGCCAGCGACTCAACGTACGCGCGCTATTTTGCATCGGGCGTGGGCGACCGGCGCCGGTTCGATCTGCCCGGTTTCTGCGCCGATCGGCTGCGCGATCTCGGCGCAACCAAGGTCGAGACGCTTCCACTCGACACTTACGCTCTTGCGCCGGCGCTTCACTCCCATCGCCGTTCTGCGCACGAAAAGCTCGGCGATTACGGTCGCAACTGCGCCGCCATCGCGCTCTAGCTCAGGCGGCCTCCAGCGCTTGCCGTGCCGCAAACGCCACAGCGGGGCCAATCGTCCTGCGAATCTACAGCGAATCGGTTTCCGCGCGCCCGACTCGCGGAGTAAGGAGAGGCCGCGAACAGGATCGCGACGGGGCCCGCATCCATGAAACTCCTAGCCGCCAATTCCAACGTCACGCTGGCGCAAGCCATCGCCGACCATCTCGACACCCCGCTCGCTAAGGCGGAATGCAAGCGCTTCAAGGACAACGAGATCTTCGTCGAAATTCAGGAGAACGTACGCGGCGAGGATGTCTTCATCATCCAGTCGACGTCATATCCAGCCAACGACCATTTGATGGAATTGCTGATTGGCATCGATGCGCTGCGCCGCGCCTCGGCCCGTCGCATCACAGCGGTGATCCCCTATTACGGCTACGGGCGCCAGGACCGCAAGGTCGGCGGCCGCACACCGATTTCGGCCAAACTCGTCGCTAATCTCATCACCACGGCCGGCGCCAACCGGGTGCTGACGCTGGAGCTGCACGCGGGCCAGATCCAGGGCTTCTTCGACATTCCGACCGACAATCTCTTCTCCACACCGGTGCTCGAGCGCGACATCCGCGAGACCTACCAGAACGTCTCCGAACTGATGATGGTCTCGCCGGACGTCGGCGGTGTGATCCGGGCGCGGGCTCTCGCCAATCGTCTCGGCGCCGACCTTGCCATCGTCGACAAGCGCCGCCCAAAAGCGGGCGAGAGCGAAGTCATGAACATCATTGGCGACGTCAAAGGACGCGACTGCATTCTGGTGGACGATATCGTTGACAGCGGAGGCACGCTCTGCAACGCGGCCGAGGCGCTGCTCGAAGAAGGCGCTAGATCCGTTTCCGCCTACATCACCCACGGCGTGCTCTCGAACGGGGCGATGAAGCGGATCGAAGATTCAAAGCTGAAAGAACTGGTCGTGACCAATTCGATCGACCCCAAAGCGCGCAAGGGCGAAGGCAAGAAGATCCGCGTCATTTCTGTCGCCGCACTCATGGGCGACGCCATCTGGCGCATCGCCAACGAACAGAGCGTATCGAGCCTGTTCGAATAGCTCGGTTCTCGCGTAGTCAAGCGGCTCAACGCGAGGCGCGTCGAGGCCCTCCAAATCACACAGACAGGAAAACTGCGGCGGCGCGACGGGGGTTCGCGTGGGCGGGGCGCCGCCGCAGGGCTTATTCCGCAGCGACGCCCGCGGCGGCTAAGTTTTCCTTTGTCGGCAAGGGCCTTTCGAGGTTGGCCCAATCAATCATCACGTCGCCCGCGAGGTCCTCGTACCTCAAGGCGCCGAGCGTGTCGTATTTCGGACGCACAGAATCCGTGAGCAGTCCCACCCGCTTCAGGTTGGGCATGATGCGTTCGAACAGGAGTTCGCGGAACAAGCCGATCACCACGGACTCCATGATGTGTTTCTTCGCCGCCTCCTCGTCAAAACCGTACTCGCGGATCACGTCCAGGCCAAACAGCCGATCGCGCATGATCGCGCAGGCCTGATAGGCGAACTCGGCGCGAGCCTCGATCTCCGCTTGCGGCAGCACCTTGATCCAGTCTTCGAGATAATTGACCCCAAAGGCCACGTGCCGCCCCTCGTCGCGCATCACCAGTTCGACGATCTGCTTTAGCAGCGGATCTTTAGTGGTGCGCACTTGCGCGCCGAAAGCGGCGAGCGCCAGGCCCTCGATGATGAGCTGCATTCCGATGAACTTCAGGTCCCAACGCTCGTCTGCCAGCACCTTGTCGATCAGCGCTTTGAGGTTTTTGTTGATCGGATAGATCATGCCGCAACGCCGGCGCAGATAGGCGTTGAACACTTCGACGTGACGCGCCTCGTCGAACGTTTGCGACGCCGCATAAAGTTTCGCATCCGCCGTCGGCGCACAGGACACGAGTTGGGACGCCACCAGGAGCGCGCCCTGCTCGCCGTGCAGGAACTGACTCATGGTCTGCGCATGCGCTTTCCAGGCGAAGACCACCTTCTCTTCGCGGCTCAGGGCTTCGTACTCGGGATAGCCGTTCAAGGCGCTCAGCGATTCATCGGCTGGGAAATTGCTCCTGTCGCATGGGGCGTCCCAGTCGACGTCGGCGGTCGGATTCCAATTGAACCGCTTTCCCAACTCGTACAGGCGCCGGATTTTGGCGTTGGCGCTGTCGTAATCCCAATTGTAGGAGCCAGTGAGCGGCGTGTGGAAGATTTCGCGGATCGTCTCCACGTCCTCCATCGTCAGCTTCTCAGCCAGATCGACGTCCTCGAAGGTGCGCACGTCTTGCGGGGGCTTGTCGACGATGGTGACGCGCATGGCCCTCTCCCAAAAGTGACGCCGGCGTCAACTTAGCGGTAGGCGGTTCGCCCTCGTTTGATCTCAATCAAACCTCTGTGCGACGCAGCGGCGCACCGCTACATCCCTGGGCGATGCGGGGAGCTCTCTTTTGCGTTTGTACGGCGCTCTTGGCCGCCGGTTGCGCCATCGGCACAGCCGAGGACGACAACGATCGCTTCCCCACCTCCGCCGCCTACCCGGCCGGGACGATGGAGCGCATCGAGTTCACGGCGACGGTGGACGAAGCGTGGCGGCTTTCGGCGCTGCGCACGCCGGTCCGCACGCACGCCGACTGGAAGATCGTCATCGTCACCGGCACCCCATCCTGGAGCGAGTATTGGGCGCCGGTAATAGCGGCTGTGCCGCCGGGCCGTGAAATCATCGTCGCAGATCGGCCCGGCTTCCGCAGCTCCGAGCCAGAACGAGCGGTGCGCGATCTCGCCAAGCAGGCCGACGCGCTGGCGGCGATGCTCGACGTGCGTGACGGCCAGCGCGTACTGTTGGTGGGGCAGAGCTTCGGCGCGCCGGTCGCCACCCTGATGGCGGCGCGCCACGCCGGGCGGGTGGACGCCATGGTTTTGATGTCGCCCTTCTTTGGCGACCGCGGCCCGACGGCCCGGCGCATGATTGGCGCGGGCCGTCTGCTCCACGCCGTCCTGCCCCGCGACATGCGCAACTCGATCACCGAGGTTCTAGCGCAAGAGGACCAATTGCCGGCAGTCTGGCAAGCGCTCCGCGGACTCGACCAGCCCATTGTCTTGATCCACGGCGATGACGACACGTTCGTGCCCTTGCAGGCCTCCGAACGTCTCGCCGCCGCGTACGGGCACACATTGGTCACCGTCCCTGGCGGGGACCATTTTCTCAACGCTTGCTGCGTTCCGGCTCTGCTGGAGGCGTTTGAGCAGGCCATCGCGGAGGCGGAGGCCCGTGCCGACACGTCGGCTCTCGCCGGGGAAATAGGGCGCTAGGACGCGCACGTCCGGGCCGTCTGCCCCATTGCCCTCCTCGCCCGCTTCCGCTAGAAGCCCGCCTTCATTTTTCCGACCCGGACCGGTCTTTTGCAGAGGGCGCCGCCATGGCGGGCATTGTACTGAACGTTGAAAAGCGCGAGCGCACAGGCACTGGCGGTGCGCGCGCCACGCGCAAGGCTGGCCTGATCCCAGGTGTCCTTTATGGCGGCCCCCGCGGCGCGATCCCCATTGAGATCAAAGCCAAGGACGTCGAGATGGCGCTGCGGTCGGGCAAGTTCCTCTCACGCATGGTCGAACTCAACCACCAGGGCGAGCGGCAGCCGGTCATCCCGCGCGCGATTCAGCTGCACCCGGTCACGGACCAGCCGATCCACCTCGATCTTTATCGCGTCGAACCGGACGCCGAGATCGCCATCGACGTGCTGGTGCGCTTTCAGAACCACGCGGACTCCCCGGGCCTAAAGCGCGGCGGGGCGCTCAATGTCGTGCGTCATACCGTGAAGCTGAAGGTAAAAGCCGACAAGATTCCGGAAGAGATCGTGGTCGATCTCGCCGGCCTCGACATCGGCGATGCGATCCACATCTCCTCAATCACGCTGCCGGAAGGCGCGCGCCCCGTGATCCGCGATCGCGATTTCACCGTCGCCACCATCGTCGGCCGCAAGGCGGAAGAGGAAACCACGACTGCAGCGGCGCCGGCCGAAGGCGAAGCCGCACCGGCCGAGGGCGAAGCCGCCGAAGACGAAAAGAAGGAAGACTGATCGGCCGCAGCGCTGGCGAGTGCATTGCCGGCGGGGGCGCCGGCGGGCCACATTGAATCATGCTGCTTCTGGTCGGCCTCGGCAATCCGGGCGCGAAATACGCGGGCAACCGCCACAATATCGGCTTCATGGCCGTCGATGCGCTCGCACGGCTCTATAAGACGGGCCCCTGGAGAAAGAAGTTCCGCAGCGAAATCGCCGAGGCGTCGATCGACGGCGTGCGTGCGCTGCTGATGAAGCCGCAGACATTCTACAACGATAGCGGGCATGCCGTCGCCGAGGCATCGCGCTTCTACAAGATACCGCCGGCGGACATCGTCGTCTTCTATGACGAAATCGATCTCGCGCCGGGCCGCTTCCGCATGAAGCAAGGCGGGGGCGCGGCCGGCAATAACGGCATTCGCTCGATCTCAGCCTGGCTCGACGAAGATGGATTTCGCCGCGCACGGCTCGGCACCGGCCATCCAGGCCATGCCGACAAAGTGCACGGGCACGTGCTCAGCGATTTCCACAAAGCCGAGCGCGAATGGGTGGACAAGCTGCTCGACGCCGTCGCTAAGGCCGCACCGATGCTGGCGCGCGGCGAAGACGAAAAGTACCAGGCCGAAGTCATGCGCCTCGCGCCGGCTCAGAAGGCGCATCCGCGCAAACTTCAAGATGACGCACCCTAGCGAGAGACACGCGCGCCTCTCGCGAGCAGCGCTTTCTCGCATGCGAAGCTCAGCACGCGCGTCAGCGCAAATCATCATTGCCCTTGCTCTTGTGCCGGGACGCAAAATTCTCCCATGATGAACTAGCTTGGGAGGGAAAGGATGAAGCGCGCCGGACGACTGCCATTTCTGGCCGCTGGCGCCTCGATTCTACTCACCAGCCCCGCCCACGCGCAGGAGATCCCCGGGCCGATCGACCTGACGCAACATCCGGTCGGCTATCTGGCGCTGCTCATCTTCTTCGTCGCCTACGGTTTTGTGACGGTCGAGAACGTCATCCAGCTCCGTAAATCGAAACCGGTCATGCTGGCGGCGGGCCTCATCTGGGCGCTGCTTGGCGTGGTTTACGCTCTCCACGGCCAGAGCGCCGTGCTCGAAGCCGCCGCCAAACACGTGATCCTCGACTACGGCGAACTGATGCTGTTCCTCGTGGTGGCGATCACCTACGTGAATACGATGCGGGAACGGTGCGTGTTCGACGCGCTGCGAACCCGACTGGTCAGCAAGACCCTCTCCTACCGGCAATTGTTCTGGCTGGTCGGCGGGCTCGCTTTCATTTTTGGCCCGATTATCGACAACCTGACCACCGCGCTGGTCATGGGTGCGGTCGTGGTCGCTGTCGGCGTCGGCAATTACCGATTCATCGTCATGGGCTGCATCATTATCGTCGTGGCGGCCAATGCGGGCGGCGTGTTTTCACCGTTCGGCGACATCACCTCACTGATGGTTTGGCAGAAGGGAAAGCTCAAGTTCCTCGAATTCTTCCATCTTTTCCTGCCGGCCTTGGTGAACTTCCTGGTGCCGGCGGCGCTCATGCATTTCAGCGTGCCGAAAGGCGTCCCGGAGCCGGCGAAGCTGGACCGGAAAATGAAGCCCGGCGGAGGCATCGTGATCCTGCTGTTCGCGGCCACGATCGCCACCGCGGTGTCATTCAAGAGCTTATTCAGCCTGCCGCCTGCGCTCGGCATGATGCTCGGGCTGGGATATCTGCAACTCTACAGCTACCTCCTGCAGCACATCGGCCGGCGTCGTAACGACATGAGCATGGCGTTCGACTCCCTAAGAGAGATGAACCGGGTCGAATGGGACACGCTGCTGTTCTTCTTCGGCATCATCTTCGCCGTCGGCGGATTGGGCGTCGCCGGCTATCTCGCGCTCGTATCGGATTTTCTTTATGTCGACCTGGGGCCCACCTGGGCCAACATCGCGATTGGCCTGCTGGGCGCGGCGTTCGACAACATCCCGCTCATGTTTGCGGTCCTGACGATGGATCCCGAAATGTCGAGCGGACAATGGATGCTTGTCACACTAAGCACCGGCGTAGGCGGCAGCCTGGTGTCCATCGGCACGGCTGCGGGCGTTGTGCTCATGGGGCTGGTGCGCAATCATTATACGTTCCTGAACCACCTTCAGTGGTCCTGGGCCATCGCGCTCGGCTATGTCGCCAGCATCCTCACCCACCTTTGGGTCAACGCGGCGCTGATGTAGGTCCAAGACGATCAGGCCGCCTCAATGCGAACCGGCGCCCTGTTACTCAGCTCAGTTTGACAGGAAAACACGAAAACACGAAAACACGATATTCGTGGTGTGAAGAATGTCACGGTTACGCTCGAGGACGGGCATGGCCGGTTGCCCGAAGCGTGGAAGATCCAGGATATCGTTTTCAGCTCGGCTTTTTCGATTCGATCCTGCTGGCTGCGGCGCAGGCGGCGAAGTGCGCGCACTTCCTCTCTGAGGACTGCACGCAGGACTCGATGTGAATGGCGCGCGCATCGTAGATTTCATGACCGCCACGCCGGAAGAAGTACTGAAAGGCGGACGCTAATGGGCTTCAAGTGCGGCATTGTCGGGCTGCCGAATGTAGGCAAGTCGACGCTCTTTAATGCGCTGACCAAGACGGCGGCTGCGCAAGCTGCGAATTATCCGTTCTGCACGATCGAGCCCAATGTGGGCGAGGTGGCGATGCCGGAACCCCGTCTCAAGAAGCTTGCCGAGATCGCCGGCTCCAAAGAGATCATCCCGACACGCATGAATTTCGTCGATATCGCCGGCCTGGTGCGCGGCGCGTCGAAGGGCGAGGGCCTGGGCAATCAGTTCCTGGCCAATATCCGCGAGTGCGACGCCGTCGCTTATGTGCTGCGCTGTTTCGAGAATGACGACATCACCCACGTGGAAGGCAGCGTCGATCCGATCCGCGACCTGGAGATCGTCGAGACCGAGCTGATGCTGGCCGATCTCGAAAGCCTGGAGAAACGGGTCGTCAATCTCGAGAAGAAGGCCAAGGGCGGCGACAAGGAAGCCAAGACGACGCTCGACATGGTGCTGCGCGCAAAAGCGCTGCTGGAGGACGGCAAGCCTGCACGTCTCGTGGAGCGCGCGCTGGAGGAAGAGAAGACCTTCGAAATGCTCCAGCTTCTGACGGCGCTTCCGGTGCTGTATGTCTGCAATGTGAGCGAACGCGACGCTGGCGGCGGCAATGAACACACCCAGCGCGTCGAAGGACGCGCGCGGCAGGAAGGCGCGGCCAGCGTGGTGATTTGCGCCCAGCTCGAAGCTGAGATCGCTGCGCTCTCGGAGGATGAGCAGCTTGAATACCTGGAGGCGGCGGGGCTGCAGGAGCCCGGCCTCATCAAGCTCATCCACGCCGGCTACGATCTCTTGGGTCTGCAGACTTTCTTCACGGTCGGCCCCAAGGAAGCGCGCGCCTGGACAATCCGCAAAGGCTGGACCGCGCCGCAGGCGGCCGGCGTGATCCACACCGATTTCGAGAAGGGCTTCATTCGCGCCGAGACCATCTCCTATGACGACTTCATCACCTATGGCGGCGAGCAAGGCGCCAAGGAAGCCGGCAAGATGCGCCTCGAAGGCAAGGACTATGTCGTCAAAGAAGGCGATGTGATGCACTTCCGCTTCAATGCGTGATCAGCCGCCTTCCGCGGCGCAAGAGAAACCCGCACTCTCCGTTCCCGAGCTCGTGGCCATGGTCGCGGCGCTTTCGGCGCTCAACGCGCTTTCGATCGACGTCATGCTGCCGGCTTTGCCGGCGATCAGCCGCGACTTCGCGCTCGTCGTGGAGAACGACCGCCAGCTCGTCATTGTCGCCTATGTAGCGTTGTTCGGCGTCTCTCAGCTTGTTTACGGGCCGCTTGCCGACGCGTTCGGCCGCCGCAGCGTGCTTAATTGGGCGCTGGGCGTCTTCATCCTCGGCTCGATCCTGTGCGTCATTGCGCCGAACTTCGAACTCTTCTTGCTCGCGCGTGCGCTGCAGGGCGTCGGCGCGGCGGCAACGCGGGTAATCGCCACCGCCGTGGTGCGCGATCTCGTCTCAGGCCGGCGCATGGCGCAAGTCATGTCCATGGCCATGACGGTGTTCATGATCGTGCCGATCGTCGCACCGGGCGTCGGCCAGCTGATTCTTCTGGTTGCGCCGTGGCGCTGGATTTTCGGCGCGCTGCTGATCTACGCCCTGCTCATCCTGTTCTGGACCCTGCTGCGCTTGCCCGAAACTCTAAGTCGCGAGAACACGCGCCCCTTCCGCCCGCGCGAGATCGCGGAGGGCTATCTCCAGGTCCTGCGCGAGCGGCAGACGTTCGGTTATATGCTCGCGACAGCCTTCATGACGTCCTGCTTGTTCAGTTACATCACCGCTTCGCAGCAGATTTTCGTCGATGTGTTCGATCTCGGTGCGGCGTTTCCTGTGGCCTTCGCATCGATCGCGGTCGCCATCTCTTTCGGGACGTTTCTGAACTCGCGCATTGTCATTCTGCACGGCATGCGGCGCATCTCCCACATGATGACACTCACCTTCACTGTGTTCGCGGCAGCGCTGGCGTTCATCGCCGCAATGGGCCTGGCGAGCTTCTGGGTGTTCTTTGCGCTGCTGGCGCTGACTTTCAGCTTTTTCGGGCTGATTACGAGCAATTACAACGCGCTCGCGATGGAGCCGGTTGGCCGCATCGCCGGCTCCGCCTCGGCGCTGTTCGGCGCCGTCAGCGCGACGGGCGGCGCCGTGCTCGGCGGGATCGTCGCACGCGCCTTCGACGGCACGGTGCTGCCGTTCGCCTTGGGGCTGGCGTTGGCGGGCGCGGCGGCGCTTATCGTCATTGTCTGGACCGAACGCGGACGCTTCGCCGCGCAGTAACTAACGTTCGATCACGATGCCGGGACCAGGGTGCGTGGACCGCAAACGCGAACCGGTGCGGACGCGATCGCGCAAGCGGAAGTACACCTTTCCGGTCTCATAATCGATGGCGATGGCGCGGGTCTGCGACAGCACATCCATGCCGATCAGCAGCGCCGGCTCCTCTACAAATCCCCAAAGACGGAATATGTGAAAGTCCGCGACGTACGCGGTGATCCCGGAGATCTCCACCTCGCCCATGCTGAAGCGCGGTATGAGCATGGCGGAATCGAGTACGATCGGCGTGCCGGCCGTGTAGGCGCGCGCGTAATCGGTGCGCTCAGGGCTGACGCGCAACCCGTGAATCTGGTTTCGAAAAGCCGGATTGGCGAGCGTCGAATCCGACCCGGTGTCGATCAGGACATTGACGGTCTGTCCGCGAATTCGTCCCTGCACCACGACCAGATGGCCGAAGCGAAGTTCTCCATCGATGCTCGTCCAGCGGCGGCGCGACATCGGCCCGCCGGCAGTTCCGATCTCGATACAGCGGTGCTCGAAATCGATGCGCAGACGCCGGCCGCGCATGCCGTCGACGCCCAGCAGGCCCTCCTCGCCCGCCAACACCGTGCTCTGGACAACCGGCAGCAAGCCCGCGTCCAGGTCGAGATCGCCGTATCGAAAACCTGCAACTTCGGCCAGAGGCGCGGTGAGGACGCCACTGACCGTATGCACCTGGCCCATCCCCATCGGCGTCAGGCCAAGGCGGTCCGCCAATTCCTGGGAAATGGCCGAGCGGTTCGCTCCGGTGTCGACGATGAAGCGGAACGGGCCTTCGCCGTTGACCATCATCGGCGCCACCATGCGCCCGCCGCGCGCGCGATCGAGCGGGCCAGAGAATTCGCCGAATTCCGGAATGGCCGGCGGCGCCAGCGGCGCCAGCTGATCGGCCCCAAGGCACGCGCCGGAGGCGGCGCCGGCGCCCAGAAAGAAGAAGGCCGCTGCGACGGCGAACGCGCGTGATCGATGCATCAGGCCGGAGCATGCGCGGAGCCGCCCCATGCCGCCAACCGAAAACCTGCGTTTGATCCCCTCACAACATTGCGAGCGCTCGACGCCTGCGGATGTGTGTGCGACGGATGGGCGCCATGACCGAGACAATCACGCTCACTAGCGGCCACGATGGCTTTTCGCTCTCCGCGCTCTCCGCCCGGCCCGCCAAAGAACCGATCGGCGGCGTCGTCGTGATACAAGAGATTTTCGGTCTCACCGATCACGTCGCGGAGATGACGCGTGTCTTCGCGGATGCGGGGTACGTCACGATCGCTCCGGGCATCTTCGAGCGGATCGAGCGCGGTTTTCATGCCGATCTCGACGCTGCCGGCATTGACAAAGGCCGCAACGCTGTGACGGCGAGTCCCTGGCCTCAAGTCGTCGCCGACGTACAGGCCGCCATCGATGCCCTGCCGAAGCCGTGCTATGTTACCGGCTTCTGCTATGGAGGCGCGGTCGCGTGGATGGCCGCGGCCCGCTGCGCCGGACTGAGCGCAGCCTCATGCTTCTATGGCCGACTGATTGCTGACATTCTCGATGCTTCGCCAAGAACGCCCGTCATGCTTCATTACGGCGCGCGCGATGCTTCGATCCCCGTGGAGAATGTCGAGCGCGTGCGGCTGGCCGCGCCGAACTCGCCGCTCTATCTCTACGACGCCGGACACGGCTTCTGCCGCGCGGGCAGTCAGGACTTCGACCAGGCTTCACGCGATCTCGCCATCTCGCGCACGCTCGATTGGTTCGCCCGTTGGAGGTAACGGAGCCGGCGGCTGCTGTTGCCGATCTCTAACCGTTTTTCTTGAACCGAACGTCAACCGAATCCGCGGATGCAGGCGCTAAGCGCGCTGCTCGGCAGCGCAAGCCGCGCTACAGCGCGGCCTGCCCCGAACCGGCGCATGCGGCTTCCCGAAACGCCACACTTGTCACGCCCGTTGCGCCGATGCGATCGCCCGGCTTGCTGGGGCCCGGCCCCCCTGCTAGCACCACCGGCCCATGGCTCAGACGTCTCCTGTCATGAACATTATGATCGCCGCCGCGCGCAAGACCGCGCGCGCGCTCGCGCGCGATTTCGGTGAAGTGGAGAATCTGCAGGTTTCGCGCAAAGGACCAAGCGATTTCGTCTCCGCCGCCGATCTCAGAGCCGAAAAGACGTTATTCGAAGAGCTCTCGAAAGCACGGCCTGGCTATGGCTTCGTGATGGAGGAGCGCGGCGTCGTCGAAGGCACCGACAAGACCAATCGCTGGCTGGTCGATCCTCTCGATGGCACAAGCAACTTCTTACATGGCGTTCCGCACTGGGCAATCTCGGTTGCGCTAGAGCGCGACGGCGTTCTGATTGCCGGCGTCATCTACAATGTCGCGCGCGACGAGCTTTTCTGGGCCGAAAAAGGCGCAGGCGCCTATCTGAACGATAAACGCATCCGCGTCGCCGCCCGCCACGACATGCGCGACGCATTGTTCGCGTGCGGCACCCCCTGGCATGGCAGGCCCGGCCACGAACAGGCGCTCAAGGAGATCGGCGCCGTCATCGCCAGAAGCGCCGGCGTTCGTCGCTTCGGCTCAGCCGCGCTCGACCTCGCCTACGTGGCCGCGGGACGGTTCGATGGATACTGGGAACGCGGCCTCAACATATGGGACCTCGCCGCCGGCGTCGTGCTGGTGCGGGAGGCCGGCGGCGTCGTCATCGAGCCGAACGACGGCGACTTCATGAAGACCGGCGCTATCCTTGCGTCAAACAACGCCCTCACACCGCACCTTCAGCACGCGCTGCGCGACAGTTGATCGGGCACGTTCCCTCGTAGACACTGAAAGACAAGAACGCCTCCGCGCGGAGGACGCTGGAGGCGCGCGTGTCGCAGTCCAAGAAGCGCTCGAACTGGGAGATCGCCGCGTTCGCCGCGCCTGCGGCGCCGTTGCTCGCGCTTTCGTTGCCCACCATCATTTTCCTGCCGCCGTATTTCGCCTCGCATCTGGGCATCCCATTGGCGGTGGTGTCGGCGATCTTTCTCGGCGCACGCGTCTTCGATCTGTTGATCGATCCGATGATCGGCGGGTTTCAGGATCGAACCGAACACGTCTTCGGCCGCCGCCGCGTTTGGCTCGCCGGCGCCTGCGTGCCGCTGATGTTCTTGATCTGGTGGGTGTTCCTGGGTCTGCCGCCGGGCGCCGCGCAATGGCAGGCCACCGTCGCGGTGTTTCTTCTCTACATGGTCGGCTCGACGATGATCATCGCCCATCTCGGGTGGGCCGGCGAACTCATCCCGACCTACCACGGCCGCACGCACGTGCTGGGCGCGGTGCAGACGGCGAGCATGATCGGCCAGGTGCTTATGCTGCTGATTGCAGGCGCTGCGGCGCAGACGGCAGTGGAAAGCGGCAACACCGCCGCCGTACACGCCATGGGCTGGACGCTCATCTTCCTTTTGCCGGCGACAACGCTGCTTGCGCTCATTGTGCGCGAGGACAACCGGCCGCCGCAACCGCACCTCACGCTGCGCGAATCGCTGCGCGTGCTGTTCAGAAATCGGACAGCGCAAAGGGTCTTACTGCCGGACCTGTTTCTCGGCATCGCCCAGGGCGTGTCGGGCGGATTATTTCTGTTCTATTTTCAGTTCGTGCTCGGCTTTGAGCGCGAGTCGCAAACGTTGCTCGCGATCTACTTCCTGTCCGGCCTCGCCGGCGTGCCGATCTGGTGGATTGCCGCGCGCACATTCGGCAAACACCGCGCGCTGCAGGCCACCATGCTTTACACGGCGGTGACGACCGCCCTCCTCTTCATCCTGCCCCCGGAAAATTTCCTCGTAGTTGCGCCGTTCATGGCGATCGCCGGTCTGGCCCAGGGCGGCGGCGTTCTGCTCACGCGCGCGCTCATGGCCGATGTGGTCGACGAAGACGAACTGGCCTGCGGCGCGCGTCGCTCGGGGCTTTATTTCGGCCTGCTGCTGACGACATCCAAACTCGGCATCGCCTCTGGCCCGATAACTTACGCGATCCTCGGCCTTGTCGGATTCAACGCTGACGAAGGCGCATACAATACCCAGCTTGCGCTCGACACGCTGAGCTACTTGTTCATCGGCGTGCCGATCGTGCTGTGCCTGCTTACCGCCTGGTCGCTGCAGAATTATCCGCTCGACGAAGAACGGCAGCGTCAGGTCGCGGCCGCCATCGACGCACGCCACGCGGCGAACAGCGAGAAGACTTTGGGGCCGGTCACCAAATAGCGCCGCCACAGCCGCGCCGGCTCGTTTAGCAACCGATGCAGCCATTCGAGGCCCGCACGGCGCATCCAGAGCGGCGCGCGTTCTACGCGTCCGGACAAGAAATCCAGCGCCGCCCCGACGCAGAGACCGACCCCCGTGGCGCCGCCATGCTGCGCGATGGCGTAGGCGATCATTTCCTGCTGCGGGGCGCCCACGCAGATGAACGTGAAGCGCGAGGGTTGCGCCGCCGCAAACGCCGCCGCGCGGACGACGGACTGGGGGTCGCGCTTCAGCCCCATGGGCGGGCGATGCCAGCGCACGTCGGTCAAGCGATAGCGCCGCTTGAGATCGGCAATGGCGAGGTCGTCGCCGCCGATAATCGTGATGGGCTCAGCGCGATCGATGACGGTGTCGAACAGGCGTTCTGCCAGATCCGAACCGGCGGCTGCCGGCAACGCGATGCCAACGCGCCGGGCCAAACTTTCGACGACGCGGCTGTCGTTCAGCGTCAGCCAGGCGGCCTCGTAAAGCGGCCGGCGCGCCGGCTCGCTCGCGAGATGCACGACGTGGTCGACGTTGGGCGTGACGACATAGGCAAATGGCGCGCCGAGGCTGGCGCGCGCTGCCACCGCGTCGGTCGCCGCCGCAACATCAAGCGCATTGAAATTCAGGTGAAGGAAGTTCGTGCCGCGCCCGCCGCGCGCCCCGCCGTCGAAAGCCATTGCGATTAACCCAAACGCGTCATTAACGCCTTTTGAGCGCCCTATGCAGAAAGCGGGCCGGATGAATCGCGTCGAGCGCGAATCGGGAGAGCGGCGCCGGTTCGTCGCACATTTCCGAGACGATGCGCTCGCCGAGGAGCGGCGCCAGCATGAAGCCGCGTGCGCCGAGACCGCCGAGTACGTAAATGCCGGCATGCGCCGGCGGCGGCGCGGCCCGCTCGCTCCGCCTTCCATGTGCAAGGCCGTCGTATTGGGCGAGCCAGGCCGGCGCGTCGGGCAGCGCCCCGGCAATCGGCGCCCGGTCCGGCGTGGCTGCGCGCAACGCCGCGCGTGATGCGAGTTTGCGCGCATCGACATTGGCGGCGATTTCCGGCGCCAGATTCGCCAAGGCTGCGAGATTGCGGGCGCGGGAATCTTCGACTTCGGGCGTCTCGCGGTCGGCGCGGAATTTATCGAAGGTTGCGCCGAACAAGACGCCGCCGTCGAGTGGCGCCACATAATTGCCCCGCACCAGCGCATGCGCAGGCGCCGGCCCTGCGCCCCATTCGATCTGGCCGTGCGAAAGCTCGACGGGGAGAAACGACGCCGGCTCGAATCGAGTCAGCGCAGCGCCGCAAGCGAGCACCACCGCGTCGGCCCTCAGCATAGCGCGGCCATCCGGGGCGCACAGCGTCCAGCCATCTCCCGTTCGATCGAGCGAGGCAACCTCGGCTTCGAACTGCATATGTGCGTCGCGCAGCATCGCCTCGATTGCGGTATGCGGACGCACGACGCCGGCGCGCGGATGCAGCGCTGCACCGTGGGGCAACGCCGCGAACCAATCTTCCGGCAGCGGCGGATCGTTCAGCAAATCGGCGAGCGCCGCTTCGCCCCGCGCTTCCGCGCGCTCCTCGACGCCACGGACCGCGAAGGCGGCAAGCTCGTCGTAGGTCGTCACTGCGCCTAAATACGCGGACAGGAACACCTCGCTCAGCGGCCCTGCGCCCCGGTCGAGCCGCGGCATCACCAGGGCGGCCGGATTGCCGCTCGCGCCGGCGCCAAGGCCGCGCGCGGCGTCGAGCACGATTGTCTCAACGCCGCGCCGGCTTAAAGCCTGCGCGCACGCGGCGCCGGCGATACCCGCGCCAATGATCGCCACCCGCTTGGGGTGTGCGGCCACGTAGGGATAGATCTCATTGGGACTGGCCGCGCTTTCGTCCCCTGCCTTGTAGCGCGCCTCCAGCCGCTCACGCTTGGCGCCGTAGCCCGGCTTCTTTTCCACGGCAAAGCCAGCCGCCTCGAGCCCGCGCCGGACCTCGCCGGCCACACTGAACGTCGCCGCTCGCGCGCCGGGAGCGGAGAGCCGCGCCACGTGCCGAAACACCTCCGGCGTCCACATCGCCGGATTGCGTGACGGGGCAAACCCATCGAGGAACCAGGCGTCGAAGCTTCCGCGCAGGCCGGCCAGCACCTTGTCCGCTTCGCCGGTGAACACGGTCAGCGCGATGCGATCATCGTCGAACCAGATGCGCTGCGGCGCGTAGGCGCGAACTGGCCAACGCGCCAACAAGCGTTCGGCAAGGTCAACAACCTCCGGGAAATGCGCGAGGACGCGCGCTGCGTCTTCCCTTGCGAGGGGGAATGCCTCGATCGTTGAGATATGCAAGATTGCATGTGGCGAATGCGTGGCTTTCCAGGCTCGCCAAGCGGCCAAAACGTTGACGCCGGCGCCAAAACCGAGCTCGCAAATCGAGAACCGCTCGCGTCCCTTCCAGCCTTGCGGGAGCCCGGTTCCGCTGAGGAACACATGCTCGGCCTCGGCCAGGCCTCCAGCGTCCGAAAAATAAACGTCGCCAAATTGTGTTGCGCGCGGGTCCGCCCTTTCGCTCCATTCCAGGCTTGGCGAGGGCGGCAAACGCGGCATGCGTATCTTCAATAGCAAACGGGCCGCCCTTTCGAGCGGCCCGTCGCGAAGTTTAGTTCGCTAGACGCTTATGGCGTGGTGGCCGGAGGCGTCGTGCCGTCGGCCGGAGCCGCAGCCGGATCGGCCGGAGCCGCAGCCGGATCGGCCGGCGCTTCGGCAGGCGCTTCCGCCGGAGCTTCGGTGACCGCTTCGGTCGCCGCCGGATCTTCTTCCACGGTCGTCGTTTGGCCGCAGGCCGCGACGCCGAAGGCGAGAACGGCAGCGGCAGCAGCCGCCATGCCCAACTTGAACTTCGTCATAGGTTCTACCCCTCGTCTCAGCGCCGGGGTCTGCCCCAACGCGGGAGGCGATTCCATGCCAAGGATTAACCGCAATGGCAAGCGCCCCGCGACGGCGAGGGCATGCAAATTTGCATAGCGCGGAATCGTTGTCTCAGGCCTCGACGGCTGCTGCCAGCGCCTCTTCCAGCTGTGTGAAAGAGGGTTGCAGCGGCGTCGGCACTGAGCCGCGCCCGATTTCCACTGATACCTGCGCCGCGTTGCCGTGCAAGTGCGCGACGAGCACATCGCGAATGATTTTGTAGAACTGCGCGTCGTGTTCGGTCACGGCGTTGAGACGCTGCGCAATCGGACCAACAATGCCGTAGGCCAGGAACACGCCGAGGAAAGTTCCAACCAGCGCCTTGCCGATCATGAGGCCGAGAATCTCCGGCGGCTCGTTGATCGCGCCCATGGTTTTCACGATGCCGAGAACCGCCGCCACGATGCCGAGCGCCGGCAGGCCGTCGGCCATCGTCTGAAGCGCGTGGGCCGCATGCAGGCTTTCGTGGTGGTGCTTTTCAATCTGCTTTTCCATGGCGTCCTCGACCTGATGAGGGTCGTCGAGGTTCATGGTCATCATGCGCAGCGTGTCGCAGATGAAATCGACCACGAAGTGGTCTTTGCAAAGCTTCGGATATTTCTGAAAAATCGCGCTTTCGCCCGGCTTCTCGATGTGAGCTTCGAGCGCGACGATGCCTTTGGTCTTCATCAGCTTGGTCAGCTGGAAGAGCAGCGCAAGCAGATCGGAATAATCCTTCTTGTTCCACTTCGGCCCGCTCATCACCTTGGCGACGCCGCCGCCGACGGCCTTGAGCCCGTTCATGTCGTTGGAGATGATCAAGGCCCCGAGCGCGGCGCCGCCAATCATCATGAATTCCATCGGCGCCGCTTCGAGCAGCACTTCGAAATGGCCGCCGGCGAGCATAAAGCCGCCGAACACCATGCCGAAAACAACGACGAGTCCGATAATGGGAAACATGGATAACGCGCGTTTACCGAAAGGCTTTCTGCCGACACGGCCTTATGCACGACCGCGCTTAACGCGCCGTTTCGGTTGATTAGCAAAAACCCTAATCCGCATTAATGGCCGTCGCCTTTGGACGGCCAAGCGCAAGAAACTTGTCTCCCGATCGCCGCAGGCAAGTACGGCCGCAGGCGCGGCCCGACGCTTTGCAGGTTCACGCTCTTTCCCGGCGCAGGCGTTTCGGCGTAGCAAGGCGCCCCGGTCGCATGCCTGACACCCAGCCACCCTTGCCCGACGCGGCGCGCGCTTCGTCGCGCGCGCCGATCGGCGGCAATCGCCAATTCCGGCTGCTGTTCATCTGTTTGCTGGTCATTGGCGGCGGCAATTCGATGCTGCTTGCCGTTGCGCCGCCGCTGGTGCGCGAACTCAATCTGCCGGATTCCAGCGTTGGCTGGATATTCTCGCTTTCCGCGCTCTTTTGGGTGTTTGCCAGCCCTTATTGGGGCCAGCTCTCGGACCGCATCGGGCGCAAGCCGGTCGTTGCGCTTGGGCTCGCCGCCTATTGCGTATCCATGGCCTCGTTTGGGGCGATGGTGATGCTCGGCCAGATTGGCGTGCTCACCGGCGCCTGGCTCTTCATAGCGCTGATGCTGACGCGGGCGATCTTCGGTGCGTTCGGCTCGGCATCCTCACCCGCCGCGCAAGCCTACATCGCCGACCGCACCACCATTTTCGAACGCACTGAACAGCTGGCAGGCCTCACCGCCGCCTTCGCCCTCGGTCAGGCCTTCGGCCCGGCGATCTGCGCTGCGCTGGCGGCCTGGCTTGGCCTTGTGTTTCCGATCTGGCTCATCGCCGCGCTCGCCGCCGGTGCCGCGTTCCTGATTTGGCGTTTCCTGCCGGAGAACACGCCGCCCAAACGCGAACGCCCGCGCGGCGAGTGGCGTGAATCGCTGGCGCTCATCGGCGACAAACGCATCTCTGGGTATCTGCTCTACGGCTTCGCACTGTCGCTGGTCGCCGGCATTACCGTGCAGGTGTTCGGCCTCTTCACCATGGACCGCCTCAACGCGGCGGGCGCACACGGCGCCGAACTCACGGCCGCCGGCTTCATGGTCAACGCGCTGGCGTTGCTGGCCACGCAGCTGGCGATTCTGCCGCGCCTCAAACTAAGCCCGCGCGCGCTCATGGCATGGGGCGCAGGACTGCTTGGGCTAGGCGTCGCGATCCAGGTTGTGGCGCCGACGCTCGGCGTGCTGCTGGTCTCGCAGGTGGTGCAAGGGTTGGGCGCCGGCCTTGCGCGTCCTGGATTCACCGGCGGGGCGTCCATTGCCGTCAAACCC
Organism: uncultured Terricaulis sp.; assembly: GCA_964540785.1. Lineage (GTDB taxonomy): Bacteria > Pseudomonadota > Alphaproteobacteria > Caulobacterales > Aquidulcibacteraceae > Vitreimonas. The sequence goes on from CAZIOD010000005.1 coordinate 48,096, forward strand.
GAAGAACAAGGCGCCGCTGCAGGTCTTGTCGTCGCCACCAATGGCGCTGGATTCGTGTTCTCACCGCTGGTGGGCGGCGTGGTCTACGAACTGGTCGACATGAACGCGCCGCTTCTCATCGCGCTCGCGGTGCTCGCCGCCATGACAGTATTCGCGCTAATCAGCCGGCGCCTGCGCCACTCCGCACTGGACGGCGATTAGAAGTCACAGGCCGGACGCTAACCTGCCGCAGCGCGGGCCGCTTCCAGCACGACATCGGTTGCGCGTCCGCGTACCTCCATGCCGCGCGCGCGTTCAAAGGCTTGGATTGCGTTGCGTGTGCGCGACCCGATCACGCCGTCCGCAGCCCCCGCGCTGTATCCCAGCCGATTGAGCAGGCGCTGCAATTCGCGGACGCCGCTGCTGTCGAGACCGCGCGGGCTGCGCTCTGGCTCGGGAGCGACGCCGGCCTTGGCGCGCACGCTTTGCAGCAGGGTCGCTGTGGGCCAGCCGTCCGCCGCCAAATCATTGTCCGCCTGGAAACGGCTGACGGCGCGGCGCGTATTCGAGCCGAACAATCCGTCGGCTTCGCCGGATGCGTAACCCAGTCCGTTGAGCAGCGTTTGCAGCTCTACGATCTGGTTGCGATTGAGCGAGCCTGCATGTGTGGGCCAGCCCCGAACCAGAGAGGAGCTGCGTCCGTCCATCGCGCGCGCAAGTAAAGCCACCACCAGCGCGTAGCGGTCGGAATTGTTGTAGCGGCGGATGACCGCGAAATTCGGGTGCAGCAACAGGGCCGGTCCCTCCGCGCCGGCGGGCAGGAAGAGTTGCGAGCGCAGCGACCGCTCGGCGTTCGGCCAGTCAGCCCCATCGATGCGCCGCACGCCGTGTTCGATCCACTCTGCGATTGGGCGCGCATCGCCGTCTGCGAGTGCGAAATTGAAATTGTCCGGCAGCCGCACTTCGTCGAATACCGGCTGACCGCGCTGCCAGCCGCGATCCTGGAGATAGTAAGCGATCGAGGCGGCCACATCGCCGCGGTTGTTCCAGATGTCGCGATGACCATCGCCGTCCCAATCGACGGCGGTGGTGAGATAGACGTCCGGCATGAATTGCGGCTGACCGAGCGCGCCCGCCCACGACGAACGCAGCTGTCCTTGATCGGCGAGCCCACGCTCCACCATTTCCGTCAGCGCCAGCAGGTAGCCTTCGAATTGCGCGCGCCGGCGTCCCTCCCAGGCCAATGTCGCCAGCGCCTCGGCCGCCTGGTACGGCAGGTCGGCCGCCCCGTAATTGCTCTCAAGACCCCAGATGCCGAGGATAATGCCGGTCGGCACGCCATAACGGTCCTCGACCGCCGTCAGGGTGGGCCCGATCGCGGCCTTCAGGGCGCGCCCATCATTAATGCGCCGCTCGGTCACGCGGTTGTTCACATAGTCCCAGACAGGCGCCACGAATTCAGGCTGCCGGCGATCGAGATCGATCACACGCTGATCCGGCCGGATGGCGGACAACAGCCGCCCAAGCACCGCAGGATTGCGCCCGCGCGCCACGGCGCGGCGCGCGAAATCGTCGCGCCAGGCATCGAACTCGGTGTTGCCAGACGAGGCAAATGTCGGCGGATCCGGCAGCGGCTGAGCCGTGCCGGCGGTCGGTCCGCAGGCGATCGCCAACGACACCGCCGCAGCCAAAAACAAACCCCGCGCCATCCAAATCCCTTCCATCATAGGCCCCGAACGCCTCTAGGGTGCGTCGGACGCCGCAGCAACGTCCCCCGCAATTGACATGCCCGGCCCTCCCCCTTAGGTACCCGCCTTCAATTTCGACCCGGAAACCACGGCCATGAAAGTCAAGTCGTCCCTCAAGTCGCTGAAAGCCCGTCACCGGGCTTGCCGGGTCGTGCGCCGCAAAGGCCGGGTCTATGTGATCAACAAGGTCGATCCGCGTTATAAGGCCAAGCAGGGCTGAATTAGGCCGCAATTCGAGCCCACAGGCGCCGCTCGCCCCTCGCTGACAGCGTGACTTTCAGGTAAGATGAACGCGATTCAAATCGCGATGCGTCGTTTCGTTTTCGCTCTCGCAGCTGCCCTCGCCCTCGCCGCCTGCGGGGCCAACGAGCGCGCGCCGACGCGCGCCGATCCGGAACTCGACGCATTGTTCGCCCAACTCGAACAGGCGCCCGACGCCGATACCGCCGCGCCGATCGAACAGCAGATCTGGCTGCGCTGGTCCGATAGCGGCTCGCCGACCGTCAACGTGCTTCTGGAGCGCGCCGCCGCCGCGGAGTCCGACGGCGATCCCGAATTGGCCGAACGGTTTCTCGATCAGGCCAGCGACCTCGCGCCCGAATACGCCGAACCCTGGAACAGGCGCGCCAATCTCGCCTATCGCGCTGAGGATTTCCGCGGCGCTGTGGCCGCCATTCAGGAAACGCTGAAGCGCGAGCCACGCCATTTCGCGGCGCTCACCGCGCTTGGCATCATCTACGAAGAATTAAACCAGCAGCGCGCCGCACTCGACGCTTACCGCGCCGCCCTGGCTATCCATCCGCACTATGAAGTCGCGCAACAAGGCGTGCGCAGGCTCGAACCGCGCGTCGACGGCCGCGACGCATGATCTTCTGGCTCGTGGCCGCCGCGCTGGCGGCGGCGATCGCGGCGCTCGCGTGGAATGGGCGGCGATACACGCGCTGGGCTAATGCCAAATGGCCGGCGCAAGGCCGCTTCATCGAAGCGGACGGCGCACGTCTGCATGTGCGCGAAGCCGGAATGGAAGGCGCCCCACGCCTGTTGCTCATTCACGGCGCCAGCTCGAACCTGCTTGAATTGTGGGGACCGCTTGCCGGCGAGTTTGCGGACTTACATCGCGTCGTCGCCTACGACCGGCCCGGCATGGGCCATTCCACACGCGCAAAACGTGACGCACATACGCTTGCATACCAGGCGCGCTGCGCCGCGCGCGTGCTTGAAGCGACCGGCGATGGCGCAGCGATTATCGTGGCGCACTCACTCGGATCTGCGGTGGCGCTGCGCCTTGCGCTTGATCACCCGAGTTTGGTGCGCGGTCTCGTGCTGATCGCGCCAGCGGCCAATCCTTATCCGGGAAATAACGCCTGGTGGGCGCGGCTCTCGGCGACGCCAGTGCTGGGCGATCTCTTCTGCGGGCTCATTGTGCCGTGGCTTGCGCCGATGATGGCGCACGCGAGCGTCGCCAACAATTTCTGGCCGGCGGCCACACCTGTGAATTACGCGGAAGAGGCGGGGCTTGGTCTCATTTTCCGCCCGCGCGCCTTCCAAGCCAGCGCCAGAGATGTCTGCGCCACCAATTCCGAGTTCGCCGCCCAAGCGCCGCGCTACGCCGAATTATTCACGCCCACAATCATCATCACCGCCGAGAAGGACAAGATCGTCTCGCCCAAGCGTCATGCGCGCGCCCTCGCCGCCGCCATGCCCGCAGCGGAACTGGTGATCGCGCCGGGCGCTGGGCACATGCCGCACCGGCTGCGCACGGATCTGGTGGTTGCAGCGATTCGGCGTGTCAACGAGATGGCGAGCGCCCAAGCCGACGGTTAGCCTTCCTCGACGATTCGATTCTCGAAACGGGGTGAGGCCATGCCGGATTTTGGTGGGACAGAAACGGTTGCCGCGCAATCGCTGACGCAAACCGCGCAGGAAAAATTGCGCCAACTGGTCGCGCGCATCGAAAAGCTCGAAGAGGAAAAGAAGGGCATCGCCGACGACGTGAAAGAGAGCTACGCCGAAGCCAAAGCCATGGGCTTCGACACCAAGGTGCTGCGCCAAGTGATCCGCTTGCGCAAACAAGACCGCCAGGAGCGCGAAGAACAGGAGCAGGTGCGGGACTTGTACCTGCACGCGCTCGGGGAAATCTAGCGCCCGAGCGGCGTTGCCGCTAACGTCCAGCCATGGGGCGGGATGTCGATCCCAAGAAGACGCGCAAAGCGCTGCGGATCATCCGCAAGCTCGCAGCCCAGAGCGCTGCGCCGGAGACCGTCGATCCCGACACTGGCGAAGTGAAGCCAGGCGACGGCGCCGTCGATTACTCGCAGTGGGAGAGCGAATTTCTCACCGAAGTCGACCAGCGCCTTGAGAAGTATGGCTCCGCCTTCCACGACCTCAGCAAAGGCCGCAAGGACGAAGCGCTCTCGACGCTGCAAACCGTGAAGCTCAAGGAAATCGCCGCCAAGGCGCGCGGCAAGAAACGTAAGGGCCTGACAACGAAAAAACCGCTGGGTTGGAAAAAGCGGCAACATCCGCAGGAAGAGCGCTAATCTGGAGCGCGGGCGTCGTCACCGACGTTCGACGCCGTGTTCGCTGTGTTATCCGTTGTGTCGCTGTGGTGAAGAGAGCCACGGCGACACGGAGAGATCACGGCGATCACAGCGGCGGTGCACGAGGATTAGCCTTCAGCCGCCGCCCGCTCTTCCAGGCCGTATTCGCGCAGCTTGCGGTAAAGCGTGGAGCGGCCGATGCCGAGCCGGCGGGCGACTTCCGACATGTGGCCGGAATAATGATCGATCGCCAGTTCTATCAGGTCGCGCTCGATCTGCTCGAGTTGGCGCAGATGCCCCTCGCCGTCGAACACGGTGATCGGCTGCGGCGCGTCCGAGGCTTCGTTCACCGCCGCACTGAACGAAACATGCGCCTGCGCGAAATGGTCGTTCGCTGCAGCAGGCGCGTCTTCCGGCTCGGAATCGTTCGCCGCCGCCAGCGGCTTCAGACCGGAGATTTGCGGGAAATCCTCCGGCTGCAGCAGATCCCCTTCGCACAGGATCACCGCGCGGAACACGGCGTTCTCAAGCTGGCGCACGTTGCCGGGCCAATCGAAGTCCAGCAGCATCTGCATCGTCGTCTGTGAGGCTCCGCGCACGTTGCGGCCCTCTTCGGCGTTGAAGCGCGCCACGAAGCGCTGCACCAGCGTCGCGATGTCTTCCTTGCGCTCGCGCAGCGGCGGCGCCTCGATGGGGAAGACGTTGAGGCGATAATAGAGGTCTTCTCGGAAGGCGCCGTCGGCGACCAGTTTGGCGAGATCCTTGTTGGTCGCGCTGATGATGCGCACATCGACTTTTACAGGCCGCTTGGCGCCGACCGGATCGACTTCGCCTTCCTGCAGCACGCGCAACAGCTTAACCTGCATGTCGAGCGGCAATTCGCCGACTTCGTCGAGGAAAAGCGTGCCGCCATTGGCTTCCACGAACTTGCCCGCATGATTGTCCGTCGCGCCCGTGAACGAGCCCTTGGCGTGGCCGAACAGGATCGACTCCACCAGATTCTCCGGAATGGCGCCGCAATTCACCGTCACGAACGGCTTGCCGGCGCGGTCAGACGCGCCCTGGATGCAGCGCGCCAGCACTTCCTTGCCAACGCCGCTTTCGCCGGTAATCAACACCGGAATGTGGGAGGCTGCGGCGCGTTTGCCCATGCGAACCACCGGCCCCATAACCGGCGCGGTCGCCACCATGTCGTCGAAGGAGAGCTGACCTGCCGCGCGCTTTTTCATGCGCACGACTTCGGTCTTCAGGTTAGACATTTCGAGCGCGTTGCGGATCGAGACCATGATCCGCTCGGGACTGGCCGGCTTCACGAAAAAGTCCGTCGCCCCCGCCTGCATTGCCTGCACGACGGTATCGATGCCGCCGGACGCTGTCAGCACGATGCAGGGAAGTTCGGCGCGGCGCAGGCGAATTTCCTTAAGCGCCTCCTGCCCAGACATGCCGGGCATGATAAGGTCGAGCAGCACGCAATCGACATCGGCGTGCTGGTCGACCTGATCCACGGCCTGCTGGCCGTTTTCCGCAATGCGTGTGCTGAAACCGTTGCGCTCGACCGCCGCCTGCAACAGGCGGCGCTGCGCCGGATCGTCATCGACGATCAGGATCGTCTTCGCCATGTGAACCCACCACCAAATTCGTCGCGTTTCTCTTTTGGAAACGCTGATCGTTGGCGGGACCATAACCAAGGGAAGTTCAGGTCGCGTTAAAATGGCACAGTCGAACGCGATTTTCGTAAGCGCTTATGGGCATTAGATGAATGCGATGTTCACCATCAGAAGCGAATGGCGAGTAGCGAATGGCGAGTAGAAAACCAGCAGTCTGCCTGTGCCTAGGTCGTCCCTATTCGCCCTTCGCCGTTCGCTATTCGCCATGAGCGAAGCGAAAGACCCCGAGCGCAATCGCATCACCGCGCGCATTGGCCGTGTTGCGCGGGTAGGCGCCAATATGTCGGGCGTCGCCGCGGCGCGCGTGACCGGCGGTGACCAGGCCGCACTGGCGAAGGCGCTGCGCCAGGCGCTCGGCCGCTCTAAAGGCCCGCTGATGAAGGTGGCCCAATTGCTCGCCACCATTCCTGACCTGCTGCCGGAGGCCTACGCAGAAGAGTTCCGCAAGCTCCAGGCGCACGCGCCGCCGATGGGCTGGCCGTTCGTGCAGCGGCGCATGCGCGCCGAGCTCGGTGAGGATTGGGAAGCCAAGTTCGCCTCGTTCGACCGCACCGCCGCCGCCGCCGCTTCGCTGGGCCAGGTGCACCGCGCGATGGCCCACGATGGTCGCGCCCTCGCATGCAAACTGCAATATCCGGACATGGCGAGCGCCGTCGAAGCGGACCTCGGGCAGCTGCGCACTCTGCTCGGTCTCTTCAAGTCCATGGACAAGACGATCGACAGCACCGAAGCGGTGGAGGAAGTCGGCGAACGTCTGCGCGAAGAACTCGATTACGCGCGCGAGCTGAAGCACATGCGCCTGTTCGCGCTGATGCTCGCGGACGAGCCGCGCATCAAAACGCCGACGCCGCTGGAAAACCTCTCGACCAAGCGCCTCCTCACCATGACCTGGCTTGAGGGACGCGGCCTCATGTCCTGGCTGGAGGCGCCGCAAGAAACGCGCAACCGGATCGCCGAACTCCTGTTCAAGGCGTGGTGGGGCCCGATGACGCATTACGGCGTCATCCACGGCGATCCGCACCTCGGCAATTATGCGCTCACCGACAACGCCGAGCGATTGCACCTTCTGGATTTCGGCTGCGTTCGCATTTTCCCGCCGCGCTTTCTCGACGGTGTCGTCGGCCTCTATCGCGGCCTCAAAGCTGGGGACCGCGATCAGGTTACACACGCTTACGAAATCTGGGGCTTCAAGAACCTGAATGCCGAGCTGATCGATGCACTCACGATGTGGGCGCGCTTTATCTACGGCCCGCTGCTGGACGACCGCGTCCGAACCATCGCCGACGACGTGCCCCCCTCCATGTACGGCCGGCGTGAAGCGTTCGAAGTGCGCAAGCGGCTCAAGACGCTCGGCCCCGTCCTGATCCCGCGCGAATTCGTGTTCATGGATCGCGCCGCGATCGGTCTCGGCGCGGCATTCTTGCACTTGCATGCTGAGCTTAATTTCGGCCGCATGTTTGCCGAGAGCGTCGAAGATTTCTCGACCGAGAAATTAGCCGGGCGTCAGCAAGCTGCGCTTGATCAAATCGGCTTGTAGCGCGCCCTAAGCGCCCATCGCCACCGTAGTCCCCTGGTGCGCCGCGAGCGCGGCGACGAGCGCGCCCTGAGCGGCGATCCGGTACACAACACGCGACGCGCCTGTCCAGCACGAGGCGAGCAATAGCAGACTCGAAAGCGCTGTCGCAGGCACGAGCCAGAGCAATCCGCCCGAAAAATGGATGGTCAGCGGCCAGGCCAGCAGCGCCGCAAGGTGAAGCTTGGCCGCCAGCCTGCAGCCCGGGGAGTTGCGCTGCGCTGCATCGGCCATGTTCGCTGCCGCCGGGTAGAGCGCGATCGCAAGCACCGATGCAGCCGCCAGAAACAAAGCCCAAACGTCATACCGTCCGACAGCGACGGCGATCGAAAAGCCAAGCATCGCGCCGAACGCGCAGGCGCCCGTCAATGTGACGAGCCGCTCGTGGCGGACGAAGTGCGTGCGTGGCGCCGTGTTGAGATCGACGGCGTAGGAAGCATAGGTCATGTGCGGCGTTGCCAAGTTTCCGCCGCATAACGGACGATGCCTCGACCTTGTTCCAAGAGAACACGCCGCGCGCCGCGCCGACGCCGCCAAGGAGTCTGGGAGCATCGATTGCAGCCCCATTGTACTCCGTGCGAACTCGGTCAGGCGGCGCGCTTGTTAGCGGCGAAGTCGACCACCGAAAGCAGCAGGAACGCTGCGCCGACGGAGCCGACGATCACGGCCGGGACCATCATGCCGTAAAGCACATCGCCGTCATGATCGAGATTGCTCAGCACCAGACCGGCGCCAATAAAGCCGCCCGCCAGCGCAAGCAATATCACCGCGTTGCCGAACGTGCGCCGCGCGCGGCTGCCGCCGCCGTTCTCGAGCATTTCATCGGTCATCCGGGCGATTGTCGCCGGGTCGAGTTCCTGTCCGCGCGCGATGGCTTGCGAGATCAGCTGGTGCGCTGAGCGCTTGGTGCGCTCCTTGGCCATGATCGGCACCAGAATGACCGCGGCGAGGAAAGCGAAAAACGTGAAAGGCACAAAGATATCGGCATCCATCTCTTAGGCTCCGCTGGCTCGGGCGCTTGCCCCATTGCCGACACAGATGCGCGGAAACAGCGGTTTGGACGCAGCGCTATCGAAGCGATTTGCGGATCACCAGCTTCAGCCCCGACCAGGTCTCGTCCACGGCGCAGACCTTGACGTCGACAAAGCCGAGCGGCAGCGCGACTTTTCGGATCGTGTCTTCCGTGATGTCGGTGGCGACCTTGGACGCCTTCTTGGGCCAGGAAACCCAGACCTGCCCGTCCGGCGCCAGCTTGCTCCGCAGGGCCGTCAGCTCCGTTTCCAACTGCGCGGCCCGGGTGTGAAAGATGTGCGCCGAGGCCAGCGCTTTGGTGGGCCGGGCCAGATACCGTGGGCCGACCTGGCGGTCCAGCTCCTGCTTGACTGAAGCCGGCATGCCCGAGGCCCAAAGCGACGCCCCTTGTTTCAAGCCCAGCTTCTTGGCCAGCGGCGTCCCGGAATAGCCTGCCGACGGCATTTGCCGCTCCTTGCCCCCACGGGCGCTTTCCTGTATCAGCCGCGCTTCAATTTTCCCCAGGATTTGCGGTCATGAAAGCCGAAGGCCACCCCGACTACCACTTCATCACGATCAAGATGACGGACGGGACAGAGTACAAGACCCGCTCCACCTGGGGCGAGGAAGGCCAGACCATGGCGCTGGAAATCGACCCTAAGTCGCACCCGGCCTGGACCGGCGGCGGACAGCAGATCCTCGACCGCGGCGGCCGCGTCTCGCGCTTCAACGACAAGTTCGGCGGCTTCATGAAGAAGAAGGAAGGCTGACGCCTTCCTCCATCGGGGAGTTTTCGAGAGCGCCGGCGCCGTCCGGCGCTCTTTCGTTTTGGGGGTGTGAGGTTCGGTCGAGCAGCTTTGTCTCTCCCTGTCGGCATTCCGGGACGCGCACAGCCGAGAACCCGAAATGACGAGGGTTGGGTGCGTGTAGACATGCGTCATCCTCGTTGATCCGTGGATCGAAAAACGAAGGGCGGGACGCGGATGGGTCACGCCTAGCAATTGCATCGCTTGCGCGATGCG
>CAZIOD010000006.1:0-37426 GCA_964540785.1 uncultured Terricaulis sp.
CGCACCGGCGACATGTGGGCGCCGAAGCTGGACGAAAGCGAAGCGCTGCGCGCCGGCGCCATGCAATTCGTCGAGGCGATCGAAAGCAAGAAACAGACGCTGACCGACGGCCGTCTCGGCTATCGCGTCACCCAGCTGATCGAAGCTGCGACCTCGTCCATGCGGGCGCGCGGCGAAACCATTCACCTGCCGCGCGCGGAGAAAGTGCTGTGACCGTCCCCTTTGTCGATCTGAAGGCCCAATACAAGTCCATCAAGCCGGAGGTGGACGCCGCCATTCAGCACATTCTGGAAAACACCCAGTTCATCCTCGGCGCCGAAGTGGCCGAACTGGAGAAGGAATTCGCCGCCTATTCGGGCGCAACGCACGGCATGGGCGTGAACAACGGCACCAGCGCGCTGCACCTGGCCATGCTGGCCGCCGGCATCGGCCCCGGCGATGAAGTCATCACTACGCCGTTCACCTTCGTGGCCAGCGTCGCAGCGATTGGCTACACCGGCGCCAGGCCCGTCTTCGTCGACATCGATCCCAAGACCTATCTGATCGATCCCGACAAGATCGAAGCGGCCATCACGCCCAAGACCAAAGCGCTGTTGCCGGTTCATCTCTACGGCCAGCCTTGCGACATGGACGCCATCATGGCGATCGCCAGGAAGCACGGTCTCGTCGTCATTGAAGATGCCTGCCAGGCCCACGGCGCGGAATGGAACGGCCAGCGCGTCGGCGGCATCGGCGACCTTGCCGCGTTCAGCTTCTATCCGGGGAAAAATCTCGGCGCGTACGGCGAAGGCGGCATGGTCACCACCAACAATGCCGATTACGCCCGCACCATCCGCATGCTGCGCGACTGGGGCGCAGAGAAGAAATACATGCACGAACTCAAGGGCTATAACATGCGCCTTGAGGGCATGCAGGGCGCGATCCTGCGCGTAAAGCTGAAATATCTCGACAAGTGGACCGAAGCGCGCCGCGCGGCGGCCGCGCGCTATATCGAACTGTTCGCCGGCTCCGGCGTGCCGACGCCATTTGTCCAAGCGAATGTGCGCCACGTTTATCACATCTATTCCACCCGCACGAGCGAACGTGCGCGCTGGCAGGAACAGTTGAACGCAAAAAGCATCCAGACCGGCATCCATTATCCGATTGCTATTCACCTCTTGCCGGCCTGGGCCGATCTGGGGCTCAAGCGCGGCGACTTCCCGCACGCCGAGCGCGCCGCCGCCGAGCAGCTTTCGCTGCCGATGTACGCAGAGATCACGCCGCAAATGCAGGAAGAAGTCGCGGCCGCGGTGATCGAATTGCATAGGGCGTCGGAGATGGCGCGATGAATCTCGACGGCGCCAAAATCCTGGTCACCGGCGGGTGCGGCCTGATCGGCTCCACCACCATCGATCAGTTGCTGCGCGAAGATGTCGAGAAGATCGTCATCTACGACAACCTCGTGCGCGGCTCGATGCACAATGTCGCGGAGATCCTGAAGGACAAGCGCGTCGAACTGGTGAAAGGCGACATCCGCGACGCTGCCGCCACCGTGCGCGTCGCCGAAGGCATGGACGCTGTCATCCACATGGCCGCCATCCGCATCACCGCCTGCGCAGAAAATCCGCGCGAAGCCCTGGAAGTGATGTGCGACGGCTCCTTTAATGTGGTGGAGGCGGCGCGGCTCGCCGGCGTGAAAAAAATCGTCGCGGCCTCATCCGCTTCGATCTACGGCCTCGCCGATAATTTCCCGACCGTCGAAAACGATCATCCGTACAACAACCGCACATGGTACGGCGCCTCGAAAATCATGCTCGAAGGGCTGCTTCGCTCCTTCAACGACATGTACGGCACGGAATATTGCGCGTTCCGCTATTTCAACGTGTACGGGCCGCGCATGGACATCCACGGCAAGTACACTGAAGTCCTGATCCGCTGGATGGAGCGCATCGAAGCCGGTGTGCCCCCGCTCATCCTGGGCGACGGCAAGACCTCGATGGATTTCATCTATATCGACGACATCGCGCGCGCCAACGTCGCCGGGCTCAAGTCCGATGTCTCGGACGAAGTTTTCAACGTCGCCTCCGGCGTTGAGACCACTCTGCTCGAACTCGCCGAAGCGCTGATGCGCGTCATGGGAAAGCAGCTCGAGCCGGAATTCGGGCCCGAGCGCAAGGTCAACGCCGTGCCGCGCCGGCTCGCGTCCACCGAGAAGGCCAAGCGTCTGCTGGGCTGGGAAGCGCAAGTGAGCCTCGAAGAAGGCCTGGATCGCCTGGTGACGTGGTGGCGCGCAAACAAGGAGCACGTAGCGTGATCCCTTTGATGAAGCCGTTGATGGACGAGCGCGAGGCGCAGGCTGCGTCGCGCGTGATCCTGTCCGGCTGGGTGACGCAAGGGCCCGAGGTTGCCGCGTTCGAAAAAGAGTTCGCGGCTTTCGTCGGCGCGCCTTATGCGACCGCGGTGTCGAATTGCACGACCGCGCTGCATCTGGCGCTGCTGGCGGTTGGCGTCGGCGAAGGCGACGAGGTCGTCACGGTTTCACATTCATACATCGCGACGGCGAACGCGGTGCGCTATTGCGGCGCCAAGCCCGTGTTCGTCGATATCGAACGCGAAACCTACAATATCGATCCCAACCTGATCGAAGCGGCGATTAGCCCAAGGACCAAAGCCATCCTGTGCGTCCATCAGATCGGCATGCCGTGCGACCTGACCGGCGTCCTGGCCGTCGCTGCGCGCCACAATATCGCTGTCGTCGAGGACGCCGCCTGCGCGATCGGCGCCGAGATCAGGATGGACGGACAATGGGAAAAAATCGGCGCGCCGCGGGGCGATGTCGCGTGCTTTTCCTTCCATCCGCGCAAGATCGTCTCCACCGGCGACGGCGGCATGCTGACGACCAGGAACGCCGCCTACGACAAGCAATTCAAACTGCTGCGCCAGCACGGGATGAGCGTGCCCGATACGGTGCGGCACGGTTCCAACCAGGTCATTTTCGAAACTCATCCTGTGCTCGGCTATAATTACCGGATGACCGACATCCAGGCCGCTGTCGGCCGCGAACAGCTGAAGCGCGTGCCGGAGATCGTCGCCACCCGGCGCCGGCTCGCCGCGCGCTACACCGAGCTGCTGCAGAACAATATCGGCATCGAACCCCCGGCGGAGCCGGAGGATCGCCGTTCCAACTGGCAAAGCTATTCGGTGACGCTCCCGGCTCATTGCGATCAGCGCACGGTGATGCAGGCGATGCTCGATGCCGGCATTGCAACGCGCCGCGGCATCATGTGCGCGCATCGCGAAGACGGCTACAAGAACGGCCGCGCAACCGAGCTGCCGAACTCCGAGTTCGCGCAAGATCGCCGCATCATCCTGCCGCTTTATCATCAGATGACCGACGACGAGCAGACGTTCGTCGCCGAAACCCTGAAGAAGGTCTGCGCGGCGTGAGCGTAACAACGCCCTCCTCCCCGAACCAGATCGTGACGGACATCCGCCCCGACCGCGGGTGGCTGGATCTCGACCTGGGCGCTGTGTGGCGCTTTCGCGAGCTGCTCGGCGTCTTGGTGATGCGCGATCTGCAGGTGCTCTATAAGCAGGCCCTGCTCGGCGCGGGCTGGGCCATTCTGCAGCCCGTGTTCGCAGTGATCATCTTCTCGATCATCTTCGGTTACATCGTAAAGATGCCGTCCGAGGGCGTGCCGTATCCGCTGTTCGCCTTCGCCGGCGTATTGCCCTGGACCTATTTCGCCGAAGCTGTGCGCCGATCGGGCGTCGGGCTCGTCACCGACGCCGAGCTGGTGCGGAAAATCTATTTTCCGCGCCTCATCATGCCGCTGGCGAATGTCGTCTCGCCGCTGGTGGATTTCTGCATCGCCTTCCTCGTGCTGCTGGTGGTGATGGCGTTCTACGGCATCGCGCCGAACCTGAAGATGCTGGTGATTCCGCCTCTGATGGTGGTGGCGGCGCTGCTGGCGCTGTCGATCGGCTTGTGGCTCGCGCCCATCAATGTGCGCTTCCGCGACATCAAGCACACGCTGCCGTTCATGATCCAGATCTGGATGTATGCGAGCCCGATCGTGTACCCGCTCTCGCTGGTGCCCGAAGAATGGCAGATGCTCTATTCGCTGAACCCGATGGTCGGCGTGATCGAGGGCTTCCGCTGGGCCGTATTCGGCCAAGGCGCGCCGAACTTCATGGCGCTCGGCATGAGCGCAATCGTCATTGTGATCCTGCTGGCGGGAGGTCTCATCTTCTTCCGCCGCATGGAACGCACTTTCGCGGACGTGATCTGATGGGCGGGGATTTCGCAATCCGCGGCGTAGGCGTCGGCAAGCGCTACCGGCGTCTGATCAAGGATCGCCAGCACGATTCGCTGCGCGACGTTATCGGCGCCGGCGTGAAAGACCTGTTCGCGTCGAAAACTGCGCGCGCCGAGCGCAAGGACCGGCAGACTTTCTGGGCCCTGAAGGACGCGAACTTCGAGATCAAGCGCGGTGAGAATGTCGGCATTATCGGCCTCAACGGCGCGGGCAAGTCGACATTGCTGAAAATCCTCTCGCGCATCACCACACCGACGACCGGCCATATCCGCATCAACGGCCGCCTCGGCGCGCTCCTGGAAGTCGGCACCGGCTTCCACCACGAGCTGACCGGGCGCGAGAACGTGTTCCTCTACGGCTCCATCCTCGGCATGACGCGGGCCGAAGTGCAGGCAAAGTACGACGCAATCGTGGATTTCTCCGAAATCGCCGAATTCATGGATACGCCGGTGAAGCGCTATTCGTCCGGCATGTACGTGCGGCTCGCCTTTGCGGTCGCCGCCCACCTCGATCCGGACATTTTGCTGCTCGACGAAGTGCTCGCGGTGGGCGATTTCGCCTTCCAGCGCAAGTGCATGACCTTCGCCCGCCGGCTCGAACAGAAGGGCGCGACAATTTTGTTCGTCTCGCACAACATGCACTCGATCAAGACCATGTGCGAACGCGTGATCTACCTGAAAAAGGGGCAGATCGTCTTCGACGGCCCGACCGGCCAGGGCCTCAAGCTCTACGAAAGCGACAGCCGGCTGCAGGATGCCCCCTGGTTCAGAGACGGCGCGCACGCGCCGATCAAGTTTACCGACGTGCAGCTCCTGAACGAACGCGGCGAAGCCGCCAGCGTTTTCGATCACGGCGAGCGGATGATCGTGCGCCTCAAGTACAAGGCGCACGAGCGCGTCGAACGCCCTGATTTCCGCGTCGGCTTCGATCGCGACGATGAAGTCGCGTGCACCACCTATTCCACCTTCAGCGACAAGATCGACATCCCATACGTCGAAGGCGAAGGCGAAATCGAACTGCGCACGCCGCCGATCAAGCTGGTTTCGGATCTCTATGTCGCCAACATCGTCGTGCGCGATGCGGCCGCTTCCATGGTCGCCGCGCAGATCGGCGGGCACTTCCACGTGCGCCACCCCGTCCTCTCGGCGCAGGCCTACGGCGTCTACCATGAACCCGGCGAATGGCGCTTCAGCCAGGACGCGGCGCCACAGCTGAGCGAGGCGGCGCATGACAGCCGCCGCTGAAGCTCCGGCGCGGCCCTTCGCCCTGCAGAAAGAACGACTGGCCGGCAATTTCGCGACGTTCGACAAATACGTCTCGGGCGCAGAGGATTTCTTCGCGAAGGGCGAGTTTGCGACGGCGGCGGCGTACTGCTCCATCGCCGCGCATATCCCGGTGCAGAACCATTGCGGCATCTTCTGGAGTCCGCGCGTCGAGAAGGTGCTCACCGATATCGCGCGCGCCACGGAAACCCCCGGCCAAAAGCATCCGCGCCCGAAGCAATACAAGCGAATCCTCAATGTGATGACGCAGGCCGCGCCAGTGGGCGGGCTCACCCGCATGCTGTGCAAGTGGGTGGAGGCGGATCGCACGCGCGAGCACGCCGTAGTGCTGACCCAGCATCGCGGACCGACGCCGCAATTTCTGTTCGACGCGTTCAACGCCTCAGGCGGGGGCGTGCGCTATCTCAACCGCCGCCCCGGCAACCAGATCGATTGGGCGCGCAGATTGCGGCGCCTGGCGCAAGAGTACGATCTCGTGGTGCTGCACACGCACTGCGAAGACGTCGTGCCGCTGCTGGCGTTTGGGGCCATCGAGTGCGGAAAGTATCCGCATGTGCTCGTGCTCAATCACGCCGACCACCTGTTCTGGCTCAATCCCTCGATCGCCCATCTCAACATCGATCTCCGCGATGCTGCGCTCGAACTTTCCGTGACGCGCCGCGGCATCGCGCGCGAACGCAACATCCTGATGCCCACCATCTCGGAGAGCATCAAACGCGCCCGCACGCGCGAAGAGGCCAAGCGCGCGCTTGGCATTGCTCCCGAGACGATCCTGATGGTCTCGGTGGCGCGTCAACTCAAATATTTGACGCGCGACGGCGACAGCTACGCCGAGATTCACGCCCCTATCCTGGAAAAGCATCCCAACGTCTCGCTGATCGTCGTCGGCGGCGCCGAGCAGCCCGATTGGGCGCCCTATTTCGAGAAATTCGGCGATCGGCTGCAATCGCTCCAGCCCACGCCCGACCCGCGCATCTATTACGAAGCAGCCGACATCTACGTGGATTCCTATCCGTTCGTGTCGTCCACCTCGATGATGGAAGCTTCCGGGCACGGCGCGCCGGCCGTCAGCATCTTCACTCATCCTGACGATGTGCGCATCACCGCGATCAACCATTTCGCGCTCGTCGGCAATACCTGGCAGGCGCGCAGCTTCGACGAGTATCGCGCCATGCTGGACAAGCTGATCGCCGATCCGCAGCTTCGCGATGAGATGGGGCGCAAGGCGTGCGAAGCGGTGGCCGCCGCGCACAATCCGCCGGGCTGGAACAAATGGATGGAAGCGGTCTATGCGCGCGCCGCCGAGCTTGCCCCGCTCGACAACCGCGCCATGCTCGCCGAACGCGATGCGCCGAGCTTCGGCGAGCTCGATGTGCGCCACGAAGACTTGTTCGGCGGCAATTGGCCGATCGAACAATACGTGAAGAATTATATCGGCGTGATGCCGTTCGCCCGGCGGCTGGAGCACTGGCGCAATCTCAAGCGCCAGGGCATGTTCAGCAATCCGCGCCGCGCGCCGGCATTTCTATTGCCCGAATGGCTGAAGCGGGCCGTCCGCGACGGCGTGCTCAACTGGCCGGAAGACCCACATTAATTCGGCGCGGCGCCGCCCGTGCCGGCTTCCCTTTGTGTCGTCGTGCATTTTCTGCCTTTGTGTTATTTCCTTTCAACACAAAGGCGCGACGGACGCAAAGACGTCCGTCCACGTTCACCGCGAGAGCAGCACCCGTGCGGCCGCGACGGGATAATTCTTCGGCGGCGTCAGCGTCAGCGCTTCGGAGAGCATGCCTTTGCGCAAAAGACGCGCCGCGGTGACAGTCACGTACCAATCCACTTCTTTCTGGTTTTGCGGCGTGAGGTGCTTAGCCGCCGGCAAGGCAGAGCGAATGAAGGCGCAGTCGCCGGCATCCAGTTCGTACGGACGGTAGCGGGCGAGCTCCATTAGTTTTGCAGCGGCGGCAATGCGCAGATGCCGTGCTTCGTCCGCCTCGAGCAGCTCAACGGCCGTCGCGCACATCCCTTCCAGCGTCGCGGCGCGCTTCATCGCCGCGTGCAACGCATACGAAAACACAAGATCCGGCTTGCCGGTGCGGCGGCGTACCGCTGACAGCGCGCCCAACTGTGAGCCGACCGCCATGATGCGGCCGTTGACGATCGAACTCGAAACGCTCGCGGTATGCACGCGGTACTTGCCGAGCTTTTCGGGCAGGTTCGCCAAAGCGCCGCGTTCCGCGAGCCGCCAGAACAGATCGCTGTCTTCCGAATTCGGCACGTGCCGATAAAGACCGGCGGCTTCGACAGCGGCGCGCCGCGCCAACAATGTCGATTGAATGATGTAGGGCTCCAGCGCCGGCGCCTTGGCGGGGTCGGCGTCTGCGGGCGGCGTCGGCTGCTGCATGCCCCCAAGCGTCGCGCCGTGCTCATCCATGTGCTCGACATAGGCGCCGACCGCGACGCACTCAGGATGATTGGCGAGATATTTCAGCTCGCGCTCCAGCCGGTGCGGAAAGGCAAGATCGTCCGCATCGAGGCAGGCGATGAACTCACTGGTTGCGTTGCGCAGAGCTTCGTTGCGCGCTTCGACGATACCGCGGTTCGGCGTATTGACGAGCTTTACGCGCCCATCCTGCCGGGCCAGCTCCGCAGCGATCGACGCCGTTGCATCGGTCGATCCATCATTGACGACGACGATGCGGATATCGCGCACGGTCTGCGCACGAATGCTCTCAATGGCGTCCCGCAGCGTGGCCGCCGCATTGTAGGCAGGCATCAGGACGTCGACGCGCGCCATGTCAGGCGCCATTGGCGACCGGCGCACGCCGGCCGGACGTCAGTGAGCTCAGCATCGCCTTTCGCAAGGGTTTCGGCGCAATCAGCTGGTACGTCGCGCGCAAAGGAAACGTCCGCCACGCACCCCAGATCGCGCGCCACACGCCGGGCTCGCCCTTTTCGGCGCGCTCCGTCGCCGCTTCTACGAAATACTCGTAATAGTGCCACAGCACATCGCGGTAGGAATTCGCCATGGCCCCGAGGCTTGGCCACACGCGCCGCTCCGGCAAGGCATGCCGCAGGAAGACGCGTCGTCCAAATCCCAGTCGGCGCAGACGCAACGCATCGAAGCTGCCCGGCGGACGCTGGCGGAACAGCACGCACGGATCGGGAATGTACGCTGTCTTGCGCCGGCGCGCGACGCGCAATTGCCAATCCCAGTCCTGGTCGCCCAGCAACGCGGCGTCGAACGCGCCCACCTCGCCGCGCACGCTCGCGCGGACCATCGTCGCGCCGATCTGCGGATAATAGCCCGAAAGCATCGTGCGCACGCTCTCGTCGCCTTCTGCGCACACAGTCCAAGGCCACGGTCCGGCGATTTCGCGCAGGTCCTCATCGACCGCCATGACGCGGGCCATCACTGCTTCGATCTCGGGGCGCGCATCGAACACGGCGAGGTGCGGACGGATGTGGTTCGCCATCCATACGTCGTCATCGTCGAGAAAGGCGATGAGCTCGCCCGTCGCGGCCAGAAGCCCTGCATTGCGCGCCGCGCCCGCGCCATTCTCGCTGACGGGCAAATGCCTGGCGTCGAATTCAGCACAGACGCGGGGCGTGCGCGGATCGTCGCCGTTGTCGCCGACCAGGATTTCAAACGTCAGGTCGGCCGCCTCTAGCGCGCGGATGCTGGCGAGCGCCTGACGCAGCGTATCGGGACGATTGCGGGTCGGGACGACGACCGACACGCAGCGTTTGCCGGTCAGTACATCCACGTCCACTCCTCCCACCGATCGTAGGCGCCGCGCAGCAGCGCCTTGAAGATACGGTCATCGTCGAAGCGGGTCACGAAGGTGCGCGCCACAGTGCCTGGCGGGCGGGTGTCCTCGGCCTGGGCGTAGATCGTGGTGAACCCCGCCTCGCGCGCCGCGCGATCGGCGACCTCGCTCCAATTGGACGATTGCCCAAACGGGATCGCCATGATTTCCGGCGCAAAGCCCAGCCGCGCCTTCATGGTCTCGCGCGATGTCTCGAACTCAGTCCGGGCGCGCACTTCATCGATGCAGCCGAAATTGCGGTGCGTCGCGGAGTGGCCGCCGACCTCAACGCCGCGCTCGATCATGCCGCCCAATTCGTCCCAGCTCAGCACCTTCTCCTTCTGCCAGTCGTGCTTCTGGTCGCTCCATTCGGAGACGGCGAACACGGTGTAGGGAATGTCGTGTTCGCGCAGGATCGGATCGGCTTCGCTCAGCACGCTCTTCAACGCATCGTCGAACGAGATCGCCAAGTCCCTGGCCTGCCCGCCGCTGCGCGCGATCTCCGCGGGCGGCACGAAGCGAAAGCCAAGGTCGAGCGCCAATTCGATGTGGCGGCGAAAGCGCTCAGGCGGGACGTCGTTAACGCCGAACTCGGGTTGGCCAACCGAATGGTAGCACAAGATCCGCCCGCGCTCTCGCGCGCGCTTGGGCGGCGCGAGCGCCAACGCCTGACGTTCGCCATACATGCGCGCCGCTTCGACGTGACGGCGTTCCAGCCCCGTCTTGCGGACCAGTTGCTTCAGCGCTTGCTTCATAGCTTCGAGTAGTCGCCCGGTACTGCGCTAGATGGCTCAAGAAGCGGCCGCCGGTCCAGTATTTTCCCTGCTTTTGCGCTGTTTCTTGCGCGAGAGGAAACGCCGCACCGGCACATCGTAAACCATGTGCAAAATTGCGGTTACGCCGATTGCGATGATCGCCAACAGCCCGACCATGGCCGCGCCGGGAATCTGCTCGAACACGCCAAAGTGCTGCAGCGCCAGGCGCACCCAGGCAAACAGGGGCACATGCAGCACGTAAACGCCGTAGGACACCAGCCCCACAAACGCGCAAATATCCAGCACACTGCCTTTGACGCGCGTGTTGGCGCTCATCGCCACGAGCGGCGGAAACACGAATAGAACCGCGAATAGATCCCAGTACGGACGTAAGCCGTGCGGCGTCGGCATGGCCATGGCGGCGAACAGAATCAGGAATGCAGCCCACACCGGCAGCGCCGGCGCCGTCCAATGCACACGCATCTTGTAGAGCCACACACCGGCAAAGAATCCGAAGCTGACGCGCAACAGGCCGCCGAGGAAGTTCGACCAGGCGTGTCCGCCGACGTCCATGCCGGCGATCACCGCCAGCGTCAGCGCGCCGCCGCCGGTCGCCATGAATCCCACGCATAAGGCCGGCGTCAGGAAGCGTCCGACCAGCGCGTACACGGCGTTAATCACCATTTCGAAGAAAAGCGACCAGGACGGTCCCACCAGCGGAAACGGCGCGTTGGGCCAGAGCGAAAGTGCCGGTGGGCACGGCAATAGCAGCAAGGCAAACCCGAGCGAGGTGAAGACCTGCCATAGGGCGAACGGCTCCCAGCCCTTCACGGCCACGATCACCGCCATAACGAAGCTGATCAGCACTGCCGCTAGGTAAAGAGGGTAGAGCCGGATCGCGCGCACGCGCATGAACGACAACAAGCCCATGCCGCGGGCGAGCCGTTCTCCATAGACGTGCGCCAGCACGAACCCGGAAAGCACGAAGAAGAAGTCGACGGCGAGGTAGCGGCCGGGCAACAGGGCGCGCATAAGTTCGGAGGGAACGTGATCGGTAATGACCGCGAGCGCCGCCAGCCCGCGCATGCCGTCCAGGACGACGAAGCGGTCTCGTTCGGCGATGTCCGTGCTGGCCATTAAGCAAACCGCCGGCGCCGATCTGGCGCGGATCCCGCAGACAGTGTCGCGACCATTCGCGGCAATCAAGGTCGTGCGCCTGTGACGCTGCAAACGGGGGCCAAAGTTACTGGCCTCGCCGCGTGGGCGGCGCCATGATTGCTATGGGACAGGCAGGAAAACGAGCAAGACGCCGTGCCGATGAGAGCGAAAAATGGCGCGACGCGCCTAGGCTTCGGCTGCGCCGCAATTCCGGGCCGGTTAACCGAGCGCGAGGCGTTGACCCTTCTCGAGACGACGTTTGCGTGCGGGGTGCGCCATTTCGACACCGCCCGGATGTATTGCTGGGGGCAATCCGAAACCGTGCTTGGCGAACTCGTGCGCCAACGCCGGGACGATATTGCGCTGGTCACCAAGGCGGGCATCGTGCCGGAGAGCCGCCTTGGGCGTGGTCTCGCCAAACTGGGGCTGTCTTCCATCAAGCGCAAAACCACCGGGCGGTTTGCGGCCGATCAGATCCGCAGCAGCGTGGAAAGCAGTCTGCGTCAGCTCAAGACCGATCGCCTCGACGCGCTGCTGCTGCATGAGATCCAAGCCGAAGAGGTTCACGATGGTCTAAAGCGCGTGCTTGAAGCTTTGCGCGCGGAAGGCAAGATCGCCGCATTCGGCATCGCCACGTCCGTAAGACAATCGGAGGCCCTCCTCCGCGCGCATCCGGACTTGTGCGACATCGTGCAGGCGCCGGCGCAATGGCTGGACCGGCCCCGCAAGCTGCCTTCCACCACACGCCTCATCGTGCACTCGGTGTTGGGCGCGCGGCTTGCCGAGTTCATGAACAAGCTCGCTGCGGATGACCATTTGGCGCAACGCTTCCGGCGGGACACGGGAATTTCGCCCGGCGATGCCGAGCGCATCGGCCGGCTCATGCTGCAAGCCGCAATGTTCCGAAATGCCGATGGCATCACGCTCTTCGCAACATCTCGTCTCGACCGCGTGCGCCATAATGCGGAATTACTGACCGCCACGCTCGATACGCCGGCCGTTCATGCATTAGAGCGCGCGATGGCGTTGGAGACGACGAACCGCGATTGCGAGCAGGCGCCGTGAAACCGGGCGCCGCCACGGCGGTCATCATCGCCGCTTATAACGCCGAAGCGACGCTCGAACGGGCCGTGCGCTCGGCGCTGGCGCAGCCAGAAACCGCCGAAGTCTGCATCGCCGATGACCGTTCAAGCGACCGGACCCGCGACGTCGCCGAACAACTCGCGGGGGCCGACCGGCGCGTCAAGATTTGCTATGCCGAACAGAACGCAGGCCCGTCCGCCGCGCGCAACATGGCCATCGCCGCCACTGTCTCGCCATGGATCGCCATCCTCGACGCAGACGATTACATGCTGGAGGGCCGCCTCGGCGTCTTGCATGCTCACGCCGACCGTGCCGACATCATCGCCGATGCGCTGATCCGCGTGCGCGAAAGCGAGACGCCGACGCCTCCTCATCGCGTGTTGTCGCCGGCGCCCCTGACGTTCGTGAGCTTCGTGACCGGCAATCTCGGCGCCCAAACCGGGCCGCTCGACCTCGGCTATTTGAAGCCCATGTTCCGCCGGACGTTCATCGAACGGCACGGCCTGCGCTATCGCGAGGACATGCGGCTCGGCGAGGATTACGAGCTTTACGCACGCGCGCTTGCGCTCGGCGCGCGGTTCCTCACTTGCGCCCCAGCCGGATACGTCTCGGTCGAACGAATAGGCTCGTTAAGCAACGCCCATTCCGAGGCCGATCTGCAACGGCTGCGCGATTGCGACGATGGGCTGGCGGGCGTGCGTCCTCTCACCCGCGAAGAGCGAAGCGCGTTGCGCCGTCACTGGAACAGCGTTGACTGTCGCCTGCAATGGCGCCGGTTGATCTCTGCGGTGAAGGATCGCCATGTCGGGGCGGCATTATCCACGTTCCACTCGCCTCAGACGGCGGCATACCTCACAGCGCGGCTGGCCGAGCAAGCCTGGTTACGCAGCGCCGCGCTGGTCCGGCGCCGCGCTGGCGGCGGGTCAGCAGCGCTTTTCCACAATAGGCGCGCAGCCGCCGCGGTATCCCAAAGCGCAGCTGATGATTAACCGATCTGCGGGCGGCCCGGCGCTTGCGAGCACGGGCTTATTGCGTACAACGCCCGGGAGGGTTGGAGCATTATGACCACGCCGCTTTGGCACACTCGGCGCGCACTGTTGACGGGCTTTACCTTCGCGGCCGGCGCGTTCGCTGTCGGCGCATGCTCGACCGTTCCCAGCACGCCCGACGAGGTCGCCCAGCCGGTCGAGTATAGGCTTGGCCCGGGCGATCAGCTGCGTGTAACCGTATTCAACGAGGCCGACCTGACGGGCCAATACGTGGTCGGCTCGCAAGGCACGATCTCCTATCCGCTGGTCGGCGAGGTGCGCGCGGCCGGGCTGACCATCGCCGAGTTCACCGAGAGCCTGCGTGAGGCCCTGCGCGAGTACATCCGCCAGCCGAACGTCAGCGTGGAAGTCTCGAATTATCGGCCGTTCTTCATTCTCGGCGAAGTGCAACGGCCGGGAACGTACCCGTATTCGGCAAACCTCACGGTGCTGAATGCGGTCGCTACGGCGGGCGGATTCACCTATCGCGCGAATCGCAACCGCGTTTACATCCGGCACGCCAACGAACAGGAAGAACGGTCCTACCCGCTCACGATCGCAACGCCGGTGCTGCCGGGCGATACGGTGCGGATCGGCGAACGGCTGTTCTGAAGGTCGGCGGCGGAGACGCATGCGAAAGCGCGCCTAATAGGTCACAAGGGACCGACAATGCAGCGGCGCAGAGCATGCATAGGCAGCGGCGAAAGACGACATAACCAAAGCCAGTGTGCTAGGGTGAACCTGTCTCTCGGCGGCGTGTGCGAAACGCTGCGGCTGTTTTCTTGGTGGCCGTTGGGCCGCGGTGTGCGTCCATGAATATCATGACCAATGATCCGCCCTCTGGCGCTCCTGGCTATCCCCCCGGCGCGCCTCAGGGACTGGCGGAACTGTTCGGCGTCACCGCCGCGCTGCAGATGCTGCGCCGGCGTATTCTGATCATGGCGCTCGTCGGCATTACTGTCGCCGTCGGCGCGTTTGCGTACTTCATGCTACAGACGCCGCGCTACAGTGCGACGGCGCTGGTCATGATTAATCCGCGCCAGGAGCGGGTTTTGGACAGTGAGAGCGTCGTCGGCGCATTGCCGCGAGACTCTTCCACCATCGATTCCGAGATCGAGCTGCTGCGCTCGCCCGCCCTGCTGAACGAACTTGGCCAGGCGCTCGGCATGTTGCGCCGGAACGATCCCAACGCGCCGACGGCCGAGGAAATCTCCGGCAGCCTGGCGGGTGCGATCCAGGTGCGCCGCCGCGGCCTCACTTACGTTATCGAGATCACCGCCTCGTCGACCGATCCGCACCGCGCGCAGCTTATCGCCAACACCTACGCGGACGTTTACATCGCAAGCCAGGTAAACGCCCGCGTCGACACCGCGGCGCGCGCCAATTCGTGGCTGTCGCGCCGTCTCGCGGAACTGCGCGAGGACGTGCAGGCCAAGGAATCCGCGGCGGAGACCTTCCGCGTCGAGTCCGGCCTTATGGCCGCGGAAGGCACGACGCTGGCGGAGAGCCAGATCAGCAACGTGCAAAACCAGGTGTTGCAGGCTCAGGCCGATCTGGCCGAGCGCGAAGCGCGCTATCGCCAGCTGCAGGAGATGCGCAACTCCGGCGCCTCGCTTGAATCGATCGGCAACGCGCTCAGTTCGCCGACCATCACAGGCCTCAGAGAACGCGAAGCGGAAATCGCGCGCCGTCAATCCGACCTGGAATCTCGCTATCTCGATACGCATCCGGCGGTTCAGGCCGTGCGCGCCGAGCGCAACGACATCCAGGCGCAGATCCAGCGCGAAATCCAGCGCATTTCCGTCAATCTCGGCAACGAGGTGAACGTCGCGCGTGCGCGTCTGGCCACGCTGCAGGCATCGCTGCGCAGCGCCGCGGGCGATCTATCCGACAATTCCAGCGCCAGCGTGCGCCTGCGCGAACTCGAGCGTGAAGCCGCCGCCAGCCGCCAGGTCTATGAAAGCTATCTGCAGCGCTACCAGGAAATCGCCGATCAGGATCAGCTCAACACTTCCGACGCGCGGCTGATGGCGTACGCCTCGCTGCCGGGCTCGCCGTCATCGCCGCGGCTGCGCATCGCCATTGCGCTTGCGATTGCGGCGGGCTTGATGCTGGGCGTGGGCGCCGGCGTGATCGCCGAAATCCTGGATCAATCGGTGAAGAACGCCGACGAACTTGAGTCCAAGGTCGGCTATCCGGCCATCGCCTCCATCCCGACTATCTCAAAGCGCATGATGCGACAAATGCCGCCGGCGGAACGTCATCCGTCGGGATATTTGGTGGGCAGGCCGATGTCGGCGTTCACCGAAGCGTTGCGCGTGCTGCGCACGGTGATCGTCTATTCAAAGCTCGACTTCTCGGTGAAGGTCGTCGCCATCACCTCGGCTCTGCCTGATGAGGGCAAGACCACCATCTCCATGTGTCTGGCGCGCGTCGCGGCCATGTCGGGCCAACGCGTCTGCGTCGTCGACTGCGACCTGCGCAAGCAATCGATCAACGACGTCATCGACATCGAGACGGATGTCGGCATTCTGCAGGTGCTCGCCGGCGAGGCGCCGTGGCGTTCCGCCATCGTGCGCGATCCGAACTCGGACGCTCATGTCCTGCCGGTCGCGACATCGGGCTTCACGCCCCGTGACGTGTTCGGCTCGGAAGCGATGGAGCGTCTGGTCGGCGAGCTGCGCGCGCACTACGATCTCGTCATTCTCGATTGCGCGCCGATCCTGGCCGTCGCTGAAACGCGCGTCCTGGTGAAGCACGCCGATACGGTGGTGATCGTCGCCCGCGCGGGCCGCTCGCATATCGGCGCGGTGCGCACCGCAGTGGCGCAGACGGAGTCGGCCGGCGGCAAAGTGCTGGGCATTGCGCTCAATTGCGTGCTGCCGCATTGGCAGTCCTATGCTGACTCCCTCTACTTCTACCAGGCGAAATCCTACTACAGCGTCTCCTGACGCCGCGCGATCGCTGCTTCGATCGCCTCGCACAAGACATCGCCAATAGCGGGCGAATGCGCGCGCTCGAGATAGGCGCGCGCCCGAGCCGCCAGCATCGCTTTCAACCGCGGCTTGTCGCGGAGCGCGAGGGCCGCGCGCAACGCCTGGGTCGGTTCCGCCGCCACGAGAAGCTCGCGGTTCGCGCGCGCGCTCAGACCTTCGAGGGCCTTGGGCGTTGCGACGACCGGGCAGCCCAGAGCCATCCCGTCGAGCACCTTGATCTTTACGCCGCTGCCGCTGACCACGGGGGCAAGAAAAATTCCCGCCCCCGCCAGCGTGTCGAGATCGGCGACGCGTCCGTGGAAGGTGAAGCTCTGCGCATCAAACGCGGCCGGCAGGTCGCGCGGATAATCGCCCACCGTTTCGATCATCGCGTCGGCCGGCCAGGCGCTTTCCGCGCGCAGCGTGCGCACGCCATCGGCGAGCGCACGCAACATCGTTACGTTCTCCGCATAATGCATGTTGCCCAGAAAGATCAGACGGCGTCCCGGCGGTGCAGATGCGCCGGCAGGCGCGCGCATGGGCGGCGCGGCAATCACGTTGCGCGCAGCAAGTGCGCCCGCCTCGCGCGCAGACGTGAAGATGACGAGATCCGCGATCTCTCCCATTGTCCGCTCATAAGCGGCGCAACGCCGCGATTCCGCGTGCAGAAGCGGCTTGGAGAACATGCGCGCGATGCGGCGCATTGGGCCCATGCGTTCCGCGAGAAATCCCATCACATCATAATCCGCGCCTGCGGCGAGGCGATATCGCTCCGACAGCAGATCGTCGTAATCGATCACCCGCGCCACGCGGCTCGGCGCGTCCGACGCCAGAGGCACGAGCCGCAGCATGTCGACGTAAACCGCGGCGGCGTCCTGCGCCATCGACGCAACCCGGGCGCGCGCGGCGGCGCTGTGATAAAGCCACGTTTGCATCGGCGCATTGGCGAGGGCGACGGCGTTCATGGCGATATCTAGAGGGCCGGCCATGCGCAGGAACGTCAGCCCTTCATCGCTTGCATCCCCGGCCGCATGCCCCACCACCACCAGGCGCGTTTCAAAGCGCCGCTGCGCCTGTTCGATGCGCTGGCGAAGCATGAAACCGCGTCCGCTCTTCTCCGCGTAGGGATGGCGGCTCAGCAGCATGAGAAGGACCGGCTTTGTCATCGGACGGGACTGCTCATCGCAGCGTCGATGACGCGCTTCAGCTCGTCCTTCGGCTGCACAAACACATCGGCGGGCGCGCTCAGCAGCCGCGCGCGCGCTTGCGCCACGTCAGCGCGGTCGAGGCCGCGAACGAATGCGGGCAACGTCTCTTCGAGCGGCTCCGGCAGGGTGAAGCCGAACCCGCGCGACTCGATCCATCGGCCTGTCTCGCAATCGGCCGGCGCCAGCGGCGGGGCGCCGTAATAGCCGCCCTCATAAAGCCGGTTCGGTAGCAGCCATTTCGAATTGGCGCCCGGGTCGTGGAAGTCGCCGGCCCACACGAGATCGACCTCGCGATAAATCGTCGAGAGATCGTCCGGCCAGGCATAGCGGCCTGCAAAGCTCACGTTCCCACGGCCGCCAACACGTGCGCCGAAATCCGGAATCGCGGCCTGCGCGGGCGCACCGCGGAGCACGATTTCGGTCTCGTCTGGGAAGCGTGCGGCGAGATCGAGCAACAGCGTCAGGCTGCGCTCGCAACGCAAATTGCCAAACCAGCCGATGCGCAACCGCTCATGCGCCAGCGCGGCCGCGGCGTCCGGACGCGAACCATAATCGAAGCCCCAGGGAAGACGGTTCTCGACCAGCACGGTCGGCGCGCGGCGCGGATGATGCTTATCGAAATATTCGCGCACGAAGGCCGGCGAACTCACCACGACCAGTGCGACGTGGCGCAAAAGCGCCGCTTCAGCAGCCCGCATGCCAGCGCCAAACGGATCCGGCCTTGCCAGGAAGCGGTGCACGTCAAGACATTCGTAAATGAGCCGCGCGCGCGACCCGCTCATGGTCTTCGCCCAGCGCGCGAGCGCCAGCATGTCGAGATTGCGTGCATACAAGATGTCAGCTTGGCGCAGCAGGTCGCGGCGCTGCCGCAAGATCGGACGCGCCGCGATCAACGCGCCGATACGCTGTCCGAAGGCGGCGTCGCGAGTTTCGCCGAGGTCCACGTTGCTCCAACGTGTCTCGATCGGCGGTCCGCGCCGCATGGTGAAGGCGTCGACGTCCGCCCCTGTGTCTGCGAACGCCTTGATCCGCCGCTGCACGGCAGGGTCTCGCGCGTCATGCCCAAAGAAAACCAGCTTCACCAATGCCCCTGCCCCATGAGGTACGAGGGCGCACAAGTTCGCTGTCAGCGCAAGGCGCAGCGTAAATGGCGGAAATCAGCCCGCGGCGCGGGTGCGTCTGCGTAAGGGCGCGTCGTCGCCGCGCGGGATGGGGCGCGTGCGCTTGATTTTGGTCGGGCGCCACAATTCCCCCCGGTCGCGCAAACCGCGCAGCGCGTCCGAGAGGATGACGATGTCCGTCATTAGCGACCAGGAGAACGCGTAGATCTTGTACTGGCTCGCCTGCTCTTCATCGGCGTCGACGATGGTGCTGACGCCGACGACGCCAGGGCGGGCGCTCAGATAATAGCGCTTGCCCGTCTTCATCGGCTCGAGATCTTCCGGCGCAAGCGGCGATGGACCGACGAGCGACATGTCGCCGCCCAGCACGTTGAACATGCGCGGCAAGCGTTCAATCGCGCGGCGCCATTTCTCACGGCGAGACTCCGCCTTGCTCGCGATCGAATTCCAATCGTTTGCCGGCACGTCTTCCTTGGGCCCACGCAGATGAGCGATGGTTGCCGTTGGCGGCTCGAGGCGCAGCGAAAAGCAACGGAACACGCGCCCGCCATAGCCGACGCGGTCATGCGCTTGAAACACAGGCGCCGGATGCTTCAGTTTGGACCAAGCCGCCGCGATCAGCATGACAGGCAGCCACAGCGGCATCGTGAAGAGCGTGACCGAAAAATCGAACGCGCGTTTCACCCAACCGCCCAGCATCGCGTCGTACGAAATGACCGGCGCGCTGGCCAAGTCGCGCCGGAGCGCTGCCTCGAAGGCATTGCACTCTTCCGCGTTCTGCGCACCTGGCTGGTCGGTTGACCCGCGAGGCATCTGGATGAGCATTGGCAGATCCTGACCCCGTAACTGGTGAGATTAGAAATCTCTTACGAAACTTCAACGCCTCTCCGAACGCATTATCAATATTTCCCCGCCCGGGCACACAATCCACAGGGCGCGCTTGCGACGCGAAAAAAGCGGGGCGGGACAGCGCCTTCGCGCCTGCCACAGCCGCCTTCCCGGTGAAGCAGCAGAAAGCGGTCGAATCGGGGCGCTCTTGGGCTATAGATGGCTGGCTGCGAGCCGCCGCGGGGGCGCGTTCGGACCTTGATTTTTGAGCGTGTGGAAGCTGCCGAGGAGAACAGGACGTTGAACTCCCCCGTGGCAAGCGAGCGCGCGCTAAACGCGGACGGCGCAGGCCCGCGCACGCGCGTCCGGCCGCGCCGCAACACCGGGCCTGGCTTCGGCGCCTTGATCCGATCGCGGCTTTTGCGCGGGGCCAGCCGCCAGTGGGTGTTCGTCGCGATTCTGACGCTGCTCATCTCGGCAGCCGGTTTCGCCTTTCACACGGCCGGCGGCGCGCGGATCGACATGGAAACCGGCGCCTTCTACGTTGACGTCGGCTTGGCCGCCGCGCTTCTCGTCGGTGTTATCCGCGAGTTGGGGCGCAATACGATCACTTCTGTCAGCAGCCTCGGCAAGAAGCGTGGCTACACGATTTTGGGCGCCGCGCCCGAACTCACCCCGCGCGCGCTCCGCCAGTTACCGCCAGATGAGCGCTCGCCACTCGGCTTCGTCACCCATGAGCCCGCCTCGGCGTTCGCCACCGCTTTCCGTGACCTGCAGGGTAATCTGAACGACGTCGGCGTTATCGCCTTTATCGGTTCGTTCGCCGGCGACGGCGCCACCACCTCGGCGCTGTGCACAGCCGCCAGTGCAACGCAGCAAGGCCGGTCCGTCATTGTGGTCGATTGCGACCTGCGCCGACGCAGCCTCACCCGCGGCTTCGGCCTAGCCCCCGAGTTAGGTGTCCTGGAAGCGTGCGAACGGCCGGAATACTGGCGCGATTACGTAGAGGAGGAGCAGGAAATCGGCCTCCATTTCCTGCCCGCCGCCAAGCCGGTTTCCTTTTGGCGCACGCTGATCGGGCACGCGGGCTTTCCGGCGCTGTTGGACCATCTGCGCGAGGCCTACGATCTTGTTGTGCTCGACTGCCCGCCGGCCCTGGCCAGCGCGGAAGGTCCGATGGCGGCGCGGCTCGCTGAGCGCGCCGTAGTTGTGGCGGTCTGGGATCGGACGCCGATCGGCGCGATCCGCCACACCATGCGGACCATCCGTCGCGACGCGGGAACGACCGGCGTTTACGTCAATCGGGTGCCGCCGGGATACCGCTTCGGCCGGCTGCGCCCGGACTGAGTTCGGAGCGCGCCGCCAGCATCGTGTCCGGCGCGAGCGCGCCCCCGATTGCGATCGAAAGCTGGGGAAACACCGGCGCGAGATTGCCTCGGAACGCGGGCGCGAAAGCCCACTCCGGCGTGGCCGGCCGGGCTTCGATCACGAGCTTGTTCGATCGCGAAGGCTTGCGCTTCAACAGGGCGCGGATGAACGGCGCGTTGGCCCCCCCGCCGACGGCGATGGTCTGGATGCCGCGACGCTTGCGCGCGATCGCGGAATCCCGCACGGCGGCCATGCTCGCATCGTAAGCGCGCTGCAGGTTCTTTACGAACTGGCGGAAATCCCGATCCTTCTCTACGTCACGCATGGAAATCGATACGGTGCGGTTCTCGTGGCGCAGCATCGCCTTGCCATCCACGTAGAGGCTATCCTTGATGTCGCGCATGTGCCGCATCAGTAGCCGCCAGAGGATGGCCTGCTGCTCCGGCGAACCAGCCCAGCGATTGGTGTCGAGAACGATATTGGCGACGATGCGGTCGATAAAGTCCCCGGCTTGCTTCAACGTCACGCGCGCTTCAGGCAATTCCTCCATGCGCGCCCCAGCTCGGGCGATCGCCGCGATATCGGTTGTCCCCGCGCCCATGTCGACGACGACCATGTGGGAGGCGCTCTCTTCCAGTCCGATAGAGGTGTAGGCGGCCGCCGCCGTCGCCTCAAAGACCAGCCCCATCTGCACCGTCCGCGGATGCGAGAACGACGCCGGCAGCGCGTCGCCGACGGCCTTCAAGGTCACGCCTTGCGGGGCGAGGATCTTGTCCCCGATCTGCGCACGGAGCGCTTCGGCCTCGCCGAACAGGCGCACAACGGCGGTGTGGAGCCCGCCGCTGTCGCCGCTGCGCCAGGCCGGCGCCGCGTAGCGCCGTTCGATGACGCCTGCTGCAGAGAGCGCCGGATCGGCGCGCACGGCGCGATCGGTCGCGGCGAGCAGATACGCGAGATAGAGAACGACCAAATCGCGCATCGCGAACGTGCGGTTCGGATCGATCGAGGCCGGCGCGCCGGTATTGAGCGCGCGATCCAGGTCGCTGACAGACAGCAGCGTCTTGAATGAGCGCAGCGCCTGCCGCTTCTTGTGCGCCAACGCATCGGCGCGCGCCAGTGCGGCGCGGCCGAACAAAACGCGCTCCTCGTCCACGAATACGGCGCTTTCCAGCAGGAAGGGGTTCGCCTCCTCCTCACGCGCCAGCGTCAGGGGGCGCACATCGCCGGGATGGAAGCGCGACCACGCGCCAAGGGGGGCGGCGGCCGCCTTGGAGAAAGCCGTGCCGAAATCGATGCAGAGCGCCCAGCCGTCACTCATGACGCTTCGCCCTCGCTGGAACCGCCTGTGCTTTGATCAGCACGTCACGGCCCCGCACGATGCCCTCCGACACGATCCGGACGCGCTTGGGCGCGCGCTTTGGCGCGCTAGCGAGGTCGTGCCGCTTCGGGTCGAAATCTTCCAGCGCGCCCGCCC
This sequence comes from uncultured Terricaulis sp., assembly GCA_964540785.1. Classification (GTDB taxonomy): domain Bacteria; phylum Pseudomonadota; class Alphaproteobacteria; order Caulobacterales; family Aquidulcibacteraceae; genus Vitreimonas. Next base: position 22,383 of record CAZIOD010000006.1, read on the forward strand.
TGCCGATCCGCGACAGACCCCGTCGCCGCGCGGCGCGGGAAAGAGCGAGCGACAGGAGCTCCAACGAATCCGCGCGCGCGGCCTGGGTCGGCGCCTCGATGGCGCGGGCGCACTCGACCAACGCCTCGGCCAGTGCGGCATCCGCTTCCGCCCAAGCTGCGGCGGCCAGCGCATCCACGGGCGGCGCAGCGCGCTTTGGCCGTGCGCGCGTAGGAGAACGCTTCGAAGCGGGCCTTTTCGCCGGCGGCATATGCAGGTCCAAGCTCAAGCGAGCAGCCTAGCGCCTGCGCCGCCGATCCCCTAGAGGCGGAAGCTGACGCCGAGCGTGACGCTGGTTTCGTCGAATTCGGCGCCGGCCACATTGGACTCGACGTCGGTGTGCTCTACGCGCCCGTGCAGCACGATGCGCCGGTTGACGAAATAGTCCATGCCCACGTCCGCATAGACGAAATCGTCGTCGCGCGCGATCACGTCGTCGTACTCGCGCGACCCAAACTCGGCGCCCGCTGTCAGGATAAGATTGCGCAGCAGCTCGTGATCGACGCGGGCGCCGTAGCGGCTCGCGACGAACGGCGTGGCTGTCGTTGCGCCGACCACTTCCTCGGTGTTGCGACGCGCGTTGAATGAGAGCGTGGTCAGGCGCGTGATGTACCATTCCAGTTCGGCGGAAGCCGCCACGCCGTCGACCGTGCCGATCGTCGGGTCATCGTAATCGCGTTCGAAATGGCCGACTGCAACTTCGCCGCGCATGAGGTCCGTGAGGTTCACCGTAGCGCCAACAAGCAAGGTCCGGCCTTCGGAATTGAGGTTCGGCGAATTGTCGTAATCGCGCTCGTCCGTGCTGGCCTGCAGCAACATGCCGATTCGCGGGGTCACTTCCGCTTCCAGGCGGCCGGTGAAGCTCGTCTCGTCGAAATCGCGGAAGTTTTGCAGGCCTTCGTAATCCTGCTCGACTTGCGCGGCCGTTGCGCTGACGCGGAAGCGGTTGAACCGGTGCGCGGCGGAGAGCGCCATTTCCGTGCGGTCGAACTCGGGACGCGGCGTGCCTTGGGCCGGCGCGTCCGGATCGCGGCGCGATTCCGCATCGTGCGCAAAACGCGCGCGCGCGCTGAGGCTCGAATTGCTGCCGACGTCGAGACGCCCGGCTATGCCTGCAAACGAGGTGTCGTAATCCTCGCTCGAAAATTCATCGTAATTCACGCTCGAGCCGCCGGCCTCGACGGTCAGGCCGTGACGCACCCAATCGCTGCTCAGCCGGCCGCGCAAGCCGGCGGTGTAAATCGTATCCTCATCTTGGCCGCTCCCCTCCGCGAAGATGTTGTCCGAATTGGCGAGGCTAAGATCGAGCGTGGCGTTGAGGGTGAACGCACCCAGGCGCATGCCGAGCGGATCGTATTCGGGGCGCGCCCGCTCGCGCACCGAGACGCTGTCTTCGCGGTCCTGCGCCATGGCGTGCACCGGCGAGAAGGCGATAAGCGAGGCGGCGAAGAGCGATAGAGCCGAACGTACCCGCACGAAGAAGTCCCCCAAAGGCGCACGCGCGGCCTGACCCGCCAAGCGAGTGCGCCGTGATCGCCGGGACGAGCGATCTCCAGAACTGCCCCATAATGCAACAGGTTGCGCTTTGCGCGGGAAAGTCGGTGGATAATCACCCGCGGATTTCCCTGACCCAGCCATTTGGACGCTCCTCGCTGGGCCGTCACGGTGCGACACCGCGCAGGCGGGCCCCGCGCCTGCCGCAGCGGACACCAAGTGCCTCAAGGAAGGCAAACGCCAGCTTAATTTCGGAAAACGACTGATTTTTCCAGCCGCTATGGCTGAGCGGTCGCAGTGCGGAACAGCTCGACGCCCCAGGACCCGGCCATAACCACCAACACCCAGCACGCGGTGCAATAAAGAATGAGGCCCGAAACGACCAGCCAACGCGGATATCGACGCCCAACGCGCGGCTCTGCGGAAGCCGAACCCTCAGGTTTCGGCTTGGGGGTTTCCCAGTGCTGCGGGCGGCGTAAAGCGCCCAATCGGCACCCCTCTGAAAATTCGCCAGTTCGGCGCAGATGCTGTGAAACGACTCTAACGGGGAGAGCGTTCCAGACAAGCTAACAAAACACTCTAACCAACGGCGCGACTAGGATTGCATTGCACAATGGCCGCGTGCGAAGGTCACGCGCCATTTGCGAGGGAAATGGCGGGGGTCTCGAATTATGGCCAACCAAATGATCGAGACGGGGTCCGCGGTCCGGATTCCGTTTCGTGGCCGGCAGAATGCTGGAGACCGCTATCGGGTCGCCGAGGCGCGCGCCGCGCATCGAATCACCGATCGACGCCTGATCCGAAAGGTCAAGGCGGCGAATAGCCCAGCCAAGCGCGCGTTCGACTTAGCAGTTGCGATATCGGCTCTCATTTTCTTCGCACCCGCACTCATCACGATCGCGATCCTGATCAAACTGACCGACCGGGGCCCTATTTTCTATCGGCACACCCGCGTGGGCCGGCAGGGCGAACGCTTCGAGTGCCTGAAGTTCCGCACCATGGCGACCGACGCCGAGGAGCGGCTGGCGCGCATCCTGCTCGACGACCCCCATGCGGCCGAGGAATGGCAGGAGACCCAAAAGCTCCGCAACGATCCCCGGATCACCGCGATAGGCACGTTTTTACGGAAATCGAGCCTGGATGAGCTCCCGCAAATCTGGAATGTGATCCGCGGCGACATGAGCGTCATCGGCCCGCGCCCCGTCACGCGCGCCGAACTCAATCGCTATGGCAAGGAGCGCCGCTACTACCTGCTGGTCCGCCCGGGCATCACCGGCCTTTGGCAAGTGAGCGGCCGCTCCAGCACGGGCTACGAAAAGCGCATCCGCTACGACCGCGAGTACCTTGAAGAATGGTCCTGGCTTGGCGAGTTCTGGATCCTGCTGATGACGGTCCCCGCCGTCCTGAACACCAAGGACGCATGCTGATTCAAGACAATCGGAAGTGGTGACTAGCCGGCAGGGCTACTAACTGTTCGCGCTGCTACTCCCTAGTCCCACTATACGCTCTTTCCCCTGGCCGCGGTTCGCGCGGCTGGATGGGCTTGAACAGGCCGGTGCCCGTCATGATGGTGCGTTCGCCACACCAGACGCGCCCGCGCACGATATAAAGGCCGTCTTCCGTCGACAGCACATCACCGCCGCCTTCGACCCAGTCGCCCAGCCGCGCACTGGAGAGGAAATCCACCGTCAGCCGCACCGTCACCCAGTACGAAGACGTCTCGACCGAAACAATGTGGCCCCACGCCATGTCGGCGAAGGTCATCAGCATGCCGCCATGCGCATTGGTCATGCCGTTGGTGTGATGATCCTCGACGCGGAAACCCATCGTGTACGCGCCGTTCTCTGCGCGTCGATAGAGCGGGCCGATCTGGCGGCCGAAACCGCGGCGCCAATCGAGGGGCGCATACCCCTCCGGAATGTCGAATTCAGCAGGAGCGGCGAGATCGTCTGACATCGCGTCAGGGTAGAGGCGCCGGCCGGCAATCGGCAATCGGCTAAGAAGACGAAGGGCGCGGCCCCGCATACAGCCGCGCCCTTCGCACTTGAGGGCCCCGCCCTAATCGACGGCGAGTGGCTCGTCGAAATCTTCACGCTCGTCCGCCGGCGCGGGACCGCTCGACAATCTCTTCACGGCGCCGCGCGGCATGCCATTGATCATATCGCTGCGCACGTCATAGCGCGCGGCGCGGATCGCGGGGTGGAACCCGACATTCTGCAAGGCGATCAACACCTCCTGGCCCCGCTCGCGCCAATAGGCTTCGATCTTTTCCTTGAGCGCCATCGCTCCGTCGCGCGAGCAATAGTCCGATTCCCCGCGCGCCGGGGTTAAACTTTCCCAAGCGTCGTAATCCGCAGCGCCGCCCTCATTCTGAATGGCGAAAGGTTTCATCGTCATGTCCTCTGGCCCGCTCCGGCGTTTGGCGCAGGCAAAACATGGCAAAAACAAAGGTCCGCGAATATTGCACGTAAGTCGGAGTCGAAGGCCTAGCGCGAAGCGAAATTCGGCATAGGTCGAATGGCCTATAGGAGCGCACGTAAAGTCGGCTCAGGCTGCGGCGCCCATGACCAGCCAAACATCACGCCTTATTCTTTTTGCCGAGGACGACGCCGCAACCGCCGAAGCGCTGCTGCTCATCCTGCGCGACTGGGGCGCCGAAGTGATTTACGGGCCGGGTGGAGATGCGCTCGTCGCGGCGGCTGGCGATCGCGTGAGCGAAGCCCGCTGGATCATCACCGACTTCCACCTTGGCAGGAACGAAGACGGCATCTCCCTCGTCAAACGTCTGAGAGCGGCGGCCCCGGCCGCGCGTGTTCTGGTGCTGTCGGGCTCGTTCACCGGGCGCGTGACGGCGGAGGCGGCGCAGGCCGGTTTTGACGTGATGCAGAAGCCCGCCCGCGCTAAGTCGATCATCGCATGGTTGGAGCGCGCCTAGACACCACCCCGCCTTTGCGCGACCTGAGCCGGTTTGAGCGGCTGGCGGGCCTTGCGGCTGTCGCGCTCCTGGCTGCTTTCGTTTTTGCGATGTTCATGGCGCTGGTTGGGCTGGCCGAGTTGCGCGGGGTCGAGCGCGCGGCGGAGGCAGTATTTTACTGGCAGTGCGCGGCGCTGGCGCTGCTCGTCGTGGGCGCCGTCGCGGCTGGATTTTTTTTACTCGCATGCGCGCGGCGCGCGCGACGCAAAACCTTGAACGCACTCGCCGCGGGGCGCGAAAAGGCCGAGCAGGTGCGCGTCCAGGCGGCCGCCTCGGACACGGCCAGGACACGTTTCTTCGCCGTCGCCGGCCATGACATGCGCCAGCCGTTGCACGCGCTGGCGCTGTATCTCAGCGCGCTCGACCGGCGGGTCGAGAACCCGGAAGCACGCCGCATTCTCGCGAACATGGAACGCGCAACCGAGGCGCTGATCGCGATGCTTGCGGCCTTGATCGATTTCGGACGCCTCCAGACCGGCGCTATTACGCCAGAAGTCGCCGATTTCGCGTTGCAGGACGTGTTCGAGCGGCTCGCCGCGGAAAATCCCGACGGGGCAGTCGAAGTGCAGAACACGGATTTGCGTCTCCGTTCCGATCCGGCGCTGATCGAGCGCGCGCTGCGCCATCTGATTTCCAATGCGCGCCAGCATGGCGGCGGACGCGCGCGCTTGAGCGCGCAGGCCGTGGGCGAACGCGTCGAACTCGCTGTCGCCGATGACGGCCCGGGCATTGCCGTCGCAGATCAGGCGCGCGCGTTCGAGGAATTCATTCGTCTCGAAGGCGCCGGCGGCGAGGGCTTGGGACTTGGTCTTGCCATCGTGCGCGACATCGCCCAGGCGTTGGAAACGCCGCTTGAAGTGCAGTCCGAACCCGGGCGCGGCGCGCGCTTCATCTTGCGCCCGAAACGCGCTCCCGACGGTTCGCCGCGGTCAGCTTGACTTGAGTTTTGCGATGGCCTCGGCGCGCGTGCGCACGCCCAGCGCGCGATAAATTGCTGCAAGATGAATCTTCACCGTGCCTTCGGCGATGTTGAGTGCACGCGCGATTTCCTTGCTCGCGCGGCCTTTCAGCAATTCGTTCAATACCTCGCGCTGACGAAGCGTGAGCTTTTCACCGCCATTGTCCTCGATCGGCTGCATGCGCGGGGGCGCTTCGCTGGCTTCTCGCTTGCCCAAAGCCGGCGGCACGAAGATCTGCCCATCCAGAATGGCGCGGATGGCGGCGGCGATCTCGTTGGCGCTCATCGACTTTGGAATGTAGCCGTGAACGCCCGCGCTTAACGCGCCGATGATCTCCGCGCGTCCGTCCCACGCCGACACCACCGCCACCTTGGCGTCTGGAAAGCCGTCACGCAGCGCTGCTAGCGCTTCGGGCCCTGACATGCCAGGCATGTTGAGGTCGACAAGCACAAGCTCGCCCGCGCCTTCATTGGTCAAGATTTCGATGGCCTCGTCCAAGGTTTCCGCTTCGCGCACCTCTTCGATCGACAAGACGTCGTGCAGCAATTGCCTAAGGCCGCTGCGGAACAGCTCATGATCGTCTGCGATCATCGCTCTCGCGGGCATTGGCACGTCGCTTCGCCTGTTCATGGGCCGGCGCGCGAACACCTGACCAACCTTAAGGACGCACGCACAATGCGATGGTTTGAAAGCGTTCTCAACCGCGAAGTTGAAACCGCTTAAGGCGCGCCGCCCGAGGGTGCGGCGCCACCCGACACCGCACGCAGCATCGCCTGCTCGGCCGGCGTTTCGCGCGCGCGCACTTCGCGCAGTGTATCGATTCGCGCGCGTTCAATCTGAAACAGCTCAAGCGCCCGGCCTTCCAGGTTCCGTCCGTTCGCCACCTGAAGGTTGACCGGATTGATCTGCGTGCCTCGCCGCAGCACTTCGTAATGCAGGTGCGGCCCAGTGGAGCGACCGGTGGTTCCAACGTAACCAATCACCTGCCCCTGACGCACCTGCGCGCCGGCGCGCATGCCGCGCGCATAGCGCGACATGTGAGCGTACGCGGTTTCGTAGCCATTGCCGTGTCGGATGCGAATGTAGTTCCCATAGGCGCCGTACCGGCTTGCGCGCACGACGGTGCCGTCGCCGGCGGCGAGGATCGGGGTGCCGGTCGGCGCGGCGAAATCGGTGCCGCGGTGCATGCGCGAATATCCAAGAATCGGATGCCGGCGCATGCCGAAACGAGACGAAAGCCGCGCGCCATTGATCGGCGTGCGCATCAGGAACTTGCGCGCGCTCTTGCCTTCGGCGTCGTACCAGTCCGGCCGCGAATCGCCCGGCGCAAGGAATTGATAAAAAGCGCGCTGACCGCGCCGCGACTCCAACGCCACAAACAGCAATTCCCCGGTGCGCACGGTGTTGCCTTCGTCGTCGTAGAAGCGCTCGAACACGAGTTCGAACTGATCGCCTGCGCGCACGTCGCGTTGGAAGTCGACATCGTAGGAGAATGCATCCGCCAGCGCGGCGATTTCGCGGTCGGTGGCGCCAAGCTCCAACGCGCTGGCGTAAAGGCTGGTCTCCACGGGCGCGGCGATACGCGCGATTTCGAACGTGACCGGCATCAGCACTTGGCGCGCGGCAAAGCCGCCGGCGGTCGTGCGGTTCGCCGTCACCGAAGCCCCAGGCTCGGACCGGAACGCGATGCCGGTCAGCTGCGCCTGCCCGGCGCGGCGTGAGAAGAAAAGATTAATCGCCTGGCCCGGCCTGAGCCGGCGCGGATCGTAGACCCCGCCAATCGAGGCGGTCGCCGCGCTGGCGTCGGCGGAAGACCCGCCGGCGCGCGTGATGAGCCCGGCCAAAGTCTCCCCATTGGCGACGCGCAACTCGCGCGCCTCATGAGCGAGGTAAGGTTCCGTAAAGGCCAGATGCTCGGCCCGCAGCGCCGCTTCCTGGTGGATGATGGCGTTTTCTGCGGCGGTGGCCGCTGCGCCCGCCCCGAACAGGCCTACATTCCAGGCGAACACCAACCCAGCCGCGGCCGCCACGCTCATAATGGTGAACGCGGCTAAACCTTTCCGAGCCTTCATGAGGCGATGAGCGAACGCTGCCCTCAAACCCGTGCTCCACTCATTCGAATCCGCGAAAAACATACAAAGGACAAGCCTTTTCCGTCCTTTGGTTATCTGACCGGAAACTCAGTTCGCGGCATTTCCATGAACTCGGCGGGACGCTGCATCGAGCAAGGCCCGCGCCAAGCGAAGGATTATGGCACATAGGTCTAACCAGGCCGTTGCAAGTCAAGAACAACCGGCGCCTGCGTCGGGTGGCGAGACACCGCAGCCGGCGCGCCGATTTCTGATCGGCTGGACCACGGCGCTGGCCGCGCTGGGCTTGAGTACGGCCGGGTTGGCCGCAGCACTCTGGCTGATGCGATTCCCGCTCGCCGAGTTCATGATTAACGCCGTGCTCGCCGAGCGTGGCGCGGAAGCCGATTTCGACATCGTCGATCTGGACTTCGGGCGCATCACGCTGCGCGACGTTCGCTTCGGCGCTGAAACCGCGCCCGACGCGTCGATCGAGCGCATCGAAGCGCATTGGCGCTGGGCCGGTCTTTCGCCTCGGCTCGAACGCGTGCGCATGATCTCGCCGCACTTGCGCATGCGTTTGACGCGTGAAGGACGGGTATCGCTGGGCGCGCTCGACCGCATGCGGGGCGCACCGAGCGCGCGGCGCCCTTCGATTCCCGCGATTGCGCTCGATGTCGTTGACGGTCAGGCGGTCATTGTCGCGCCGTTCGGCGATCTCAATGCAGTGTTCGAAGGCGAAGGCCGCTTGGGGACCGACTTCTCCGGATCCGGCCGCATCGCCGACACAACGCGCGCCGGCGACGCGTACAGCCTCAACAGCGGCTCGGCCGACCTCATCGTCATCTCGCGCGACGACACCATCGCATTTCGCTTCAACGCCGAGGCAGAGGAACTGGTGTGGGACGGCGCGCGCGCGCGAAATGCGCAGGTAACCGTTCTGGCCGGCGCGCCGCTCGACCTGGCGCGCTACGACATCGACGGCGCTTGGCGCTTTGGCATACTGCGCGCGCAGGATGTGTCGGCGCAGAATCTCAGCGGCGCGCTCGACGCCGAAGGCGTGGCGCAAGCCGCCTCCATCAACCCGCAGACCTGGGTGGCGCATCTTCGCCTCGATGCAGGGGCGCTCACTTTGCTTTCCAACACCTTCGCGCAGCTGCGCGCCGACGCCCGCGCGCAAGGCGACGAGGACCGCGCCGAAGCCAATTGGACGTTGGCCGCGCAACGCTTCGAGGGTTTGTCGCTCATCTCGGAGCAGCCGAGCGGCAACGGCGCAGTCACGTTCTCGATGGAAAGCGGCGACATGAACGGGCGGGCGCGGCTTGCGCTCGCTCGCTCACGCCTCAACGGCGAAGCGCAGCAGCAGATCCGCGAAGCCTTTCCAGAACTCGGCGCCGTCCCTGTCGGCCCGACCTTTGCGCGCGCCGAACAGGCGCTAGACGCCGCGGCCGATCGCTTCGACCTCACCATCCCGCTGTCGCTCACACGCAGTGAGAACCAGCTGCGCGTGTTCGTCGACGCCAACGCCGAGGCGCGCGCGGCGACAGGAACGCAGCTGCGCCTTGCGCCGTTGCGCCAGGATTCGCCCGCGCTCGTCCTGCAATGGCCTGGCCCTGCGCTCTACGGCGCGGTGGCGCTCGAACTTTCAGGCGGCGGCGCGCCGGACGCCGCGTTGCTGCTCGACACATTGAACTGGTCGCCCGACGCGCCATTCGAAGCGGACGGCACGCTGACGCTCGCGAACTGGCGTGCGGGCGCGGCGAGCATTGCCGCCGACGAACTCGGCGTCACGATCTTGGTCGCGCCGGAAGGCGCCGGCCGTGTGGATCTGCGCGGTCCCGCGCACATCACCGGCCCGCTCGGGGACGGCGAAGTGCGCGACCTCGCGCCAAATCTCGACCTTGCCGTGTTCTGGAAACCGGGTTGGCGCGTCGTCCCCAACCGCGGCTGTCTGCCGACCCGACTTGGCGGCCTCGATGCAGCCGGGCTTTCCTTCGGCTCGGGCAATTTCTCGCTCTGCGCCCTCGACAGCGCGCTGATCGCCGCCGACGCCAGCAACAATCTTTCCGGCGGTTTCCTCGTGCGCGAGCTGGCGCTCAACGGACACATGGCCGGCCCCGCCGCACAACCGGCGCGCATCACCTCATCGGCCGTCACCGGCCGCTTTGGCGGCCGGCTGGGCGATGTCGTGCTGGCGCTGGAAGCGGACGCGCCGCGCCTGACCATAGACATGGGCGAAGACCGGACGCTCGCGGTGGCCCTGCGCCGGCTCACAGCCAACGCGCACATCGCCGACAGCTGGCGCGTCGCCGGCGGCTTCGAAGCCGGCACGCTCACCGATCCGGCTCTGCCCGGCAGCGTCTCGACGATCGAAGGCAGCTGGAGCGCAGAGCCCGAAGACGGCGCCCCCGTGATCCGCATCGCGTCCGGCGAAGCTTTGGTGACGGCCAATCGTCCGGCGAGCGAGAACGAGCTTCCCCTGTTCCAGCCGATGCGTATCGCAGACGTGAACGCCATCCTGCGCAGCGGACGCCTCGAAGCCAATGGCGAAGTCGTGCTGGAAGCGCAGCAGCGCCAACTCGCGGCGTTCACGGCCTGGCATGAAATGGCTGACGGCGTCGGCGCCGCGCAGGTCGTGGCGTCCCACATCGTCTTCAATGAAGCACTGCAGCCGGATCAGATCAGCGAACGCGCGCGCGGCGTGATCGCCAATGTGCGTGGCCCCGCCGCATTCGTCGCTGACGTCAACTGGACGCGCGAGGACATCGCTGCGCGCGGCTCGGTCCGGCTGGACGGGATTTCTTTCGCCACCACGACACTGCCCATCGTGCAGGACGTGCGCGGCGTGGTGGCGTTCGACGATTTGTTCGCGCTGACGACGCCGCCCGGCCAGGACGTCGGCATCGGCCTGCTCAATCCCGGCGTCGCCGTCCGCGACGGACGTTTGCGCTTCCAGCTGCTGCCAGACCAGCGAATCAACATCGAAGCGGCCGAGTTCCAGTTCGCCGGCGGCGTGCTCGCCATGCGCCCAACAACCGTGACGCTCGGCCAATCGGAAACGGAGATCGTTTTGACGCTGACGGACGTCGACGCCGCCAGCCTGATCGCCGCGCTCAACATTCCGGACCTTGCCGCCACCGGCCGGCTGGAAGGCGCCTTCCCGCTCCGCCTCACGGCGCGGACGGCGTATGTCGAAAACGGCGTGCTGCGGGCGCTGGGCGGGGGCACGCTCGCCTATGTCGGCGACGCCGGCGAGCACGCGACGGGCGTTACGCGCATCGCCTTCGACGCCTTGCGCGGCTTTGAGTATGACGAACTCGCGCTCACGCTCAACGGCGACATCTCGGGCGACGTGCTGACGGAAATCGAGTTCAGCGGTCAGAACACCGGGCGCGCCGTCGATCTCGGTCCTATCGCGCCTGTGCCCGGCCTCGGCAACGTCACCGTGCGCGGGGTGCCGTTCGACTTCAACGTCCGCATCACCGCGCCCTTCCGCCGGCTGGCGCAGACCGCCGCCTCTATCGTCGACCCCGGCGCCATTCTCAACCGCGCCAACGGCGACGATGGTGTCGAGGTTGACGTCGAAGTAGAGGCGCAACCCCACGGCCCGGTTGACCCAGAGCCCCCGGGAACCAGATAAGGGGCGCGGATGATGAGCGGCTTCAGCACCGGTTCAGGCGCGCGCCGCTACACAAACGCCGAGGAGGCTCCAGGCATGCGGCCACAAATGCTCATCTTGTTCGGCGCGGCCGCGGTTGCTGTCGCCGGCTGCATCCCGGTGCAGATCCAGGCGCCCGATGAGCCGATCGAGATCAATCTCAACGTCAATATTCGCCAGGAAGTGATCGTGCGTCTCGAACGCGACGCCGAACAGCTCCTGGAGGACAACGCCGATCTTTTCGGAGGCCCAACGCGATGACACGCGCATTTCCTTTTGCCGCTGCGGCGATCGCGGGCGCGCTCCTGCTGGCCGCGCCGGCGCAAGCGCAGAACAACCCGGAAATCGCCCAAGCTCTCGCCAATGGCCAAATCGGCGAACAGGCGGACGGCTATCTGGGCTTCGTGCCGGGGGCGCAGATTTCCGCCGATCTGCGCGGGCGCGTCGATCAGATCAACATCCAGCGCCGCGCGCTCTATACGAGACGCGCCGCCGAGCGGAGCGTCTCGGTCAATGAGATGGCCGCCGCCGTCGCTTGCCAGGTCTTCCAGACCCGGATCGCGGTCGGCGAGCGGTATCGCACCGAACAGGGCCAGTGGCTCCAGCGCACGGCCACCCAGCCGGTGCAAATGCCGAGCTTCTGCCCGAACTAGGCAACCCGCAGCAGGCCGGACCAAATCGCCGCACTGGCCGGGCTGCCGCGGCGCCCCCAAATTCTCGGCATGAAAGTTTTCCTGCTTACGGTCGTCCTCGGCAGCCTGCTTGCCGCGGTGATGTTCGGCGTCCTGACCGATTGGGACGCCTCGGCGATGAGCATCCACGGCTGGATCGCCCTGGCGCTGGGCACCATTCTGTCGCTTGCCGTGGGCGGGGGTTTAATGGCGCTCGTGTTTCATTCCTCGCGCGGCGGTTATGACGATCGCATCGAGATGGACCGGCTGGACGATCGCTAGACCTTTATGGTCCCGCCGAGCATAATTAAGTAGGCGATTATCACATTCTGTGCTAATCACTGCCCATGACCCTCGGGGATCGAATCCGTCATTGCCGGCTGGACGCTGGCCGCTCGCAGACGTGGCTGGCTGACGCCATCGGGGTCAAGCAGAACACGATCTCAAGCTGGGAAAACGGCCGCACCGAACCGAGCCGGGACGACACGCGAAAGATCGCCAGCGCGCTCTCAGTCGACATCTCCGCGCTTGAGTTGGGCGCGCGGGTCGCGGATGCGCCGCGCGCGTCCGGCGCCGACGGTTTCAATAACATCTATAGGCATGGCTTCGTGCGCGTCGCCGCCTGCGCGCCCATCGTCGCGGCCGCGGATCCCGCGAAGAATGCAGACGCGATCTTGAAGTTCTGGCGCGAAGCAGACGCGAAGCACGCCGCCATCCTGCTGACGCCGGAGCTGTCGCTTTCCGGCTACGCGATCGACGATCTGCTGCTGCAGGAGACGTTGCTCGACGCCGTCGAGACCGCCATCGCGACGCTCAAAGCCCAAAGCGAGAGACTCTTCCCGATCCTGATCGTCGGCGCGCCGATCCGCATGCGCGGCGCGCTCTATAACTGCGCCATCGTCATCCATCGCGGCAAGATTCTCGGAATTGTGCCCAAGACGCATCTGCCGAACTACCGCGAGTATTACGAAAAGCGCCATTTCGCGAGCAGCGCGGATGCACTGGCGAGCGCTGCGCGCATCGCCGGCGTCGATGAGCCTTTCACGCCGGAAATTGTGTTTGCCGCGCAAGATCTCCCGCACCTCACGTTTTCCATCGATATCTGCGAGGATTTTTGGGCGCCGCTGCCGCCGTCGACGCTCGGCGCGCTTGCAGGCGCCAATATTCTGCTCAACCTTTCCGCCTCCAACGTCACCATCGGCAAAGCCGAGGACAGAAAGGTGCTTTGCGATTCCCAGTCGCGCCGCTGCATCGCCGCGTACGTCTTCGCCGCCGCGGGGCGCGGCGAAAGCACGACCGACCTCGCCTGGGACGGCCAGATCGTCGCCTACGAACTCGGCGAACTGATCGCCGAAGGGGAACGCTTCGCGCGCGAGCCCAAGCTGGTCATTGCCGACATCGACGCAGCGCGCATCGCTGCCGAGCGCCAGCGCAACGGCACATTCAAGGACAGCGCCACGCGCCAGCGGGAGGCGGTTGGCCGGCATACGACCGTCACCTTCACGCTCGATCCGCCGCATGACGCGCTGCCGCTCGAGCGCGAACTGTCTCGCCTCCCCTTCGTGCCCGACGATGCCGAGCGCTTCGATCGCGATTGCTACGAAGCTTACAACATTCAGGTCGCCGCGCTGGCGAAACGGATCGAAGCGACCCGAAGCAAGCGCGTCATCATCGGCATTTCCGGCGGGCTGGATTCCACGCACGCGCTTATTGTGGCCGCGCGCGCGTTCGACCTTATCGGCCTGCCGCGCAAGAACATTGTCGGCGTCACCATGCCGGGCTTCGCCACCAGCGATACGACCAAGGATAACGCCCATGCGCTGATGCAGGCGCTGGGCGTCGACGCTCGCGAGGTCTCGATCGAACCGCTCGCGCAGCAGATGCTGAAAGACCTCAACCATCCCGCATCGCGCGGCGAGCCGGTTTACGACATCGCCTATGAGAATGTGCAGGCGGGGCTTCGCACCGACTACCTCTTCCGCCTCGCCAACACCGAAGGCGGTTTCGTGCTCGGCACCGGCGACCTCTCGGAATCGGCGCTCGGCTGGCAGACCTACGGCGTCGGCGACCATATGAGCCACTACAACGTCAACGCCGGCGCGCCGAAGACGCTGATCCAGCAGCTGATGCGCTGGGTCGCGCGCCAGGGCATCTTCGATGCACAAGCATCGCGAACCCTGCTCGACATCGCCGCCGGTCAGATCAGCCCGGAACTCATTCCGGGCGAAACGCAGCAAAGCACCGAAGCGGCCATCGGCCCCTACGAGTTACAGGACTTCAACCTGTTCTATCTCACGCGCTTTGGACTGAAGCCGAGCAAGATCCTGTTTCTTTCCTGGTGCGCCTGGCGCGACAAATACGATTACACAACGCTGCGCCACTGGCTCGAAGTTTTCCTCAAGCGCTTCTTCGCCAGCCAGTACAAGCGCTCGGCCATGCCCAATGGCCCCAAGATCGTGTCCGGCGGCGCGCTCTCGCCGCGGGGCGATTGGCGCGCGCCCAGCGATGCTTCTGCGGCAGCGTGGCTCGCAGAACTCCGCGCGAACAGCCCTCAGAAGCTGGACTAAAATGCCCCCGCGTGCGTTATGCGCGCCATGATCGAAGCGCTGATCTCTGACGCCCTGCGTCCAACTCCCCCTCAATGGCGGAGCTGTCAGCGCGCAGCGCTGACTGAGGGGGTGAGGCCAAGACTTTCGCCGGCGCGGCCTCCTGAGGCTCACGCTTCATCCTCAGTGCGCGCACCTCTCCCGCGCGCTGCGCGCGCCGCCCTGCCCATCACGGGGAGGGCTTAGTGCGCCCCACCCTCGACTCCTTCATCGCGCTCGCGCTCGCGGCCGGACGCGAGATCATGGCGGTGCGCGACGCGGGCTTTGACACGCACACCAAACTGGACGGCTCGCCCGTCACGCTTGCTGACCAGCGCGCCGAGACGATTATCGAGCGTGGCCTCAGGGCGCTCGCGCCTGACATTCCCATGATAGGCGAAGAGGCCGTGGCCGAGGGCCGCATCCCCGAGTGCGGCGACACCTTCTTTTGCGTCGATCCGCTTGACGGCACGCGCGGCTTTGCGCGTGGCAGCGACGAGTTCACCGTCAACATCGCTTTTATCGAGAATGGCGTTCCCACCCTCGGCGTCGTCTACGCGCCGGCCACCGGCGAACTCTACGCCGGCGAGCCCGG
>CAZIOD010000006.1:37526-56300 GCA_964540785.1 uncultured Terricaulis sp.
TTCTTGATCAGGGGATTTGTCGCCTACGCCAGCGACGCGGCAAAACAAGCTGCGCTCAAAGCGCTGGGCTGATCTCTATCCGGCGCTCAGCCGCGCAATCAGCCGGCGCATGAAGGCCGCACCCTCTTCCAGCTGTTCAATCTCAATCCATTCGTCCGGCTGGTGCGCCTGTTCGATCGAGCCCGGCCCGCAAAGCACCGCCGGGATACCCGCCTGCTGAAACAGGCCGGCCTCGGCGGCATAGGCGACGGCGCGGGTTTCGTTGTCGCCCGTCAGCGCGCGCGCCAGCGCTTCTGCTGCGCTGTCGCGATCGATCGCAAGGCCGATCGTGCTGGATCGGCGCGTCACCGAAACACCGCCCTCCGGCGCCCGTTGCTTGATCTCGGCGTCCAACGCCTCAGCCGCAGCGCGAAAGCGCGCTTCGATGGCATCCGCCTCCTCGATGCTGGGGCTGCGCAAGTCCCAGACAAACTCGCAGCGCCGCGCCAAAATGTTCGCCGCCGTGCCGCCTTCGACTTTGCCGATGGTCATCGTCGCGCCCGGCGGCGCGAAGTAGGCGTCGTTCGCCGTCGACCGCGCCTCGCTCGCCATCTCGGCGATAAGGCTCATCAGTTTCAGCGCTTGCATCACCGCCGAGACGCCCTGATCCGGCAAACTCGAATGCGCCTCGCGCCCGGTCACTTCGACGAAAAAGGACCGGATGCCCTTGTGTGCGGAGACGACCTTCATGCCCGTTGGCTCGCCGATGATCGCGGCCGCAGGGCGCGGCGCCTCGCGTACGATTTCGGCGATCATCGACGGCGCGCCGAGACAGCCGATCTCTTCATCGTAGGACAACGCCAATATAATTGGCCGCTGGAGCTGCGCTGCGCGCGCTTGATCGACATGCGCGAGTGCGAGCGCAAGAAAGCTTTTCATGTCGGCGACGCCGCGGCCGAACAGCTTTCCGTCGCGCTCCGTCACGACCCACGGATCGCTCGACCAGGGCTGGCCGTCGACCGGCACGACATCGGTGTGCCCCGAGAGCACGACGCCGCCTTCGACTGCAGGCCCGATCAGCGCATAGAGATTGGCTTTTGAGCCCTCCGCGTTGGCCACGCGCCGCGACGCGATTCCACGCTCGGCGAGAAACGCCTCCACCCACTCGATCAGCGCCAGATTCGAGTTACGCGATGTCGTATCGAACGCGATCAGCTGCGTCAGCACCTCGCGCGTGAACGCGATGTCGCTCACGCGGTCACCGCGGCGCTTCGACCAATTGTCCGCCCGGCTCCTGGAACGCGAGCAACACGATGCGGAAGCGCAGCGCGGCGTTGGGCGGAATTGGGCCTCGACCGGAGGCGCCGTAGCCTAGCGAACCGGGGAATGTGGCGATCACCTCATCGCCCGGACGCATGTGGGTGATGGCTTCCGAAAAACCCAACACGACGGCCTGCAGCGGAAATTCGGCAGGCTCGTTGCGAGCGAACGAAGAATCGAACACCTCGCCGCCATCCACGAAACTGCCTTCGTAATGCACCAGCACGTTCGCGTTCATGCTCGGCCGCGCCAGCGTCTCGTCAACGCCGCGCCGTACGAATTGCAGGGAGAGCCCTGATGGAAAATTCTGGGCCTCTTCCGTCACCGCCCGGCTCATCGCCGCCAGGGCGTCGTCCGCAGCCTTGGCGTCGGCCCGCTCGGCCTTTTCGATCTCACTCATCACCCCGCCGCTGCCGCCGCAGGCCGCTGTCGCGGCCATAGCCGCCGCCACGATCAACATTTTCATCATCTGTAGAGCGCTTCCGTTTGTTGGATGGTCATGGGTTCAGCTTCCGCCGCCCGCTCCCAGTCCTGGAATGCGGGATCGGCGAAAATCGCGGCGCAATAGGCTTGCGCGACATCGGGCGCGTCCACTGCGTAGGTGCGCAGCCGTGTGCAGACCGGCGCGAACATCGCATCGGCGATGCTGCGCTGTCCAAACAGAAATTGTCCACGCTCGCCATAGCGCGTGCGCAAGCCGCCCCAGAGCTCAAACAGCCGCGCAAGATCGGCGCGCACCGCCTCATTCCACTCCGGCTGCCGATCGAGGCGCCTGCGGATGTTGCAGCTCATCGCCATGCGCAGCGCGACAAATCCTGCATGCATCTCGCACGACGCGGAGCGCGCCGCGGCGCGTTCGAGCGGATCGGCCGGCCAAAGCGAGGGCGTCTGTTCGGCCGCCCACTCGCAGATGGCGAGGCTTTCGTAGATCACGGTGTCGCCGACGTGCAGCGCCGGCACCCGCCCGCTCGGCGACACCGCGCGCACGGCGTTGATCTCGCCGCGTCCGTAGCCCTCCCCGCCCAGCGGGATGAGATTCTCTTCGAACGGAATGCCGCCCCATTTCAGAGCCAACCATGGGCGCATCGACCAGGACGAATAGTTCTTGTTGCCGATGTTGAGGACCGGGGCAGGCATGCGCGGCTTGTTTCAGAGGCGCAGGGCGAGATCAAGCCGCCGCGGCGCCGCTTTCGCACCGGCCCGTCAAAGGCTAGGCTCCGCGCCAAGGGGGAGACGATTCATGCGCCTTGCAGCTGCGGCGGCCACCATCGCCGCTTGTGTCCTGGTCAGCCTGGCGGTGACCGAAAGCGAAACCGCCCCGGCCCCTCGCCTGTCCAGCATTGTCGGCGGCAACGCCTTCGACGCCGAGCGCGCACCGGCTATTGTTGCAAAACAGTCCGGCGCCAAGCCCGGCGCCGGCGGGCCGGTTGGCAACGACAGCTGTCGCTGGGCCAATGACGGCGAGTGCGACGATCCCGATATCGGCACCGGCGCCTGCGCGCTGGGCACCGACCATTCCGACTGCCGCCGCATCCGCGCGGGCCGCGAGGACGATTCCTGCCGCTGGGCCCGCGACGGCGAATGCGACGAGCCGCGCTTCGGCACCGGCGCCTGCACTCAGGGCACCGACCGCACCGATTGCGGCGAGATTGCCTGGCTGCGCAATCAAACCGACGCCTGCGCCACTTCGTTCAACGGTGTGTGCGAAGAGCCCGGCCGCGGCGACGGCTCGTGCGAGGCCCGCACCGATCGCAGCGACTGCCTTGGCCGCACTCGCCCGCTCACCATCAATGATCACTATTTCGGGCGCGACGACCGCGTACGCGTGAATATCCAGCAGGCGCCCTGGCGCTATATGGGCCGCTTCGTCAACGCCGCCGGTGAAGCGTGCTCGGCGACCTTGATCGCACGCAATGTGATCGTCACCGCCGCGCACTGCCTGCATGGCGGCAACGGCCCGACCACCGGCGGGCAGTTCACGGCGGCTGGCGGCGCGGAAGCGCGCGCCACTGCTTATCTCGTCAACAACCGCTTCGACTATGTGCGCTTCAACACGACCGACGAGATCGACGGTTTGGATTGGGCGTTCGTCCGCCTCGATCAACCGATCGGCGACACGCTGGGATTTGCCGGCGTGCGCAATATCACGGGCGAAGGGCTCTCTCGCGCGCGCGTCGCCGATCTCTATCAGGCTGGCTATTCCTGGGACACCGGCGACACGCTCTCGGCCAACATCAACTGCCACATCGTGGAGATCAACGAAGACCACACGTTCGCCCACGAATGCGATACGACGCGCGGCGAT
The DNA here is from genome assembly GCA_964540785.1 of uncultured Terricaulis sp. Taxonomy (GTDB): domain Bacteria; phylum Pseudomonadota; class Alphaproteobacteria; order Caulobacterales; family Aquidulcibacteraceae; genus Vitreimonas. The sequence continues at coordinate 41,131 of CAZIOD010000006.1, forward strand.
TCCGGCTCGTCTTTCCTGGTGCGCAATGGCGAAGGTTTCGACGTGATTGGCGTCGACTCCAACTTCCGCACCAATCCGGGCGGACCGTTCATCTATATCGCCGTCAGCGCGGCCTCCTTCGAGCCATACCTGTCCGACTTTGTCGCGGGGCGCAGCGGACGCCCGTTCGGCGCACAAAAGCGCTGACCGGGCCGGTCCGGCGCTTGCTTCGCTCCGCAGGCGAGCAGAGCAGGACCGATTTCGTGCGTCTCGAAACGATACACCCTAAAGAGCTGGGGCCGGCGGAGCTTGCCCGCTGGCGCCGCCATCGCCACGCAAATAGCGCGCTGCGCAGTCCCTACCTCACGCCGGAATGGGCGCAGATCGTCGGCGCCGTCCGCGACGACGCGCGCCTATGCGTGATCGAGGGCGGCGACGGCTTTTTGGCCGTGCAGCGCCTGTCCCGCTTCGCCGCGATGGGTCTGGGCGCGCCGATCGCGGACTATCAGGGCCTGGTTGGCGCCCCCGGCCTCGCCATCGAACCGCAGGCGCTCTGCCGCGCGCTCAAAATCGGACGCCTGGATCTGACTGGCGCTGCGCCGGGGACGCTTGCCGCGCCCGACGGTCATGACGGCTCATGGATCGCTGAAGTCAGCGGCGGACGAGACCTTTACGAAGCGGCGCTGAAACAGCGTCGCAGCGAGTTCGTTCGCCAGACCGACAAGAAAGCGCGCAAATTCGCGCGCGCCTGCGGCGCAATCGATTTTCGCGTGGGGGCCGAGGAGGCCGACTTCGAAACGCTCATCGCCTGGAAGAACCGCCAGCTGGCGCGCTCGGGTCAGCCCCAAATCTGGGCCCGTCCCTGGGTAAGGCGCGTTTTGGAAGCCTGCTTCGCAGCGCGAGCATCGGCGTTCGGCGGCGTGGTCCTGACGCTTCACGCGGACGGCAAGCTCGCCGCCGCCGCGTTCTGCTTGCGCAGCGAAAGCGTGCTGCATCTGTGGCTGCTCGGGCACGACAATGCATTCGACGCCTACTCCCCGGGCGTGCAGTTGGCGCGGCGCACGATCCATTGGGCGGCCGAGCACGGCTTCGCGGAGGTCGATTTCGGCGCCGGCGACTATCAGTACAAACGCCAGCTCTCGACCACGCAACGCAAGCTGGAGCGCGGCGTGATCGCCGGCGCATCCTGGTCTGGGACTGTGCGCCGCGCCGAACACGCTTTGCGGGCGCGGATCGAAGCCTTGCCGCACCCGCGGCTCGCGGCGCTGCCTGGCAAAGCAATGCGCCGCCTCGATCTCATGCGCGCGCTTGCATAACATTGCCGCATGCCGCGCAGGGCCGTAGTTTCAAGCCCTATGCGTGTCACCTTCGCCGATATCCAAGCGGCCGCGGAGCGCCTCGACGGCCACATCGCCCGAACGCCGACCCGGCGTTCAGCATCGCTCTCGCGCGCGATCGGCGTCGAGGTGCTGGTGAAGTATGAGAACCAGCACGAGACCGGCGCTTTCAAGGCGCGCGGCGCGCTGAACAAGCTGATGCAATTGACACCGCAAGAGAAACAGCGCGGCGTGATTGCGGCTTCAGCCGGCAATCACGCACAAGCGCTGGCCCATCATGCGCAGCAGCTGGGCATCCCCGCGACCATCGTCATGCCGCGCGCGACGCCGAACGTGAAGGTGGAGCAGACCCGCGCCTGGGGCGCACAGATCGTGCTCGAAGGCGAGAGCTTCGACGCCGCCGACGCGCACGCCATTAAGCTGCGCGACGAGCGCGGCTTGGTGTTCGTGCATCCCTTCAACGACCCGGCCGTGATTGCGGGCCAGGGCACGACCGGCCTCGAAATGATGGCGGATGCCGGAGAAATCGACACGCTGCTTGTGCCGATCGGCGGCGGCGGCCTCATCGCCGGCATGGCGCTGGCGGCCAAAGCGATCAAACCCGGCGTCCGCGTGATCGGCGTCGAGGCGTCGATGTATCCCAGCTTCTACGCGCGGCGGCGTGGCGAAGAACCAAGGCGCGCCGGCGGCCCCACCATCGCCGAGGGCATCGCCGTGAAGCAGGTCGGCGACCTCCCCTTCGCGCTGGCCAACGAGTTCATTGACGATGTCATCCTCGTCGACGAACCCGGACTCGAACGCGCGATTGCGCTCTATATTAGCGCGGAAAAAACTGTCGCCGAAGGCGCCGGCGCGGCGACCCTGGCGGCTCTGCTCGCCCAGCCCGAGCGGTTCAAAGGCGCGGTGTGCGGCGTCGTTTTGTCGGGCGGGAATATCGATACCCGCCTGCTTGCCTCGGTATTGCAGCGGTCCATGGTGCGCGAAGGCCGCATCGCGACCCTGCGTTTCATCGGCCCCGACCGGCCGGGCGCGCTGGCGACGATCGCCGGACTTATCGGCGATGGCGGGGCCAACATCATCGAGGTCGCCCACCATCGCTCGGCGCTCGACGCGCCCGCCAAGGGCGTCGAGTTCGACATAACGATCGAGACCCGCGACGCCGCCCACACCCAGAGCATCGTCGAGGCCCTGACCGGGGCTGGGTATGACGCGCGCTGCCTCTGACGCCCTTCGATCTTTGATGACCGGTCTTTAACCGCATGCTAAATCCCCCGCCGAGGGATGGTCGGCGCAGCGCTCTTTATCCTGTTGTCTGCGCCAATGGAGGGTGAGAATGCGCTTAGCTTTCAAAGTCTTGATGGCAGTCGCTGCGGCTGCGACGGCGAACTTTGCGATGCTGGAAGTCGCGTCGGCGCAACCGCGCGCGAGCGAAAGCCAGACGCCGCAAGTGCCGCGTTGCACGCGCAATCTCGGCACCATTTCGATTCAGGACGGCGACACCCACCAGGGCTGGCGCGGCATGAACCTGCAACCGCCTGCGGGGTTGCTCCGCGTGGTCGTCCAGCAATCCGGCTGCTTCACCGTGGTCGAGCGCGGACGCGGTCTCGATGCGGCGATGCGCGAACGCGAACTGGCCGGCGGCGGACAATTGCAGCGCGGCTCGAACGTCGGGGGCGGTCAGATCCGCGCCGCCGATTACGTATTGCTGGCTGACGTGATCGCGCAGGACAACAATTCCAGCGGCGGCGGCGTTGGCGCCGCGCTCGGCGGCGTGGTCGGCGGCCGCCTCGGCGGTGTGATCGGCGGCCTTGCGGTCCGCAATCAAACCGCACAGACGACGCTCACGCTCGCTAATGTGCGCACGACAGAATCGTTCGCCACCGAAGGCAATGCGCAAAACCGCAACATCAGCTGGGGCGGCATCGGCTTCCTTGGCGGCGGCGGCGCCGGACTCGGCGGCTATACCGACACCGAAATCGGCCGCGTCGTCACCGTCGCCTTCATCGACGCCTACACGCAAATGATCGGCCAGCTTGGCGTACTCGATACCGGCGCCTCGGCGGCAGCGTCCGCGCCGCAGCAGAACTATCGCACTACGCAAGCCACGCAATTGCGCTCACGCGCGGGCGGCGGCAGCGTGCTGCGCAACCTGCCGGCGGGCGCTGTCGTGTTCCCGTCAGGCGAACGCGATGGCGTATGGTGGGAAGTCGAAGACGAGAACCAGAACCAAGGCTGGGTCAGCAACGATCACCTGGAGCCGGTTCGCTAAGTTCCCGCTGCACAGCGGATCGCATTAGGCCGCGCGCCGAAAGGTGCGCGGCCTTTTGAGTCTGCGCGACGCGGAACGGCGCTTTCGCGGCGAGCGTTGGCCACAACAAGCGGAGACCCCCATGCTCGAGAACGGACCAGCCTGGTTTTTGCTCGCGGACGGCCGGCGCGCGCGCGTGCTCATCGAGGAGCGCCGCGGCGCGGCCCTGCACACGCCGAACGATTGGGTGATGGAGATCGGCGAAGACGAATTATACGAACCGCAAGATCGCCCGGCGCGCGGCTTTTCCCCGGTCGGCGGCGCACGTCACGCGATCGACAAGGGCGAGAGCCTGCACGAGCAGGAAGAAGGCAATTTTCTGAGGCGAGTCGCCGAGCGCATCGGCGAAGCCGAGAAGCGCAAACAGTTCGATCATCTGGTGATCGCCGCCCCTCCGCGCGCGCTCGGCGCGCTGCGCGAGCTGCTGCCCAACGCGGCGCGCGCCCGCATCCGCGCCGAAACGCCGAAAGACCTGATCGACGAAGAAACGCCGAAGCTGCGCGAGCGTTTAACGGAATTGCTCCGCTAGCTAATCCAGCCGCAGAACGCGCCGGAAGAACATCGTCTCCGCTTCGCGCTGCGCTTGCTGGTTTTCCCGCCGTGCGAAGCCGTGCCCTTCGTTCATCGCGATCATCAGCCAGGCCTCCCCGCCATTGCCGCGGACAGCCGCATAAATCTGCTCGGCCTCCGAAACCGGCACGCGCGGATCGTTATAGCCGTGGACCACGAAAATCGGCTTGTTCACACGGTCGATATTGTTGAGCGGCGAGATGCGCTCGAACACGGCGCGCATGGCCGGATCGCGTTCGTCGCCGTATTCGGCGCGCCGCAGATCGCGCCGATAGCCGGAGGTATTCTCCAGGAACGTCGCGAAGTTTGAAATGCCGACGATGTCCACCGCGCCGGCGAGACGGTCGTTGTAATTGGTCATGGAGGCGAGCACCATGTAGCCGCCATACGAGCCGCCATAGACGATCACGCGCTCCTCATCGAGCGTGTTCTCGGCGCCGATCCAATCCAGCAGCGCGCCGATATCGCGCACGGAATCTTCACGCCGTTCGGCATTGTCGAGCGCGAGGAAGTCTTTGCCGTAGCCCGACGAACCGCGCACATTCGGCGCGATCACCGCGACGCCCAATTCATTCACCCAGTATTGGATGGTGGATGAAAAACCCGGTCTGTACTGGCTCTCGGGACCGCCATGTATATTGACGATCACCGGATGCGGGCCGGCCGTGCGCGGGCGATAAAGGAAGCCGGTGATCTCGCGCCCGTCGAAGGAGGGCCAGGAGATCAGTTCCGGGTCGACGAACGTCGAAGACGGGATTCCACCGGTTTCGCTTTGCGTCCAGCGCGTCAGCTGGCGCGCGCGCAGCTCCCACGAATACACATCGCCGGGCGCGGTTGCGCTGTTCAGGGTAAAGCCAATGCGCCGGCCTTCATCGTCGAATGTAACGCCGCCGACGATGCCCGGCGGCAGCGTCGGCGCAGGCAGCGCGCGCCCGCTGCGCGCATCCATCAGGTGGAGGCGCGAGCGCCCGGCTTCATTCACTGAATACGCAATCGTTCGTCCATCGCGCGACAGATCGAAACTCTCCACGTCCCATTGCAGATCGGGCGTCAGCACGGTGCGCGCGCCGGTGGCGAGATCGATGCGCACCAGCCGACGAAACTGCGAATCTTCATCGGACGTGGCGATCACCGCACGTCCGTCATGGGTGAATTCCCCGCCGCCATAGGAGACGTTCAGGTCCGGCGTGAGCTGTGTTGCCTGCCCGCTCGCCAGGTCGAGCACGAAGAGGCGGCTTTCGGCGATCGACAGATAGCGCCCGAGCAGGATGCGTCCGCCGTCAGGCGAATAATCGAGCGGGGCGATTGCGCCTTCGCCGTCATGCACGAGCCGGCGCTCGCCCGAGACGGGATCGGCGACAAAGATATCGTAATTGGGCTCCGCATTGGGCACGTAGGCCCAGGCGACCTGGCCGCCGTCGTCGCGCCAGATGAAGCCTTGGTTGCGCGTGCCGGGTTCGGTCAGCTGCGTTGCGCGTCCGCTCGCCGTGTCGAGCAGGTAGCCGCCGTAGTTTTCATCGCCGCCGGCATCGCGCATGAAGAGGATTTGCGTCGATGCAGGCCGCACCGAGGCGCCGACCACGCGCTCTTCGTAGAAGGTGAGCTGAGTGCGCGCGCCCATCGGCTGGGCGACCCTGTGCAGCTGCACAGTATCGCCGAACCGCGTCGCAATCAGCACCGCGCCGTCCGGCATCCAATCCGAGAATCCGGCGCTCCGCGTGTTCACATATTGCTGCAGGCGTTGCGACACATCGGCCGGCGTTTCAGGCACGTTTTCGAGCCGGAGCGCACCGCGCTCGACGCGTTCAGCGCTCTGCTGCGCGACAGCTGGCAAAGCAAGCGCCGCAAAGGCCGCAATGACAACAATTCTGCGCAAACGAACCCCCCGCAAACTTTCTGGTTTCCGATTCTTTGACTTCTGACTTCTGACTCTACGCCGCCAAGGCTTCGGGCGGATCATGCTCGGCCACGAAGTGACCCGGCGCAACCTCGATCCATTGCGGCCTGTACTGCGTCGCATCCGGATCGTCGATCACGCGCGACTTGAGGAAGCGCAAGCTCGCGCGCGTGTCGAGCGGGCTCGGCAAATCGCCCACCAGTCGCACCCGCGGCTTGTTGCGTGCGATGTCGGGATCGGGCGTCGGCGCCGCAGCCAGCAGCGCCTTCGTGTAAGGATGGCGCGGATCGGTGAGGATCGTCTCGGCCGGCCCATACTCGACGGCGCGCCCCAGATAGAGCACGAGCACGTTGTGACTGATCTCGCGCACGACGGCGAGGTCGTGGCTGATGAACAGCATGCTGGTGTGAAACTCGCGCTGCAGGTCGATCAGAAGCTTCATGATCTGCGCCTGGATCGATACGTCGAGCGCTGACACCGCTTCGTCGCAAACCACCAGCTTGGGCTTCAGGATCATCGCGCGGGCGACGCCGACGCGCTGGTTCTGCCCCCCGGAAAGCTCGTGCGGGTAGCGGTTGATCAGGTCTGGATCGAGGCCGACCTGCGCCATCATCGCCTTCACGCGCTCTTCGCGCTGTTCGCGCGAGAGCAGCGGCTCGAACGCCAGCAGCGGCTCGGCGATGGACGCGCCCAGCGTCATGCGCGGATCGAGGCTGGCGAGAGGGTCCTGGAACACGATCTGCAAATCCTCGCGCGCCTTGCGGATCGCGTCCTTTTCGCTCGGCACCAGATTGCGTCCCAGGAAGGTGACGCTGCCCGCGTTGCGCGGCAACAGCTGCACCACCGCGCGCGCCAGCGTGGACTTGCCGCAGCCCGACTCGCCGACGATGCCCAGCGTCTCGCCGGCTTGGAGGGAAAAGCTTACGCCATCGACCGCGCGCAGCTGCTTGGTCTTGCCGAACAGGCTGCCGTCCTTGACCTTCACCGGAAACTGCACGCGCACGTCGTCGACTTGAAGGATCGGCGGTCCCGTATCTGGCGGCGCGAGTTGATGCGCGCGGGCGCCGTCGATGCGCGGAACTGCGCCCAGAAGCATGCGCGTATAGTCGGCTTTGGGCTGGGCGTAGATCTCGTCCACCGTTCCGGTTTCAACCACCTCGCCGCGCCGCATCACCGCGACCCGCTGCGCCATGCGTGCGATGACGCCCATGTCGTGCGTAATGAGGGCCACAGCCGCGTCCGTGTCGCGGCGCAAATCCTCGATCAGGTCGAGCACCTGCGCCTGCACCGTGGCGTCAAGCGCCGTGGTGGGCTCGTCGGCGACGAGCAGCGCGGGCTCCGCCATCATCGCCATCGCAATCATCACGCGCTGGCGCATGCCTCCGGAGAGTTCGTGCGGATATTGCGACAGCCGCCGCGCCGCTTCGGGAATGCGCACCCGCTCCAACCATTCGATCGCGCGCTGACGCGCCGGCTCGCCTCTGGCGTTGAAATGGTGCGCGAGCACCTCGCCCATCTGCGCCTCGACGGTCATGTGCGGCGTCAGCGCCGTCAGCGGATCCTGGAACACGAATGCGACGTGGCGTCCACGGAACGTGTCCAGCTCCTTGCGGCGCATGCCCAGGACCTCGCGCCCCTGGAACTTCACCGAGCCGGTGACGCGCGCGTTCTCGCTCGAGAGACCGAAGGCGGCCAGGAAGGTCTGGCTCTTGCCCGAGCCGCTTTCGCCTACGATGCCGAGGCATTCGCCCTTGCCGATCGCCAGCGACACGCCCTTGACCGCCTCCACCTCGCCGTCCGGCATGTCGAAGGTGACGGCGAGATTGGATATTTCCAGAACGGTTTCAGTCATGGGCGCGGAGACTACCCACAGCGCCTGTAATGTCCATTGCCCGGCGCCGCGCCGTTTCGGCTATAGGACGAGGCTGCGAGGGAGCACGCCATGGCCCAGATGAATTACCTTACCCAGTGCACGTTCGATTTCGGCGCGCTGGCCCAGCTGCCGAAAGTTCTAAAGGCGCACGGCGCGACCCGGCCCTTCGTGGTGACCGATCCCGGCCTCAAGGCCAACGGCCTGCTGGATCGCCTGCTCGCCGCTCTGGCCGAACCGCCCGCCGGCGTGTTCGCCGAGACCCCCGCCAACCCGACCGAGAGTGCATCGGCGAAGGCGGCGGAAGCTTACCGCAAGTCAGGGGCGGATGGCATCGTCGCCTTCGGCGGCGGCTCGTCCATGGATCTGGCTAAGGCGATGGGCCTGATGCTCACCCACGAGGGCCCGTTCGCGCGGCTCGGCGGCAGCGTGCGCGGCATGAAATTCATCACCAGAATCCCCCCGCTCATTGCTGTGCCGACCACGGCCGGCACCGGCAGCGAGGTATCGCCAGGAGCGGTCGTCATCCTCGATAACGGGATGAAAGAGACGTTCGTCTCCCCGCATCTCGTGCCTGCTGCGGCGGTCTGCGATCCTGAGCTGACTCTCGGCCTGCCGCCCTTGCTCACAGCTGCGACCGGCATGGACGCCATGACGCACTGTATCGAGGCAGTGCTGACGCCGGTCGTGCATCCTCCGGCCGAGGCCATCGGCATCGACGGCGCCGAACGCATCGGCCGCTGGCTTGAACGCGCGGTCAAAGACGGCGCCGACCGCGAGGCGCGCTGGCACATGATGATGGGCTCCTTCGAAGGCGCACTCGCCTTTGCCAAGGGTTTGGGTGCGGTGCACGGGCTCAGCCACGCGCTCGGCCGCATTCACGAACTGAAGCTGCATCACGGCACGCTGAACGCCGTCATCCTCCCGCACTCTCTGGCGATGATCGCGGAAGCCGGCGCCGCGGAGGAGAAGTTCGCACGGCTGCGGCGCGCACTGGGCTTGGCGGCGCAGGCCGATCTCGTCCGGTACATCGCCGGTCTGAACGAACGCATCGGCTTGCCCGCCAATCTGCGCGCGATGGGCGTTAGGGAAGAGCACGGCGAAGGCGCGATCGATTACGCGGTGAGCGACATCGCCACGCTCTCCAACGCCATCCCTTTCGACGCCGCAAAGTATCGGGATCTGTTCAAGCGCGCGTATTAAACGCCCCGCGTCGCCGGCGTTGACCATACGGTGACGGCGTATTCTTTACCAGGCTCGGCGAGTATGGCTGCGGGAAAGCGCCATGCTCGAGTTTGCGTTAATAGCCGCTTACGTAGCCGTGCTGTTCTTTACTGCGATCAAGGCCTTCCTTGAGCCGCGCGGCGTCTATTGGCGCAGCGCCGCCGGCCTCGGCCTGGCCATCGCATTCGCCACCCTGCTCTGGTGGGCCGGCTCGCCGCTCGTTTCCAGCGCCGCCGGTTTCGGGGCGTTTGCGATCTGGATAGCCGTCCTCGTGCTTGCCGCGATCATCGCCGTCACCGCATGCGCCGCCGCCACCTTACGCCACATGCTGAACGCCTTCGGCGCCCGGCTCATCGCCTGACCGGTTAGCCAAGACCGCCGTTTCGTTTCAGTCGACGCGCGCGAGGAAATCCAGCACGGCGTCCCACGCTTCGGGTTCGTCAAGCATCGGGGCGTGGCCGATATTGCTCACGGTCACCGTTTCGAGATCGGCCTTCATCGCCTGCATCGCTTCAACCACGTCGGCGCCGAACAGATCGGAAATCGCACCGCGCACGGACAGCATGGGCCGCTGCGCCAGCGCCTGGAACAGCGGGCTCAAATCGGGCGGCGGGGCGTCCTCGTCGAAATCAGCGAACGCCAATGCGATGTGCGGATCGTAATCGGTTTCGAACAGGCCATCCTCGCGCTGCCGGAAAGTGCGCCGCGCAAAGGCGAGCCAGAACGGCTCGTCGTCCAGGCGCTCGGGATAAGCGCCGCCATTGACGGCGCGCACCGCCTCGGCGGCTTCTTCCCACGACGGGACCGGCCGCGTGCGCCCGACATAAGTCGCGATGCGCGCCATGCCGGCGGGATTGAGCTTTGGGCCTACATCGTTCAGCACCGAAGCGGCGATGCGATCGGGCGCCATCGTCGCCAGCACCATGGCGATAAGGCCGCCCATCGAGGTGCCGATGAAGACGGCGCGCTCGATCTCAAGCGCGTCCATCAGCTTCAGCACATCCTGGGCGTACACGGCCGGCACATAATGCGCCGGATCGGGATCGTTCGCACTCTTGCCGCGTCCGCGCATGTCCGGCGCAACGACGCGGCGTCCGAGCGCGGCGATGCGCGGGGCGACGACTTCGAAATCGCGCGAATTGCGGGTGAGGCCGTGCAGACAGATCACCGGCAAGCCGGTCACCGGCCGCAGCGGGGGATAATCGCGCGCGTAGAGCGCGAGCTCGTCAATCGTCGCGATCACGCGCTCTTCGAACTCTCCGATAAACGGCGCCGCGCCGGAATCCATCGCTCGTCTCCTATCCGGGCGCGCTCTGCGGCGACGCCGTTGCGTTGAGATCGGCATAGGCAACCGCGCGCATGCTGCGCAAGCGCAAAAGCCAATCCGATTCGATCGCCGCGCGTTCCTCGCCGCGCGCCGCCGCACAGGTGCGCAGCACCACCTCCGCAGCGCCGGCGGTGAAGCGCTCGAAGCAAAGCCCCGCGAACGCGCGCTGGCGGCGCAGTTCGGATTCAATACGGGCTTGCGCCTGGACCATTCGCCCGCGCGCCGCGTCGGATTGCGCGCGTGCGATTGGGCCGGCGCCGCGAAATCGAACCAGGAAAGACGCGTATGCAGCCGGCGCCGCCGCGACTTCCATGGGCGTCTGCGCCGGCGTCCGCGGCGGCGCTTCCGGCCCGAGCGCGGCAATCCACAACGCGGCCGCAATCAGCGCAGAGCCGGCGACGATTCCCCAAAAGCGCAGCGCTCGGACGTCCATGCCGCGAACTTGGCGGCGCCGGTCTCGCGCGTAAAGGACTGTCGCGCCAAACGCGCAAAACCGGGCCCTTGCTACGCGGCGCCGGTCAAATGCGCGGCAAGCCGGCGCGACAAGGCGACGATGGTCAGCGTCGGATTGGCTTGCCCGCCGCTCGGAAAAACGCTGCCGGACACGATCCATAGATTCTCCAACCCGTGCGCGCGACACTCGGTGTCGACCACGCCACGCGCGGGATCGGGATGCATGACCGCGCCGCCCAGCTGGTGATAGCCGTCGCGCGCAAAGGCCTTGATCGCCCGCCGACAGTCCTCGCGCGCACCGCGCAGGGCTAGCCGACCGGCGCCGGCGCGGCGCAGATCGGCGTCGAGCAATGTGTGCGCACGCAGGACGGAGTCGATGTCCTCGTCGCTAAAGCGAAAGTCGATTCTGAGGGCCGGCAGGCCTACCGAGTCGGTGCGCGTCGGCGACAGCGAGATGCGGTTGTCCGCCTCGCAACTTTGTTCGGCGTGATAATCGAGCCGCCAGGCGCCCGCACGGCTCGGCACACTGAGCGGGGGACGCGGCAGCTGGCCGGTAAGGCGGGTCATGGTCAGGAGGTATCCCGCACGCGCGAGGCCGAATCCGGCAGAGAGCGGCGCGCGCGCGATGTTGCCGAAATGCGGCCCCAGCGGCGCATCTTCTCCGCCGCGTCTCGATAAAGCCCGCAACGCGCGCGCGGCGAGGTATTTCGCAGAGGCGACCGAGGAGCCGTGCTCGGCGTTCTCGTTCGCGTCATTTTCGAGCCAGAAAGCGACGTTGCGGATGTTTTCGCGCGCGAGGACTTCCTCGCGCGGGCGAAGGCGCCGGCGCGCACGCACGCCGCCGTCGAGGCTGCGCGTGCTGAACGCGCTGACATCTTCGGGCTTGGCGAGTTCGATTTCGGCGATGGCGCCGGTGAGATGGCCCATATAGCCGCGTCCGAGCCGCCCCTCGGCGCCGCCAAACAAGGCCGGCGTGTCGCGCTGCGCCAACAGCATCAGCTTCAACCCACCCAAACCGCCGCAGGTCAGAATGAAGCGCTTCGCTTTCGCCGCGCGCACCTCCGCCCCCACCCTCACACGCAGGCCCGCTATGCGGCCGTTCTCGTGATCGAGGCCCACGACGCGCGCGCCCAGGAGCGTGGTCGGCCCGGTATTGGCGCGCAAAGCTTCGCGCCAGCGGATGCTCATATTGATCTGCGGGCACCAGGTTTCATCGCGCGTGGCGTCGAAATCCGCGAGCCTTGCGAAGGCGCCGGGCGCAGGCGTTTCATGCACGGCGCGCGCGCCGAGAAACGTCGCGCCGCGCTCGTACCAGGCCAGCATGTGCGCGTAGCTCAGCGGCCAATGCGCGAAATCGACCGGGTCGAAGGGCACAGAGCGTCCGCCCCACCAATGCGAAGAGCCGCCCAGCGCGTGCGCCGCGACGATGTCAGTGGGATCGTGATGCTCCGGGCGGCTGATCTCGGCCGCCAACAAATCCGGGGCGCCAGGCACCGGTTTCTCGCGCCCCGCCTCCAGCAGCAGCACCTTCATGCCGGCCGCGCTCAGATCCAGCGCGCAGGCGATGCCCGCCGGGCCGGCGCCCACGATGCAGGCGTCGAACTCCGTCTCGAGCACGCCGGCGTTCAACGTCAGCACCTGTCTCTCCTCTCCTCACGCCTGATGCACGAAGCACGCCTGCGAAAGCGCAAACACGCGCATCGGGCAAGCGCGGATGGTGAATTCGCCCGCGCAGTCGGACGCGCCAAGCCGCCCATACCGCCGTCGGCAGGTGTGCGAGCTCATGCCTCTGCATCCGCACAACGCATGAAAGTTATAGTAAAGCCTGCATGAAAGCGGTCGCTGCAGCCGTGCTGGCTTAAGGCGTCGTCAACCGTCCTGGCTCACGGGTTTTTCATGCTAACAGACAATACTGGCTCCTCATCGCGGCGCCTGCTTGTGGTGGCGGCGGCGGCTTTGCTCGATTCGAGCGGCCGCGTGCTGATCACGCAGAGGCCGCAGCACAAGGCGCTCGGCGGGCTCTGGGAGTTTCCCGGCGGCAAGGTCGAGTCAGGCGAAGCGCCCGAGACCGCGCTGGCGCGGGAGCTGAAGGAGGAGTTGGATTTGACCGTCGAACCCGACGCCCTCGATCCATTCGCGTTCGCTTCTCACGCTTACCCGGATTTCCATTTGCTCATGCCGCTCTACATCGCCACGCGCTGGCAGGGCGCGCTCAAGGCGAACGCCGACGCGGTGCAGAACGCCGCCTGGGTGACGCCGCAGGAGCTGCGCGCCTATCCGATGCCGCCGGCCGATATCGGCCTGGTGGACCGTCTGATCGAGCGCAGCACGTGATCGGCCGGCGTTTCCTCTCCGACGAACGCGGCGGGACTGCGATCGAGTACGCGATCATCGCGGCGCTCATCTTTCTCGCCATCGTCGCGGCGATCATTCCGATCGGCAGCGACCTTTCCGGCGTCTTCAGCGACGCCGCGGCCGGTCTGAAATAAGCCGCCCGCCTGGGGCGCTTTGTTTCACCCGTGTTTCAACGCCGACCAACGCCCGCAACGGTGCGCCACTAGTCCCCTCCCACGGAGAGGGACCATGACGCTTGGACAAGCATTGGCGATTGCTGCGGCCGCCCTGGTGGTGGCGCTCGGCCCCGCGTGGAGCGAACTGGCGGACACGAACGCGGGCGTCCGCGTCGTGGCGGCTGCGGCCGAGCTGGCGTCCCGACACCTCGACGTCGCGCTGTGCGCTTGGCAGACGCAGGCTGCCGCCGCCTTGAATTGATCCTTTCACCTATTCCCGGGGCGACGCGAAGCGTCGAGCCGGGAATAGGCGCGCCAAACGCAAACTTAGCCTTGCCCAAAAGCAAAACGGCGGGCCCGAGGGCCCGCCGTTCCGCACTGCGTAAGTGTCAGACTTAGAAGTCGACGGTGGCGCCGATGAAGATCCAGCGGCCCAGCGCGTCGTAGGTTTGCGGGAACGTGTTGCCGTTGCCCGTCGTGCCCACGTTCGCCGACAGCGGCGGATCGTTGTCCAACACGTTGTTCACGCCGAAGCGGAGATTGGTGTTGTCGTAGATCTGCCAGTTGCCCGCGAGGTCGAGATAGTTCTCGGCATCCCAGGCGGTGTCGAGCAGGCCCGGCACCGGGTTGTTGGCCGCGTTGCGACGCTCCACCTCGCCGTAGTACCGCCAGGTGCCGCTGAACTCCATGTCCCAGGGGGTTTCCCAGGAGACGCGGAAGCGGTGGCGCCATTCGGGGTTCGGCGTGCCGCAGATGTTGCTGAAGCCGCCGACGCAATCGTACGGGGCAACACCCGTCGCCGCGCCCGGATCGGTGACCAGCTCATCCAGCAGCGTGCCGATCAGCTGGAAGCTGAGGCCGCCCATGGCGCCGATATCCATGCTGTAGTTCGCATTGATATCGTAGCCCGAGGTGGTGAGACCGCCGATATTGGTGTTGAGGTCGACCACGTTGCCCGTGCCGATCCAGAGCTGACCGTTCGGGTTCCGCATGATGCGCGAGCACGACGTCAGATTGCCGTTGAAGTAGCAATCGTTCAGCGTGTTGTTGGCGCCCACCGTGCTGACCAGGTTTTCCACTTCGATGTTGAAGTAGTCGACCGAGACGTTCAGACCCGGGATGAAGCTCGGCGTGAACACAACGCCGATCGTGTAGGTGTCCGCTTCTTCCGGATTCAGGCCCGGGTTGCCGCCCTGCAGGAAGTTGTACTGACCGGCCGGGCTGGTGAGCGACGCCGAGCCGTACTGACCCGCCGTCACTTGCCACGGATTGGTGCCGACACAGGCCGCCGCGCTCGCGCTGCCATCGCCGCCATCGTCTGCGCCGCACGGGTCGTCCGTCGCGTCGAACAGGTTGAAGCCCTGCGCCGTGAACAGCTCGATGACGTTCGGCGCCCGCACAGCGTGTTGGAAGCTGCCGCGGAAGCGGATGTCTTCGGTCGGGGACCAGTCCATGCCGATCTTGTAGGTGTCGGTGTTGACGCCCGAGTCGTAGTCCGAATAGCGGTAGGCCAGTTCGAGCGAGACCAGTTCGGCGAAGGCCGCGCCTTCGATGAGCGGAATGCGCATTTCGCCGAACAGTTCGAACACGTCGGTCTTACCCGACAGCGGCAGAGTTGGGCCGCCCTGACCGGAGGCATTGCCGGTGGCGAAGTTCTCGTCGACGACCGCATTGATGAGGTCGCTGCGATATTCC
>CAZIOD010000007.1:0-51784 GCA_964540785.1 uncultured Terricaulis sp.
ACGGCGGCATCGGCATGACCGATGAACACGACGCTGGCCTCTACCTGAAGCGCGCGCGCGTCGCCGAGGCGCTCTATGGCGGGGCGAGCTTCCATCGCGATCGGTACGCGGGATTGTTGGGGCTCTGAGGGATCGCGCACCTCAGCTTCGTCATTCCGGACGCGCGCTCGCGCGCGATCCCGAACCCAGGGGCCACCAGTACGTCGGCTGCCCCTAGGTTCCGGGTTCTCCGCTGCGCGGAGCCCCGGAATGACGAGGAGTGGTGGGCGCACTATTGCCCCGCCGCCTTTTTGAAGAAGAACGCCGCGAGGCTCCAGCCGATGGCGAAGATGGCGGTAGCGGCGAAGACCTCGGGGCCGAGGACGTCGCTGGCGGGATCGGCGATGCCGGCATAGGCGATGACGGGCGCGGCCACCGTGGCGATGGCGGAAAGGATCATGACCCAGACCATGCGCGAGGCTTTGCCAGCAGCGACAACGGTTCCGACGATGGCGAGCAGCAGCACGCCGAGATAGAGCAGATTGCCCGGGTTGTTCTCGCTGCCGATGATGCCGACCGCGCCCGTGGTCCAGAAGATGAGCACGCCTGTGCCGAGCGCGACGACCGCGCCGGCCTGGTAGGCGAAGCCGCCGATGCGCGCGGCGAGTTCGTAGGTGACGCCGGCGCCGAGCAGGAGCCCGCCGGCGATGGTGAAGTCGCTGAGGGTCCAGTTCACGCCCCAGTCGGTGAAGCGCATGGCGAGGAGCGGCGTCAGCAGGATGATGGCCGTGACCGTCGTCCAGGCGAGGGTCAGCCATCGATTGCAGCCGCGCCATTCCTTGGTCGTGTTATCCGCCATTGCTTGCCTCCGACATTCTCCGCGGCCTAGAGCTTGGCCGCAGCGCCGGTGAGCGGCATGAGCAAGTCATGAGGTTTCGCTGAAACGTGGCGTCCGGGAGCTTCCGCTTCGGCAATTTCGCCCTCGATCCGGACGATCGCCAGCTCCGCCGCGATGATGCGCCGGTGGAGCTTAATGCGCGCTATTTGGATGCGCTGATCTTGCTGGTGCGCGAGCGCGGCCGGCTGGTGTCCAAGGAACGGTTCCTGACTGAAGTCTGGCAGGGCGTGCCTGTGACCGACGAAGCGCTGACGCAATGCATCAGGACGCTGCGCCGCCAGCTTGGCGACGACGCAGCGCGACCGCGATTCATCGAGACCGCGCCGAAGCACGGCTACCGCTTCATTGCACCTGTGGAGTGGATTGAGGGACACGCGCCTACGCAAGCCGCGCCAGCGGCGCCGGTTGGTGCGCCAACACAGCGTGCGTTGTGGACGCTGGGCGCGGCGGGCGCGATCGGCGGCGCGGCGGCTGGGGCGATCGGCGGGCTGATCTATAGTTTCGCGGCGGCGGCGGAGCCTGGAACGGGCGCCGCCTCGATGCTGCTGGTGCTGGTGTGCATCACGACGCTGGTGGGTCTGATCGGCGGCGCGGGCGTCGGCTTCGGCATCGCCGCGGCTGAGTTTGGGCCAGGCGGACTGGGGCAATGGACGGTGCTGGGCGGCGCGGCTGGCGGGCTGGTGGTTGGCGGCGTGGTGAAGCTGATCGGGCTCGATGCGTTCAATTTGCTGTTCGGCCAATCGCCGGGCGCGATCACCGGCGCGCCGGAGGGTGCGCTGCTGGGCGGGGCGGTTGGCTTGGGTGTTTGGCTGGCGAACCGCGAGGCGGGACCGCCGCGCTTGCGGCGGAGTGTGGCCGCGGCGGGCCTGGCGGGCGCGGCGGCGGGCGTGGTGATCCATCTGCTCGGCGGGCGGCTGATGGGCGGCAGCTTGGATTTGCTCGCGGCCAGCTTTCCGCGTTCGCGACTGAAACTCGATCAGCTTGGGCGCCTGTTCGGCGAGAGCGAGTTTGGCCCGGTGACGGCGATGGTGACGGGCAGTCTTGAGGGGCTGTTGTTCGCCGCGTGCGTTGTCGGCGTGATGATCCTGGCGCGGCGGCGTCTGGCTTAAGCGGCGCGCGCGGCGGCCGCGTCCGCGTCGAACTCGGCTTTCCATGCGGCGACGAGCGCGCGCGTATCCTGATCCCAGGGATGAAAACCGGGGCGATACCAGGCGAAATAAGTGCGTGCGTTGCGCGAGAAGAGGCCGGGCGCTTTCCAGACGTAACGTTTCACGGCTTTCACGGCGTCTTTGTAGCTATAGCCGTCAGCTTCGAGCAGGCGCGCGGCGTAGTGGGTGATGTTGCGGGTGAAGAAGTAGGTGATGAGCGCCATGGCCAGCGTGCGGCGGAAATAACGCCGCCACGGCGGCCAACGCTTGGTCACTTCGAGGAAGACATCGTAGGCGACGGCCTTGTGTTCGGTTTCTTCCACGGCGTGCCAGCGCCACATGCGTTCAATGCTGGGATCGGTGTTTTCGAACAAATTGCGGTGGCGCGCATGCGCTTCGGCCATCATCGCGGTGAAATGTTCGAGCGCGGTGGTGGCGATCAGCATGCGCATCGGCCCGCGCGAGCGCGAAAAGGCGACGCGCTCGCGGATCGCGGCTTCGATTTCATCGACCGGGTAGCGGGCGCGATCGATCAGCTGATTGAGCTGGTGGTGTTCGCGCGCGTGGATCGATTCCTGGGCGATGAAGCCTTTGACGTCCTCGGCCAGCTTGCCGCTGACGCGATCGCGATAATGCCGCACCGCGTCGATGAACATGCGCTCGCCGTCCGGGAAGGTGAGCGACATGGCGTTGAAGACGGCGGTGCCGACCGGGTCGCCGCCGAGCCAATGGCCGGACTTGGCCGCCGCAACATCGAAATGGATGTCGCGCGGCGGGACCTTCACGTCCGCGGGGGTGGACTTGGCCATAGCTCACACTTGGGCGCCGACCGTGGCGCTGTAAAGCGGCTGACGGGGCGTAAGGGCGGGGAAATTGGAGGACAGGGTCGGATTCGACCCGACGCGCCTTTTAAGGGGACGAGATTTGCAATCTCGCGGCTTCGACCGCTCACCCACCTGTCCGCAGAATGCATGCGCGAGCGCGAACGCCCGCGCATGCCTCACCCCTTCACGCACACGACTTGGCGCAGGGTGTGCACCACGTCGATCAAGTCGGCTTGCGCGGCGATGACGGCGTCGATGTCCTTGTAGGCCATCGGCGTTTCATCGATCACGCCGGCGTCTTTGCGGCATTCCACGCCCTCGGTCGCCTTGCGGTGATCGGCGAGCGTGAAGCGGCGCTTGGCTTCGGTGCGGCTCATCGCGCGGCCAGCGCCGTGCGAGCAGGTGCAGAACGAATCTGGGTTGCCCTTGCCGCGCACGATGAACGACTTTGCGCCCATCGAGCCGGGGATGATGCCGAGTTCGCCAGCGCCGGCGCGCACCGCGCCCTTGCGGGTCACGAACACGTCGGCGCCGAAGTGATGCTCGCGCGCCACGTAATTGTGGTGGCAGTTCACGGCGTGCTTCTCGAGCTTGAACTTCGGCAAGTTGTCGCGAAGCGCGCGAAGCGTGCGCTCCATCATCACCTCGCGGTTGGCGCGGGCGTAGTCTTGCGCCCAGCCGACCGCGGCCACGTAATCGTCAAACAGCTCTTCGCCTTCGAGGAAGAAGGCGAGGTCCTTGTCCGGCACGTGGTAGCCGAGTTCGCGACGCAGCAATTCTTCACGCGCGCGCTCGATGAAGTACTTGCCGATCGCATTGCCCGAGCCGCGCGAACCTGAGTGCAGCATCACCCAGACGTGGTCCGCTTCGTCGAGGCAGACCTCGATGAAGTGGTTGCCGCCGCCTAACGTGGCGAGCTGGCCCGTTTGCGCCTTCGCCGACGCCTTCGGGTGCTTGTCGATGATGGCGCGGTAGCGGTCATCAAGGCCGGAGTCACGGTACGTGGTCTCCACCGAAGACGGCGTTTCGCGGTGATTTCCGCGCGGGCCGTTGCCGTGCGGCACGTTGCGCTCGATCGCGCCGCGAAGACGCGAAAGAGAGTCCGGCAGATCGTTCGCCGTGAGCGAGGTGCGCACCGCCATCATGCCGCAACCGATGTCCACGCCCACGGCCGCGGGAATGATCGCGCCCTTGGTCGGGATCACCGAGCCGACGGTCGCGCCGATGCCGTAGTGAACGTCCGGCATCACCGCGATGTGGCTATGGATGAACGGCAGCGACGCCACGTTGCGCAACTGGTTTTGCGCTTCGTGCTCCACCGGCACGCCGCTGATCCAGGCCTTGATCGGCGCGTTGGCGCCGGGAATTTCTTCATAGCCAGACATTGCTGGCCTCCTTCCAAAATTTGGAGCGGATAGTGGGAGTCGAACCCACCACCTCCACGATGGCAACGTGGCGCTCTACCGCTGAGCTACATCCGCACTGCGCATCAGACAGCAAGGCTCATCCGCCTTCCAGCGGCAGCGGCTTGATCTCTAACGCTTGTGTCGCGGCCTGGAGCGCGTACGAAAAACCCCTCCAGGCCGCGCCTTGGAGGGGTTCTTCATGCTCCGATGTCCAAAGACGTCAGTTCGCCGAACTCCTCCGCGCGTGCGTACCCTCCTGCGCGTCGCGATATGCAACGAGCATTGGGCAGCAGGGGATTTGGTTCAGCGTTTTCACGGGCACGTCTCCGAAGGACGGCGCGTGTATCACATGATTTGCACGATTGCACGTGGATTTTTCGTGCCGCAGTTCAGATCTCCTTGGACGGTTGTTCGGGCGCGTCCGGCGGATGCGCAAGGCCGAGCCCTTGCTCGACAAGCGCCGCCCACGCGCTTTCAGCGTCTTCAGCAAAGCGGAACAGTGTGAGGTCGTCTTCCGATATGGCCCCGTATTTGACGAGGGCCTCGAAGTTGATGATCTCGCGCCAATAGGCCTCATCGACAAGCACGACCGGTATGAGCGGCGCCTTGCGCGTCTGGCGCAGCGTAAGAATTTCGAACAACTCGTCGAGGGTGCCGAAGCCGCCGGGAAAGATGACGAGCGCGTTCGCGCGCATGGCAAGGTGCATCTTGCGCATCGCGAAATAGTGGAAGTTGAAAGTGAGCTCCGGCGTTGTGTAGGCATTCGGCTCCTGCTCGAACGGCAAGGTGATGTTGAAGCCGATGGAGGGCGCGCCGGCGTCGAGAGCGCCGCGGTTGGCCGCTTCCATGAGGCCGGGGCCGCCGCCCGTCGCGATCACATTCTGATATGGCTCGCCAGGCTCGTGCACGGCGCCGCCGCGCTCGGAGGCAATGCATCCGAACTTGCGCGCCTCGGCGTACCAGAAGGCCTGCTTGCCAGCTCCGTTTTCGCTGACGCGCGCCGAGCCGAACACCACGATCGTAGAGACGATGTCGTGCGCCTTCAGGATCAATTCGGCCTTGGAATATTCCAGATAGAAACGCACGCCGCGCATGTCCTCGCCGAGCAGGAAATCCGGATCGAGAGCGGCCAGCCGATATGAGGGCGAGGCGAGTTGGGCGGCGTTGGGCTTTTTCTCGGAGTCGGCCATGAGTGGGATATAGCGTACTCGTGCGCGCTCGGCAGGCGCCAAGCGATTTCAGCACCGATTTCGACGCCGATTGACGACCGGCGCCTGCCGAATCAATCGCCGCGGTGTGCTAGATACATGGCCGAGTCATGCCGATCCGCCGTCTCCCCCCGGAAGCTGTAAACCGCATCGCTGCCGGTGAGGTCGTCGAACGACCCGCGGCGGCGGTGAAGGAGTTAGTGGAGAACGCGCTCGATGCGGGCGCAAAACGGATCGCGGTGCGGATCGAGCGCGGCGGACTTGGGCTGATCGCGATCGAGGACGATGGGTGCGGCATTTCGCGCGAAGAATTGCCGCTGGCTGTGGAACGGCATGCGACGTCGAAACTCCAGGCCAGCGACGGCGGCGCCGTCGATCTTCTCAATATCCACACGATGGGATTTCGCGGCGAGGCGCTGCCTTCGATCGGCGCAGTGGCGCGTCTTACCATAATCTCGAAGGCGCGCGGCGCAGATGAAGCCTGGAGCATCGCGATCGAGGGCGGCGTCCTTCATTCGGTCATGCCATCGGCGTGGGCGGCACTCTCCGAAAGCGGCGCCCGCGTTGAGGTGCGGGACTTGTTCTTTGCCACCCCCGCGCGCCTCAAGTTCATGAAATCCGAGCGCGCCGAGATGATGGCGGTGACGGATGTCGTCAAGCGCTTGGCTATGGCGCGTCCCGATGTGGCGTTTTCCTTGGAGCACGAGGGGCGCGTATCGCTGCGTCTTTCAGCCGAGCGCGATCAGGAGAACGAGGGGCGCCGCGCGAGGCTGGCGGCGATCCTGGGCGCGGAATTCGCGCCCAATTGCATCGCCCTGGATCAGATGCGCGGCGATGTGCGCCTCTCAGGATTCGCCGGCTTGCCCACTTATCATCGCGGCACGCGCGAGCATCAGCATCTCTTCGTCAACGGCCGGCCGGTGAAGGACAAGCTGATCGTTGGCGCGGTGCGCGCGGCCTATCAAGATTTGCTGGCGCGCGACCGCCATCCTGTGGCGGCGTTGTTTCTGGATCTTCCGCCCAGCGATGTGGATGTGAACGTGCATCCCGCCAAGACCGAAGTGCGCTTCCGCGACGCCGCGCTGGTGCGCGGGCTGATCGTCGGCGCGCTTTCACATGCGCTTGCGGCGGCAGGGCATCGCGCCTCAACAACGACTGCGCAAAACGCGCTATCGGCGGTGCGCGCCTATGAAACGCCGCAGCCGGCGCTGCGCGCCTGGGGCGTGGCCGAGGAGCGTCTTGCTGGCGACTTCATCGCGCCGAGCGGGCGGGTCGAGTCCGCCTGGACCACCGGCGTCGCGGCGGCCGACCTGGAGCCCGTGTTGGAAAGGATCGCCGGCGAGGCGCCGGCGCTGCAAGATGAAGACGCGCGCTTTTTTCCGCTAGGCGCGGCGCGAGCGCAGATCCACGAAACCTACATCGTCGCCCAGACCGAAGACGGCATCGTCATCGTCGACCAGCACGCAGCGCACGAGCGGCTCGTTTACGAGCGCATGAAGCAGATGCTCGCGAACGGCGGGGTGCGCCGTCAGGCCTTGCTCATCCCCGAAGTTGTCGAGCTGGATCCGGACGAAGCGGAAGCGCTGACCGCGCGCGCCGATGAGCTCGCTCAGCTTGGTCTGGTGATAGAGCCGTTCGGCCCGGGCGCCGTTCTGGTGCGCGAGACCCCGGCGCTGCTGGGGCACATCGATGCGAACGGGCTGCTGCGCGATCTCGTCGACGACATAAGCGAATTCGGCGACGCGCATGCGCTGAAAGAGCGTCTGGAAGAGGTGTGTTCGTCCATGGCGTGCCACGGTTCGGTGCGCGCGGGGCGGCGTTTGACGGCCGAGGAGATGAACGGGTTGCTCCGACAAATGGAGGCGACGCCGTTCTCTGGCCAGTGCAATCACGGACGGCCGACTTACGTGGAACTGAAGCTCGCGGACATCGAGAAGCTGTTCGGGCGGCGTTGAGATGCTAGGCTCCGGCGCGTGAGCAATCTCTCGGGGACAATGGCGTGAGCGTCGCGGACGCGGTGGCCTGCCTGCGCCGCGGTGATTTCGCCGGCGCCGAAGCAGCGGTCGCGCGCGCGCTTGCAATGGATGCGCGCGATGCGGACGCGCTGAACGTGCGCGCGATGCTGCGCCACCAGCGGGGCGACCTGGCAGGCGCCATCGCAGCGATGAACGATATGCTCACGATTACGCCGGACGATGCCGGCGCGCACTTCAACCGCGCCACTATGCTGCATCAGGCCGGACGGCTGGAAGAAGCGGTGCACGGATACGCCCGCACGCTTGCACTTGAGCCGCGCGACGTGACCGCATGGATTCGGCGGGCCGCGGCTGAACGCAGCCTCGGACGCCATGAAGACACGGCGCGCAGCTGTGCGGCCGCGCTGGAGATCGATCCAAAGAACCCGACAGCGCTTAATGACGGCGCGGCTGCGCTCGCCAGGCTGGGGCGTTTCGAAGAGGCGCTCGCGATGTTCGACCGGCTGGTGCAAGCCAGCCCAAACTCAGTCGCGGCGCACATGAATCGCGGTAAAGTGCTCGGCGAACTCGGCCGCTTTGAACATGCGTGCGCCGCCTACAGGGCGGCGATCCGCGAGAGTCCGAGACACGCGCCGGCCTGGAACAATCTGGGCGTCTCGCGCTTGGCGCTAGGACAATACCAAGAGGCCGCCGAAGCGTTCGAGAGCGCAAGCCTGGGCGATAACCAGAGCGTCGAGGCGGGTCATCCCGTCCTCAACCAAGCCACGGCGTTCTTGATGCGCGGCGACTATGCCCGGGGTCTTGAACTCTATACGCAGCGCTTTGCGACCGGTGCTGTCGATCCGCCGCCGCGCGTTGAGGAGAGTGCGCCGTGGGCAGGCGACTCTGTAGAGGGCGTTCTGCGCGTGCGCGCCGAGCAGGGCGTCGGCGAGCAGATTCTGTTCACGCGGCTATTGCCTCTCGTCCTTGCGCGGACACCCCTCGTAGCGGTGGATTGCGATTCACGCATCGCCGAGTTGTTGCAGCGCGCCTATCCGAATGTGCACGCGGTTCTTGCGCCGGATGAGCGTTGCGCCGATGCGAAGACGCAAGTCGCTATGGGCGACCTTGCGCACGTGCTCAAACTCGCGGCGACGGATATCGAAGGACTGCCCGTCGCGATGCGGGCGCGGGAGGCGCGTGTGCGCGAGCTGCGCGCGAAGTATCAACGGCAGGGGCGCGGCCGACCTGTTGTGGGCATCGCCTGGGAATCGCAACGCGCGCAAGCGCATGCTCTGCAGGCGTGGGAAGAAGTGCTGCGCGAGGAATATTTGTTCGTTAGCCTGCAATATGGCGGCGAGCGCCATGACATCGAGGCGGCGAAAAGCGCCTTCAGCTGTGAAATCTACCGGGACGAGGAGATCGGTCTGGGGCGTTCGTTCGAGGACCTCGCAGCGCAACTCACGGCGCTGGATCTCATAATTGTCATCCCAAACATCATCGCCCATCTCGCTGGCGCTCTCGGGCTGCGGACGCTCGTGCTGGCGCCGCTACCGCATCGTCTGCACTGGTGCTGGGGCGGGGCTGGGGACGCCACGCCCTGGTATCCGGGCGTGCGGCTGTTGCGGCGCACTATCAAGGAATCGCCCGCCGATCAAATGGCGGCCGCAGCGAAACTGGCGCGTCAGTTACTCTCTTAGCATAACGGCGCGCCGATTACGCTTGCGCTTGCGACCCGCGACGTGATGATGCGCTCCGCGAGGATGGGCCTCTCCGGGGGAAGTCGAATGAAGCCGATTATATGGACTGCCGTAGCCGCCGCGGCCTTGTGCTTTAGCCTGCCAGCGCAGGCCCAAGTGGACTCAGGACAGGACGGCACATACGGCCAAGTAACGCTGGAGTCCGGCTTTTTGCCTGATCCACACAGCGTGAGCCTCACGGCAGGCGGCGCCGTGGAAGCGCGCAGCGTCAACGAATATTGCGTCGGCATGATTGCCGGCCGTGCAGACTTTACTTTGCACTATCGCGCTGGCGACTTCCCGCTGATCTTTTCCGCAGCCTCTGAAGCCGACACTACGCTGACTGTCCTCGCACCCGATGCCGGCTGGTATTGCGACGACGACAGCGGCGGCAGTCTTAATCCGGCTGTCGCCTTCGAGACGCCGCGCGATGGACGCTACCAGATCTGGGTTGGCACCTACGGGCCCGATACCGCGCCGGCCGTGTTGCACATTTCCGAAATCGGCGTGCCGGGGGGTGAGCAACCGGACTGGTCGCTCGATCCCGCGTACGGCGTGATCGAGCTGGCGGCTGGCTTCCTGCCGGACCCCCATACGCTGCAGATCGAAGCCGGGGGAAGCCTCGATGCGTCATTCCTTGGCGGCGCCTGCGTGGGCAGCATCGCTCGCGCGCCGGATTATCGCGTCCTGTGGACGGAAGGCCCGGGTGGGCGGCCGCTGGTCTTTTCGGTTGCGTCCGAAGCGGACACCACGCTCGTGATCAACGATGCGCAAGGCAATTGGGTCTGCGACGACGACGGCGGCAATGAAGGCCTCAATCCGGCCATCACGTTCAGCACTCCCGTGTCGGGCCAGTATGACATCTGGGTCGGCACTTATCTCGAAGGCGACCTGCAGCCTTCGACGCTGCACATCTCAGAACTCTACGCGCGGTGACAGAGCATCGTTGCGTATAGGCGCGGGGCCGTGCCCGGACAGGGCGCGGCCCTTGCGCCTCACCAGATGTCGCTGATCGGCGCACCAGCGCAGGCCTCGGCAAGACGCCGCTGCGTTCCGGGGGTGACATCCGGCGGCAGCGCATCCAATGCGAAGAAGCCGCGTTCGGCGATCTCGCCATTGTCGCGTGGCGCACACGGGCGCCAGCGCTCCGCGCGATAGAATGCGATGTGGTCGTGTTTGAAACGGGCGTGATTGGAATAAAAGCCGATGAGCTGGAGCGAATCGGCGGCGACGCCGCCTTCTTCCGCCAGCTCGCGCATCATTGCCGCGTGCGCGCTTTCGCCCCGTTCGACGCCGCCGCCGGGAAGATGCCAGCCATGCGCATATGTATGGCGCACCAGAAGCACGCGTTGCATTTCGTCGCAAACAAGCCCGCGCACGCCGAGCGTCATGGGCCGGCGCAGGCGCCACCACGTGCGAAAAACGGGAGTAATCACAGGCTCGAAGCGCACACGCCAGGTCATGTCGATGCCGATTCTCCGCAGCCGCGGGACGCCGAGTGTAACCGCGCCCGAAGCGGTCACAACCGCGTGTATGCGCGCAACGCGCTGCGTTCTGCTCTTGCCACCGGGCGCGGCGCTTGCCATCGGCGCGCGCGATGAAAGCAATCACCTTGCCGCCGCCGAACCTCACCGGCGGCCCTTATGTCATGGGCGTCCTCAACGTGACGCCGGATTCTTTCTCCGATGGAGGACAGTGGGAGGGCGCGGCAGCGCCACGCGGCCTGGCGATGTTGGAAGCTGGCGCGGACATCATCGATGTGGGCGGAGAATCGACGCGCCCGGGTTCGGAGCCGATCGATGAAGGCGAGGAGATCGCGCGCGTGATTCCAGTAATCGCGGCGCTGCGCGCGGCGACAAAAGCGCCGATCTCGATCGATACGACAAAGCCCGCTGTCGCGCGCGCGGCGGTGCAAGCAGGGGCCCAGCTCTGGAATGACGTGATGGCGCTGCGCGCGCCGGGCGCGTTGGAGACGGCGGCATCGCTGCACCGGCCGGTCGTGCTGATGCACATGCAGGGCGAGCCGCGCACCATGCAGGCCAATCCGCATTACGACGATGTCGTCGCCGAGGTGATTGCATTTTTGCGCGACCGCGTTGCGGCGGCCGAGGCGAAAGGCATCGAGGACATTTTCGTCGATCCCGGCATTGGTTTCGGCAAGACGCTCGAGCACAATTTGGCGCTGCTCGCGAACGTGAAACGCATTGCCGCCGAGACGGGGCGGCCGGTGGCTATCGGCGCCTCGCGCAAGCGTTTCATTCAGGCGATCGACGCGCGCGCGAAGGACGCGCGGTGCGATCGGCTCGGCGGGTCGCTTGCCGCTGCGCTTCATGCTGCCCAGCAAGGCGCCGCGATGGTGCGCGTGCACGACGTACTGGAGACTGTGCAGGCGCTCAAGGTTTGGCGCGCAACAGCAGTGTAACGCGACCGCCCGCTTCCCGGTTGGCGCCGAAGCGTCTAGTTTTTGCCTATGAACAGCAAACCCCAGAGCCGGGTCCTCATTATCGCCGGGTCAGATTCCGGCGGCGGCGCCGGCATTCAGGCGGATATCAAGGCGGTCACGGCGCTCGGCGGCTTCGCCATGACGGCTATTACTGCAGTCACGGTGCAGAACACGCTGGGCGTGACGAACGTGCACGAAATCCCGCCGCAGATCGTGCGCGAGCAGATCGAAGCGGTGATGAGCGACCTGGGGGCCGATGTATGGAAGCTCGGCATGCTGGGCTCGGCGGCACATGTGCGGACGGTGCTGGAAGCGTGGCAGGCCGTTGGCGTCCACACGCCCGTGGTGCTCGATCCCGTGATGATCGCCAAGGGCGGCGCGGCGCTGTTGGCCGACGATGCGGTCGCGGTGATTCGCGATGAATTGATGCCGATCGCAGCTCTCGTCACGCCAAACGCGCCCGAAGCGGAAGCGCTGACCGGCGTCGCCGTGCGCGACCTCGATGGACAGATAGGTGCTGCGGAGATTTTGGTCGAGCGGCTTGGCGCGTGGTCGGCGCTGGTGAAGGGGGGCCATATCGCGGGCGATGTAGTTCGCGACGTGCTGCTGACGCGCGAGGGTTATCGAGTCTTCGAAGGCGCGCGCATCGAAACGCGCGCCACGCACGGCACCGGATGCACGCTGGCGTCGGCCATTGCCGCGCATATCGCCCAAGGCGACGCCATCGAGGCTGCTGTGGAGAAGGCGCGCCTGTATGTGATGGAGGCGATCCGCCGTGCCCCCGGCCTGGGCCAAGGCCACGGGCCCTTGGCTCATAATTGGCCCTTCAAGCTCTCCTGACAGGCGAGCGCGGTTCACCAGTGTGGCCGACGCGCTGGCGAAGCGCGGCGGCAGCGGTCATATCTGCGCAATGAAAATCTGGATCGTGCACGCCTTTACCGATCGCGTCTTCACCGGCAACCCAGCTGCCGTGGTGCCGCTTGACCGCTGGCTGCCGGATGCAGTGCTGCAAGCGATCGCCACTGAGAACAAGCTCTCGGAGACCGCGTTCGTCGTGCCGACCGGTTTGAAGGGCAATTACCAGCTGCGTTGGTTCACCCCGGCGACGGAGGTGCCGTTGTGCGGTCACGCGACGTTGGCGGCCGGCGCCATGCTGTTGAGCGAGATTGAGCAGGACCTCGAAGTGGTGGTGTTCGACACCCACGCGGGCGCGCTGATCGTGCGCAATACGCCCGAAGGCTACACGCTGGATCTGCCGCGCCGTCAGCGCAGCCCCTGGAGTCCGCCGGAAGAATTGTCAGAGGCGCTCGGCGCCGAGATCGTCGACGCGTTCATCGCCGAATACGCAAACGTCGTCGTCGAGAGCGAAGCGATATTGGCGGGGCTGAAGCCGGACATTGCCGCCCTCAACCGGCTGGTGCGCGGCCCGCGTCAGGGGCACCTGGTGGTCAGCGCACCGGCCGACGAAGGCAAGTCGCACGATTTCGCGCAGCGCTTCTTCGCGCCCGGTGCTGGCATCGAGGAAGATCCGGTCACTGGGTCGGCATTCGCCGACGCCGCGCCGTATTGGTGCGACCGCTTCGATCTGGAAAGCGTGGTCGGCTATCAGGCGTCCGCGCGCGGTGGTTACATGCGCGCTATCCAGACGCTGTCGAGCGTGCGCCTGCTGGGACAGGTTGCGGTGTATCTGCGCGGCGAACTCGATCCCGCGCTGGGGCGTCTGCACAACCGCCTCGAAGAGCACCCCGAAGCGCCCAAGCGCAAGAAACGGCGTGCGCGCAAGGCCAAGCAGCTGCCGGCCATTTTCGAAGACCCGATGCTGCCGGGTTTGGACGCGCAGGGCGTCTCTGAAGCCTCGCCGCCCTCTACGGAAGAAAAGCGTCCGCCGACATCGCATCCCGCGCCGCCGGAGGAGGGCGATTTGCCGCCGCCGCGGATTGTCGTGACTGGCGATCGCTAGCGCTTATGCAGTTCGCTTGCTCACCAGATTGAAGGCGGTGAAGGCGCGCACGCCGGCGAGGGCTTCCACATTCTCAGGTCCCGTCAGCATGAGCCCGCGGATTCCATCGACGCCCTCGACGTCCCAGAACACCCGCCGTAAGCGCGTGCCGCGTGCGTTCACGAGCGTTGCGCCGGTGATGGGCTGCTTGTTCGAGACGTGGACGACCGCCTTGACGCCATCCGCTTCCAGCGCGCCGCCAAAAATGGCTGATACGAAAACCACCGGCCCTTCATCGCTGTCACCCTCGCTAAGAAGCAAGCGCACCGGCGCCTCATGCCGCTCGCGCATCCACAGACGATGGCGCAGATTACGCACAGGAAACGAGAACACTCTCTCATCCAGCGCCAGATAGGCGCTGAAGTCGTCCGTCATCTGCGCCGGCGCTGGTGCAAAGCCGGCGTTCTCGATGGCATGGCTGAGCGCGGCGGGGTCGGGCATAGCGAGCTGGCAGAGCTCAACCAGACTGACGATGCCAACGCTGAGTTCCGGCGGCGCCTCATCCTTGTCAAAGGGGAGCTCGATTACTCTGCGCAGCTTGGGCGCGTTGCCGTTCTGGGTCGTCACTGTGTCCCTCCGCTGGCTCGACCCCGACCGTTTAGGCTCCTCGCCTCGTCTTGCAAACCGCCTCGAACAGGCGCACCAGCATTGGCGGGCCATCCGCTCCCAACGGCGGACGCCCATCTGTGAGGATGGGAGAACATCGATGACGACCCCCGCTAAGCCGGCCGTGCGCCCGGCAGACCCCCGGTTTTCGTCCGGGCCGACGAGAAAACGCCCTGGCTGGACGCTCGCTGCGCTGGAAAACGCCGCGCTCGGCCGTTCGCACCGCTCCAAACTCGGCAAAGCCAAGCTGAAAGAAGCGATCGAGCGCACGCGCGCACTGCTCGAAGTGCCCGCCGATCATCGCATCGCGATCGTGCCAGCGTCCGATACTGGCGCGGTGGAGATGGCGATGTGGTCCATGCTGGGTTGTCGCCCGGTGGATGTGTTCGCTTGGGAAAGCTTCGGCGAAGAATGGATCACCGACGCCAAGCTCTTGAAGATCGACGCCGCGCTCTACGTGGCGCGGCCGTACGGCGCGCTGCCGGATTTTTCCAAGGCGCGCAAGAACGCCGACATCGTCTTCACGCAGAACGGCACGACATCGGGTGCGCGCATTCCGAACTTCGACTGGATTGCGGACGATCGCGAAGGCATCACCATCAACGACGCCACCAGCGCCGCGTTCGCACAGCCCATCGATTGGGCCAAATGCGATGTCGTCACCTATTCGTGGCAGAAGGTGATGGGCGGGGAAGCTGCGCACGGGATGATCATCCTTTCGCCGCGCGCGGTGGCGCGGCTGGAGAGCTACACGCCGGACCGCCCGCTGCCGAAGATCTTCCGCATGACCAAAAAGGGCAAGCTGGACGAAGCTTTGTTCGAAGGCGTCACAATCAACACGCCATCGTTGCTGGCGACGGAAGATTATCTCGACACGCTGAAATGGGGCGAAAGCCTCGGCGGCTTGGAAGCGCTGCATGCGCGCTGCGATGCGAACGCCCAGGTGCTGCATGATTGGGTGGCGAAGACGCCGTGGATCGAGAACCTCGTCGATGATCCCGCGATCCGCTCCAACACAGGGGTGTGCCTCAAAGTGGCGGATCGGCGTGTGACCTCGCTCAGCGAAGACGCACAGGCAGATTTCGCAAAACGGCTCGCTGCGCTGCTGGAGAAGGAAGGCGTTGCGCTCGATGCGGCTTCTTATCGCACGGCGCCGCCGGGGCTGCGCATCTGGTGCGGGGCGACGGTGGAAGCGAGCGACGTCGCCGCGCTTTGTCCCTGGATCGAGTGGGCGTTCGCAACGCTCGTGGCCGACATCGCGCAAGCGGCTTGAGGCGACATGGCCGCGCAACACAGCGTCATGTGGGCGCCCATTGTCGTCGCGTCAGGCGACGCCATGATGCGCGCTGTGATCGACCGCTGCTTCGCCAACCTCGCCGTAAACGCCATCGTCATCGACCCGCTCACCTCGAACACCGACGCGCATCGCTTCTATCAGCGCCTCGGATTCAAAATCGTCGGCCGCCGCCTATTCGGCGAGGACGACTGCCTCGTTCACCGACTGGACCGCGCCGACTGGCGCAAAGGAAACTGAGATGTCCAAGGTTCTCATCAGCGACGAACTCAGCCAGGCGGCGATCGACATTTTCAAGGCCCGCGGGCTCGACGTCGATTTCAGGCCGGGCTTGAAGAAGCCGCAGCTGATCGAGATCATCGGGACCTATGATGGCCTCGCCGTCCGCAGCGCGACCAAGGCCGACAAGGACGTGATCGCCGCCGCGAAGAAGCTCAGAGTCATCGGCCGCGCCGGCATCGGCGTCGACAACATCGACATTCCGGCGGCGACCCAGCGCGGCATCGTCGTGATGAACACCCCGTTCGGCAATTCGATCACCACCGCCGAGCACGCGATTGCGCTCATGTTCGCCGCGGCGCGGCAGGTGCCGGAGGCGAACCTCTCCACGCAAGCAGGCAAGTGGGAGAAGAACCGGTTCATGGGACGCGAGCTTTACGCCAAGACGCTAGGGCTGATCGGTTGCGGCAATATCGGCTCGATCGTCGCCGATCGCGCGCTTGGGCTGAAAATGAAGGTGATCGCTTACGATCCGTTCCTCAGCCCCGAACGCGCCGTCCAGATCGGCGTGGAGAAGGTCGAGCTCGACGACTTGCTGGCGCGCGCCGACCTCATCTCGCTGCACACGCCGCTGACGGACAAGACGCGCAACATCCTGTCGCGCGAGAACCTGGCCAAGACGCGGCGCGGGGTCATAGTCGTCAATGCCGCGCGTGGCGGGCTGGTTGACGAAGCCGCGTTGCGCGATGCGCTGGAGAGCGAGCACGTCGCCGCGGCGGCGTTCGATGTGTTCACCATCGAGCCGGCCAAGGAGAACGTCCTTTTCGGTGCGCCAAACTTTATCGCCACGCCCCATCTCGGCGCCTCGACCAATGAAGCGCAGGAAAACGTGGCGCTGCAGGTGGCCGAGCAGATGAGCGATTATCTGCTGACTGGCGCCGTCACCAATGCGCTCAACATGCCCTCGATCACCGCCGAAGAAGCGCCGCGCCTGAAACCATTCGCGGCGCTCGCGGAGAAGCTCGGCGCTTTCGCCGGGCAGATTGTCGACGAAGGCCTCGACGAGGTCGCGATCGAATACGAAGGCGATGTCACCGGGCTGAATATGAAGCCGCTGACGGCCGCTGCGCTCGCCGGATTGTTGCGTCCGCTGCTGCAGGACGTGAACATGGTGTCCGCGCCCGCGCTGCTGAAAGAGCGCGGCGCGCCGCTGACGGAATCGACGCGGGATGAGTCACCGACTTACGACAGCCTCATTCGCTTGAAAGTGAAGACCGGCGGGGGCTGGCGCACGCTCGCCGGCACGCTTGTCGGCGGTCAGCCGCGCATCGTCGAGGTGAAGGGCATGGCGCTCGAGGCGCCGTTTCACCCGCTGATGCTCTACACCAACAACGCCGACAAGCCGGGCTTTATCGGCGCACTTGGGACGCTGTTGGGCGACGGTGGCGTAAACATCGCGACCTTCCATCTCGGCCGCGACGACGCCGGCGGCGAGGCAATCGCCCTCGTGGGCATCGACCAACCGCCGGCCGACGCCGTGATGACCAAAGTGAAAGACCTGCCCCACGTCCGTTACGCCAAACTGCTCCGTTTCTGAGGGCGTTCCGAAGCGGAACTCCAAAGCTGCAACGGCGTTTCAGGTTCGCGGGGCCTGCGCCCCCGCGCTTGAGGGGGTGGCTTCCATGAAATTGAAGCTGTTCGGCTCGTCTCTGCTGATGGCTGTGGCGAGCCTGGTCGCGCCTGCGCAAGCAAAGATCGATGAAGTCCGTTTTGCGGTCGTCGACAATATTCAAGATGAGCAGGGCGACATCGTCGATGGCAAGGAGGGCACCAACCTCGAACTGGAGATCATATCTTCCTCGCCGGACTTTCTGAATCTCATCGGCTCGCCTCGCCCCTATTTCATGCTCTCGGGCAATGCGACCGGGGACGGCGTGAACTTCGTCGGCGTCGGGGTTATTTGGCGGTGGGAGTTCGCGGACGGCTGGGCGTTCGAGCCCGGGTTCGGGTACGTCGTTCATGACGGCGAGCGCGACAATCCATTTGCGAATAATACGCCCGAAGCCGCCGCCTTCAGTCGTGAGCACCAGTTGCTTGGGTCGCAGGATCTTTTCCGCGGCAGCTTCGCGCTTGAGCGAGAATTCGGTGCGCGCTTCGCGGCCCAGCTCTATTGGGAGCATATGAGCCACGGGGAGGTTTTGGACGAAGGCCGAAACCAGGGGCTGGATTATGTCGGCCTGCGGCTGCTCTACCGTTTCGATACCGACGCGGCTGATTGAGCGGCTTTTCTTTGGGACCGAAAGCAGTCTAGTTTCCCGCTCCTCAGCGGGGAGAATTCGCATGCGGGGAAAAGCGGCCGGACTTGCAGCGTTCGGCGCTGCGCTAATGCTGGCGCCAGGGGCCGAGGCGGGCGTCGATGAAGTGCATGTCGGCGTAATGGCGCACAACATCTGCGTCATCAATTGCGACAACGCCAATAAGGAAGACGGACCAAACGTCGAATTCCAAGTGTCCTTCGACTCGCCGTCCTTCCTCAATTGGGCGTTCTCGCCGCAGCCCTACCTGATGGCCTCGGTTAATACTGCCGGCAACACGAGCTTCGCTGGCGCCGGGCTCGAATGGCGGTGGAACTTTGCCGACAAATGGGCGCTGGAGCCCGGTTTCGGGTTAGCCGTGCATGACGGCGCAACAGACAATCCCTACGCCAATGGCACGCCCGAGGCCGAAGCGTTCTCGAACGAAAACGTACTGCTGGGCGGGGAGGTGCTTTTTCGAACCTCGCTTGGTCTCACCTACGATTTTCGCGGGCCCTGGGAGGCGCAGCTCTTTTACGAGCATCTGAGCCACGGACAGATCCTGGAGTCTGGCCGTAATCAGGGGCTGGACGAATTCGGCATTCGCTTCGGCTATCGGTTCGGCAGGTAATCTCCAGCTGTCCAAGGCTTTCACCGCTGCGCAAAGGCGCTAAACTCCGGCTGCGGAGGGGACCCCATGACGCGGCGGTTGGAGCAGTTTCTCACAGATACGGCACGCAAGCGGCGCATTTTGGCGCTCGACGGCGGGGGCGTGCGCGGCCTCATGACGTTGGGCGTGTTGTCCCAGCTGGAAGCGGAATTGAGCCGCCGCAGCGGCGATCCCGATTATCGGTTGAGCCAGTATTTCGACCTGATCGGCGGGACCTCGACGGGATCGATCATCGCCACCGGCCTTGCGCACGGCTGGCGCGTCTCGCGCGTGCAGCAGGCGTATCGCGATATCGTGCCAAAAATCTTCAAGCGCGTTGCGGCGTGGGGATTACTCGCGCCGAAATATCGCGAGCAGCCCCTGGTCGATGCGCTTACTGAGTTTTTCGGCGAAACGACGCTCGGCTCGGCCGAGCTTGAAACGGGCCTGGCGATCTTCGCCAAGCGCATGAACAGCGGCAGCGCCTGGGTGCTCTGCAACAATCCGCGCTGGTGCTATTACGGGAACGATACCCCGGGCGCCAAGCATGCGCCGAACTGCAGCTTCAGGCTGCGCAGCCTGGTGCAGGCAAGCGCAGCCGCGCCGCACTATTTCCGGGGCGTCGAGATCGAGATTGAAACCGCTCTGCCCGGCGCGGACGTCAAACCCGCCTATTTCATCGACGGCGGTGTCGGCGGCTACAACAATCCTGCGCTCGAACTGCTAACCGTGGTGCGCGACCCCGAGTACGGATTCAACTGGCCGCTCGGCGCGGACAATCTTTACATGCTGTCGATCGGCACCGGCTGGGTGCGCGAGACTACCAAACCCGGCGGCGTGTTTTTCCTGCAAACCGTCGGCGCGTTACGCGCGATGATCAACGACGTTTCGCTGCAGCAGATCGCCTACATGCAGGCGCTCGGGCGCCCTGCAATGCCGTGGCGCATCAACGGCGAGAAGAAGACGCAAGCCGGACGCGCCTATCTCGCGCCTAATGACGCGCCCATTTTGACATATCAGCGCGTCGACGTGCGCTTCGAAGACGAAAAAGCCAACGACACGCTCCTGCCCGATACCGCGCACGCGCTGCGCGGCAAGAAACTGAAAAAGAGCGAATTCAAAGGCCTGCGCAATATCGCCAATCACCGACGCAAGAACAGCCAGCTCCTGACCGAACTCGGCGAGCTCGCGGGCGCGCGCTTTCTGCAGGAGGCGCCGCCGCCGGCGGTGTTCGATCCCCAGCCCTGGACTCGCGTCGATCCGGGTCCCGGTTCGCGGCGCAACGCCTGATCGGATCGGCGCTGCAACGTTGCCCGTCCGATGGGAAGCGGCGGAGGCGGCCTTGACGCCCCCGCGAGAACGCGAGAGGCAGCGCGTGTAAGGAGCGCGTGATGTCAGGCGTTGTGGTCGTCGGCGCCCAATGGGGCGATGAAGGCAAGGGCAAGATTGTCGATTGGCTGGCGCACCGCGCCGATGTCGTGGTGCGTTTCCAGGGCGGCCACAATGCCGGCCATACGCTGGTGGTCGGCGACACCACCTACAAACTGGCGCTGTTGCCCTCGGGCGTGGTGCAGGGCAAGCTTTCGATCATCGGCAATGGCGTCGTCGTCGATCCCTGGGCGCTCGCTGAAGAAATCGCGAAGATCGAAGCCCAGGGCGTGAAGATCACACCCGACAAGCTGGTGCTGTCCGATCAAGCGGCGCTCATCCTGCCGTTTCACCGCGATCTCGATGCGGCGCGAGAAGCACAGGCGGGCGCAGCGTCGATCGGCACGACTATGCGCGGCATTGGCCCGGCCTATGAGGACAAGGTCGGCCGGCGCGCACTGCGCGTTGCCGACCTCGCCGATGCGGACTCGATCGCCTGGAAGATCGAACGGCTGACGGCGCACCACAATGCGCTGCGCAGCGGGCTCGGCCTGGCCGAGATCGACGTCGAAGCGTTGAAGCAGCAATTGCACGAGATCGCGCCCAGAGTGTTGCCCTTTGCGCAGCCCGCGTGGCGCACGTTGGATGCGGCCTTCCAGGATTCCAAGCGCGTGCTGTTCGAGGGCGCGCAGGGCGTGTTGCTCGACGTCGACCACGGCACTTATCCCTTCGTGACTTCGTCGAACGTCGTGGCGGGTCAGGCTGCGGCGGGATCGGGCGCGGGGCCGCGCAAGATCACCTACGTGCTGGGATTGGTGAAGGCCTATACGACTCGCGTCGGCGCCGGACCGTTTCCGACCGAACTCAACGACGAGACCGGCCGGCGCTTGGGCGAAGCCGGCCGAGAAGTCGGCACCAATACCGGGCGCGCGCGACGCTGCGGCTGGTTCGATGCGGTGCTCGTGCGCCAGAGTGTGACGCTGTCTGGCGCCGACGGCGTCGCGCTGACCAAGCTCGACGTTCTCGACGGCTTCGACCAAGTGAAAATCTGCACCGGCTACAAGCTTGGTGGAAAGACCATCGATTACTTGCCGGCAGGCGTGAAGGATCAAGAACAGGTGCAACCGATCTATGAAATGCTCGACGGCTGGAAAGAGGTCACGCGCGGCGTGCGCTCATCGAAGGATTTGCCCGCCAACGCGATCAAGTACATCCGCCGCATCGAGGAGCTGATCGGTTGCCCCGCTGCGCTTGTTTCCACGAGCCCCGAGCGCGAAGACGTGATCCTGATGCGCGATCCGTTCAAAGCATAGATGAGGGCGGGATGCGTACTTCTCGCCATGCGGCCGCCTCATTGACTTGGCGCCGCGCCTATTGCCTGCTGCGTGCCGCCGGGAGCTGACATGACCGCCGACAATGACCAAAAGCCGGGCAGCCGGCCCTTTACCGTCGAGACCGCGCGGGCAAGCGCCGAGCAGGCGATCCGCAAGTCCGAGTTCATTCTGTCACGCGCCTGGGGCTTGTTGCGCGAGCCGAAAAAGGAATGGGAGCAGATCCGCGCCGAAGAGACGACGATCCCGAACATCCTTATCGGCTACGTCGCCCCGCTCGCGGTTCTGCCGCCGCTATGCGATCTGATCGGGCAATCCATCTTTAATCAGGCGCTGCAGGTGAATTTCGGCGAAGCGCTGATCCGCGGCGCCGTAACCTGGATCGTTTCAATCGGGCTGGTGTTCTTTCTCGGCATTCTCATCAACGCCGTCGCGGAAACCTTCGAGGCCGAAAAGAACGATCTCGCGGCGCAAAAGATCGCGGCCTATTCGCTGACGCCGGCGTTCCTGTCCGGTGTATTCAGTCTGTTGCCGTGGCTCTGGTGGTTTTCGCTTTTCGCGCTCGCCGCGATGGTGTTTCTGATCTATCGCGGATTGCCGATCCTCATGCGCGCCCCGCAGGAGACAACGCGCGCCTACACCGCAACCGTAACGATCGCGACAATGGTCGGCGGCATCGTTTTGTTCTCCATCGCGGCGGGCGTTTCCTGATTGTGTCTAGACACGAGGCGCTGTGCGCCTAGCATCCCGGCGAGTCGAACGCATGGGGAGAGCGTCATGACTATCGACCCAGTCAGCGCCGGCGCGCCGAACCTCGTTGAACGCGCCAAGAACATCCTGATGAAGCCGCAGGCCGAGTGGGAGCGGATCGAGCCGGAGGCCGCCGAGGTAAACAAGCTCTATGTCGGCTATGCGCTGCCGCTCGCGGCTCTGGCCGCTATCGCAAGCTTCATCGGCACGAGCCTCATCGGCACGTCCATGTTGGGCGTGTCGTACCGTGTGCCGATTGTAACCGGATTGATCGGGGCTGTGCTGCAGGTTTGCGCCGTCCTGCTCGGCATTTTCGTCATGGCCATGGTGACCAATGCGCTCGCACCGACGTTCGGCTCGGTGCAGAATCAGGGCCA
This sequence comes from uncultured Terricaulis sp., assembly GCA_964540785.1. Classification (GTDB taxonomy): domain Bacteria; phylum Pseudomonadota; class Alphaproteobacteria; order Caulobacterales; family Aquidulcibacteraceae; genus Vitreimonas. Next base: position 22,488 of record CAZIOD010000007.1, read on the forward strand.
GGCGCATAAGCTCGCGGTTTATGGCGCAACAGCGGCTTTGCTCGGCGGCCTGTTCGCCATCGTGCCGCCGCTCGCAATCCTTGGACTGCTGGCCGCGATCTACTCGCTTGTGCTGATCTATATCGGCCTTCCGCGCCTGATGAAGACGCCGGAAGACAAACGCATCGCGTATTTTGCCACCATCGTCGTCGTGTCCATCGTGATCGGCTTCGTTATCAATCTGGTGCTGGGTTCGATTCTGATGTCGACGGGCGCTCTGCGCGGCGCGCCCAGTTACAGTTTCGGCCAAAACGCGCCGGGGTCCGCGCAGGGCGAAATCACGTTGCCTGGCGGTGGAACCATCAATGTGGGCGATCTGGAGCGACAGGCCGCGGCTCTGCAGGGCGGGGCGGCGGCTGCAATCGATCCGGCGCGCGTGCAAGCACAGCTGCCGCAATCGTTGCCTGGCGGCTTTGCGCTCGTGTCCTCCTCGAGCAGCTCGGCGATGGGAATGTCGCAGGCTGAGGCTGTCTATCGCAGCGGCGATGCCGAGATGCGCCTGACGGTCGCCCAAACGGGCGCTATGGGTGCGTTTGCCAGCATGGCTGCCGGTATGAACGTGCAGGAGAGCCGTCAGGACAGCGATGGCTATGCGCGCACGCAGACGATCGAGGGGCGCATCTATTCTGAGGAAGTGAATGCCGCAGCGGGTAGCGCCAGCTACAGCGTCATCGGCCGCGGCGTGGCGGTGACGGCCCAGGGAACAAACATCACGCTCGATCAGGCGCGCGCCGCCGTGGACACAATTGGCGTGCAGAGATTGGAACGGGAATTCGGGGCCTGATTTAGCGCAATGTCATGCACGCGCCGCTGAAGAAGTGATAGGAGAGCCGGGCTCGCAGCGTCGCCGCGAGCCTCCGCCTTAGAGCTGCAAAACGGACCGAGCCAATGACAAGCCGACGCAAGATTGAGCCCAACGGGGCGTCACACGCAGTTTCGACATTCGCAGACATGATCCAAACGCCGACCGCGAACACCTTCATGATTAGTCAGCGCTTTGCGCTCGAAGCTGCGAAGTTCTGGGCGCGCCGCATGCGCGCTTACGCTGATCAGATGGAAGACCTTGCCAATTGCCGCTCGGCTGACGACATCGCCGGCGCGCAAACGCGCTTCGTGGAGAGAATGCGCGAGGATTATGCGGCCGAAACCGAAGCGTTCGGCCAACTCCTGTCGTCGGTGTCGCCGCCCCAGGGCGAACAAGAGCGCCGCTCCGACGCCTGATCGTCCCGCAGCAAGCGACGGGTCACACTTCGAACAGCGCAAAGGGACGTCCGGTCGCAGCCATCGCCACCATGTGTGCGCAATTATAGACGGGCACGCCGTTCGGAGTGCGCCCGCGATGAACCCCGCGATGCGCATGGCCGTGCACGACGGCGCGCACATTCTCGAAACGGTCTATGGTTTCGGCGAGCCGGCCGTTGCCGAGGAACGGCAGAATTTCCGTTGGCTCTCCGACCAAAGTCTCGGCGACAGGTGAGTAGTGCAGCACGGCAACGGCGCGCTCGGTGCGCAGCATGCGCAAGCTGGTTTCGAGCTTCATGATCTCTTCCATGCACGCGTGCACGAAGTCTTTTACCGGCTTCTCGCCGAACGAGGACAACATGTAGCGGCCGAAGCCGCCCATCGCGCCCATGCACCCGGCGAAGCCGACGCCGTGAATTTCGAAAGATTCCCCGCCGTCCAGCACGTGTGCGCCGGCGCGTGTGAGGTAGTGCTTGACCTGCTCGGGCTGGCCGCATTCGTGGTCATGGTTGCCGAGCACGGCGACGACCGGGATGCGCGCGCCGCTTACGTCTTCCGCCAGCAGCTCAGCTTCATACGTCTTGCCGTAATTGGTCAGATCGCCGCAGAGCACCAGGACATCGGCAATGTCGCCGATCTCGGCAAAAAGGCTGCGGTAGCTGCCTTTGCGATTTTCCTGGACGTGCAGGTCGCCGATCGCCGCGACCCGCAGCCGGTCAGTGGACAGGGTCATGCCGTTCTTCGAGTCCCTTGCCGATAATGTCGGCGTAGCCCCACTCGCTGATATCGGTGACGTAATCCCGCGCGCTGAACAGTCGACCGCGGCAGATCTTCACATTCGACGGCGGCATATCGAGATGGGCGTTGAGCCGCCCGATCAGCTCATTCATCAACCAACGGGGCACGAGGTTGCGTTCACTGGGATAAATGTAGCGGAAATTGACGAGGTGAGTCAGCAGCACCTCCCAGTGAAGCTCCATGTAACGCAGCAGGCGCTTCCAATCGATGGCGTCGTTCTGCTTGAGAATGACGTGCGCGACGTCCGCGCCGTCATAGCGATAGCGGTCCTGGACGAAGATTTTCGACCAGATGAGCTCGGTCGGTTTGATGATGCGGACCTTCGTGCCGTAGAGTTCGATCTCGGGCGCCTCATCGAACCATTCGTCGGTGATGGCGATCTCTGTTGTGCGACAGCTAAAGATCACGTCGAAGTAATAGCGGCCTCGATAGATCTTTGCGAGCCAGCGTTCATCCTCCACTTGCACCTCAAATCCGCGATCCTTGAAGAAGGAGAGAATGCGCGGGTAATCGCCCGCCTTGCAGAAGATATCGAGGTCCTTGGTTGGGCGTACGATGCCGGTGTATGTGGTCACTGCGTAGGTGCCGGAGAGCAGGAAGGGGATATCGCTCTGCGCCAGCAATTTCAGGCCTTCGACGTAGAACTCCTCCGCTTCGGGCGGCGGCTGGAACGATTGTTCGAAGGGACTTCCCATGGCTTCGGTGAACACCAGGTGAGAAAGGCGGTTCCGTAACGCGATGCTCAGCCTTCCCGCGGGGAATTGTCGGCACGGCCCGCAAGCAGGGCCGCGCAGTTCGCATCTTCCGCCAGACCGGGGTCGATGAACGGCAGCACGGCGGCCAGCGGCGCGGCGATGGTCGCCAGCGCGGCGGCGAGGCCTTGGTCGGCCGCGTCTTCGACTTCGACCCCCACGCGTGGAGAGCGCAAGCGCCCTTCGATCGAGATTGGCGCGGCGACCCGAATGAGCCGTGGCTCTTTCGGCTCGCCCGAGATATCCAAGTCCAGCGTCTCGTTGCGCAGGCTTATCGTGCCCTTGCCCTCGATCAACATGGTCTCGGTGTCGAACACCATGGTGCGCGCGCGCGCCACGCCATTGTTGACGCTGAAGCTGGCGACGCCGCAGCGGACGCCAATTTTGCTTTGATCGTCCGCGAGCAGCAGGCCAAGACCGCGCGTGACGTTGATGCCGGTGAGTTCGGCAAAAGCTTCGCGCACTTCCCCGGAGGGGACCACGAAGGTGGCTTGTCCGTTGGCGTTGGCGGCTGCGTCGCGCACGGAGGCGCCGTGACCGGTCAGCCGCACGCGCCCCTGCAGCGCGCCGACCATCGGCTCAGCTTCGCCGACGCGGAAGATCGATTCGAGCCGGGCGCCGCTTAGGCGCACGTCGAGATCGACGCGCGGCGTATCCTGTCGCGCATTAATGGAGACGGCGCCGCCGATACGGCCTCGCGTCAAATCAAGCGTCATCGGATCGAGACGCAGGAGCCCTTCGTCGAGATCGATATCGAGTGCGACGCTGCGCAGCGGCACGTAGGGGCTGCGCACACGGGCGGCGCGATAGGAGACTTGCGCGTCCATGTTGCGCACGCGGCTGATGTCCAGCTGTGCGTCCGGTAAGAGGCGGCCCTGCGCAGCAAGATCGGCCGCCAGCCGCCGCTGCTCGGCGGACGCGGTTTCGTCCGTATCCGGCGCGCCGCCGAGGACGGCCATGAGATCGTCGAAGTCGAGGCTGTTGCTGCGGAAGTCTCCCTCAAACAGCAAACGGCCGTCGTTTTGCGGCGCCGCCGTCCACGTGCCGCGCAGATCGCTGTCGCCGATGCGGCCCGCCACGCGCGGCATGCCGAAACGGCGCCCATCGCGCGTGACCTGGCCCGTCAACGTGTAGGGCGGCGTGTTCGGCAAAGCGATGTCGATCAGATAATAGAGATCGGCCAAGTCGGGTCCCGACGCGCGCACATCGGCTTGCCAAGCGTTGAAGTTGAAGGGCCGGCGAATGGAGCCCTCCGCTTCGATGCGTGTGCCGCCGGCGCGCAGGTCGGCGACGAACGGATAGGGTCGGTCGCGTCTGACGTTGAGCAGGGGCGCGCCAGACAGGGCCAGAGTAAAGGGCCGGTCATTGAGTTGACCTTCGCCGTTCAGCTCGAACCGGCCGGGATTGCGGGGGTCGACGCTCTCTTCTGTCGTGAAGGTGGCGTCCAGCGTCATGTTCCGCTTTTCGTCCACGAGACGCACATGCCCGTCCCGCAATGAGAATTCGCGGATTGCCGGCAGGTCGAATTGCCTGCCGTGCGCTGCGCGGGAAGGGGCCCAGTTCGAAACGGCCTCCGCGTTGCGATAGAGCCAGATGTCGGCGCCCCGTAGGTCGATGCGCACGAAATCGAGGCGCCCCACGAGGAGCGGCAGCAGGCGCACAGAAGCCTCGCCGCGCCGCACGATGGCGAAGCGGCCGCGCTCGCGGAACTGCGCCGGGTTGCCGATGCGCAGCTCGTTGACGGTGAATTCCGGCGTCCAGGACCAGGGGTTCACCTTAAGATCGCCGGCGATCACCACCTCGCGTCCGGTTGCGGCAGAGGCCATGCGCCCGATCGGCCCGCGCAATGCATTCCAATCCGCGAATAGGAGGAAAAGCACGAGCGAGGCGGCGAGCACGCCGAAGACGCCGCCGGCCCAAATCCCGATGCGCCGCCATGGCGCGGCGGCGATATGCGCCCACGTCCAGCGTGCGCCATCCTTTAACCCGGCCCAGGCGCGCACGCTCCAGGCGCGTATCGCGCCTAAGGATTGCGAAAGACGAAAGGCCGGCATGCCCGGCCAACGCAAGCCCGGAACCCCCCGTTCCCGCGCGCAACAGGCGCGGCCAATAGCGTTAACGCCTGATAGGGATTAGAGAATTGGCGCGGTTCGTGCGTGGCGGGCCGGTCGGTCAAAGCATGGCGCTCATCTATTTCCTGCCCGAGATCGCGGCCTTCCTGATTTTCATCATGATGGCCACGCAGGTCGCTCAGGTTGGCCCCATCCTGGTGCTGATTCAGATGGCGCTGCTTGGGCTTCTGCTCGTGCTGCGTGCGCCCGTGGCGCTGCAAACAGCGCTCAAATGGTGGCCGCTAATGCTGGCGCCGATCCTGGCGGCGGTGTCGACGCTATGGTCGGACGCACCGATGACGACGCTGCGCTACGGCGTTCAGTTCATGCTGACGGCCTATGTCGGGGTGCTGCTCGCGCGGCTGCTGACGCCGCGGCGCTTTCTCATCGTATTCATGCTCGCCATGTTCGTCTTCTGTATCCTGTGCATCCTCTACGGTCGCCAGGGATCGTCGGTCGAAGGCATGGTGTTGATCGGGCTCACGGGCTCGAAGAACCAGATGGGCTATGCCGCGCAACTGCTCATCCTGTCCGGCCTTGCCGTGCTCTTGCTGCGCGACGTTGTGCAGTGGATGCGCTGGGTCGCCATGCTCGCTTTGCCCCTAGGCGTTTACATTTTGCTCGGCGTCAACTCCGCCACGGCGCTGTTGATGGGGGTGGGCGGAGCGGCGATGTTGCTGGTGCTGTGGTTCACCGAGCGCATGCAGCCGGGCGGACGGCTCGCCGCGCTGCTCGTGGCGATGATTATCGCAACGCCGCTGCTGCTGTTGATACCTGAGGCGATCAAAGCCTGGGATCATTTCCTGTTCGACACGCTCGACAAGGACCCGACGCTCACCGGGCGCACGATCCTGTGGGCGCGCGCCGACGATCTGATCGCGCGCCGGCCGCTGCTGGGGTACGGCTACCAGGCGATCTGGATGGGCGATTCAACCGAGACGACGGCGCTGAAGCGCCTGTTCGGCATCGTCGACGGGCGCACCTTCCACTTCCATCACCAGTTTCGGCAGGTCGCGGTAGACACCGGCCTCGTCGGCCTCGCCGCCTTTGTCGGCGCGCTGCTCGCGGCCGGCTTCAGCGGCGTCCGTCAGATCCTGCTGCGCCCAAACGTGCCCACCTCGTTCTTTTTCGTGGTGTTTGCTCTGATGACGGCGCGCGCATTCACGGACCTCATTATTAGCCCGATCAACGTGCACATGGTGCTGTTTTACGCCGCGTGCACGTACGCGTTCTGGAAGCCGCAAGAAGAAGGCGCCGCCAGGGCGGAGACGAGCTGGCGCAGGCTGCGGCCTGCGCGCCTGCCCGGCTAGGCCCCCGCCGGCGCCAGCAGGCCGCGCTCGGACGCGCGCTTCTTCATCGCCTTCTGCAGCTTCTCGAACGCGCGCACTTCAATCTGACGCACGCGTTCGCGGCTGACTCCGTATTCCTTGGAGAGATCCTCCAAGGTGGACGGTTCGTCCTTTAGGCGCCGCTCCGAGATGATGTGCCGCTCGCGGTCGTTGAGTTCGCTCATCGCTTCTTCGAGCAGGCTCATACGCGCGCCGAACTCTTCGCTCTCGGCGAGACGGGTCTCCTGGTTGCCTTCGCTCTGGTCGTCGGCCAGCCAGTCCATCCACTCGCTTTCGCCATCGCCTCCCGCGCCGCCGATCGGTGCATTGAGGCTGGCGTCGCCGCCGCCGGAAAGGCGCCGGTTCATCGAGATGACTTCGTCCTCTGTGACCGCGAGCTTGTGCGCAATGGTGGCGACCTGGTCCGGTCGCAGATCGCCTTCCTCCAGCGCGGCCATCTCTCCCTTGAGGCGGCGCAGATTGAAGAAAAGCTTCTTCTGCGCAGCGGTCGTGCCCATCTTCACCAGCGACCATGAGCGCAGGATATATTCCTGGATCGAGGCGCGGATCCACCACATCGCGTACGTAGCGAGACGAAAGCCCTTGTCCGGGTCAAACTTCTTCACGGCCTGCATGAGGCCGACATTGCCTTCGGAAATCACTTCACCAATGGGCAGGCCATAGCCGCGATAGCCCATGGCAATCTTAGCCACGAGCCTCAGGTGGGAGGTCACCAATTTGTGCGCGCTTTCGGTATCCCCGTGCTCCTGCCAGCGCTTGGCCAGCATGAATTCCTCTTCCTTGGCGAGCATGGGAAACTTGCGGATCTCGGAGAGATACCGCTGCAAACCCTGTTCGGGAGAAAGCGCGAGCGTGAGCGCGGTTGAAGCCATGTCTGTGTCTGAACCCCTCTCTGCGCAGGCAGTTGCCGGCCCTCCAAAATGCGAGGGAGGGCCGCGCGGACGCCCAGGCGCACTGCCTATATAGGAAGCCTGTTCGCGGCTTGCTTATGGCCCCGATAAGGCAACGTTAAGAGGTGGAACATATCAGGAACCGACCGATACGGCAAGCGAAACGAAATCAATACCTTGCCTTAGCGGGCGGAACGTTCTGGCACGCGGGGCTAGGGATTGTTGCTCAGCCCGTCAAAGCCGCTCGCCGGTGTTCTTGGCTTGTGCTGGTTTCAGGGTCTCGGCGATGGCCCAGACGCAAGCCGCCAGGATGAGCCCCATCAGGCCCCAGCGCACCGCTAAATCGAAGAAGCTGGTGTAAACGGTCTGAAAGTCGCCCAGCACCTGCAGCGAAAGCGCATGCGTGCGTCCGTTGCCCGGCTCCGGAACAGTCGGCAACAAGTGGAACATGCGCACGTCGTTGAGCGCAAACAGCGCCAGCGCCGCAACCGAAGCCAGTACGCGCTTCACATCTTCAAAAGCGGACATGCGTCCTCACCGCCCAGCGAAAACTGCGAAGCCCACAAATAAGGGAAATCCAAAAGCTGCGGGAGTCGTTAATAGCAGGTTCCGCGCAGGAACTTGGTTTTCGCTCAAAGTTTACGCAGGACGTTGAGCAACCGCGACATGTCCTCCGGCAGATCGCTGGTGAAGCGGTGTTCGACGCTCGTGATCGGATGAACGAAGCCCAGCACCGCCGCGTGCAGCGCCTGTCGCGGAAATGCGCGTACCGCAGTTTCCGCTTCCTCAGCGTATGGTCCATCTGCCTTGAAAGCGCGTTGCTTGCCGTAGAGCCGATCGCCGATCAGCGGCGCGCCCAGATGCGTAAGATGAGCGCGAATCTGGTGAGTGCGGCCCGTGTGCAGACGGCACTCCAGCAGCGCGGCGGCAGGGCGCCCCGCTGACGCGCCGGCTTGCTGGCCGTAGGTCTCGATCGTCCAATATTGCGTGATGGCGGTCTTGCCGGCGCTCGTGGCGGGATCGCGCGCCACGACATATTTGCGTCGGTCCTCGCTCGAGCGCACCAGCGTATTTTCGATGCGCGCCGCGCGGTCTTTCGGCGCGCCTCGCGTGACCGCGTAATAGGCGCGCTCGAGATCATGCTTGGCGAAGAGTTTGGCGAGACCGACGTGCGCGGCGTCGTGTTTCGCAACGACGACGAGACCCGTCGTGTCCTTGTCAATCCGATGGACGATGCCGGGCCGAGCGACGCCGCCGATGCCGGAGAGACTGTCGCCGCAATGCGCGAGCAGGGCGTTCACCAGCGTGCCGCGCATTGAGCCGGGCGCCGGGTGCATGGCCATGCCGGCGGCCTTGTCGACGACGATAAGGTGTTCGTCTTCAAAAACGATGCGGAGCGGAATTGCCTCGGGCTGCGGCGTCGCGGGTTCGGGGGGCGGCAGCGCCAGTTCGTAGCGTGCGCCGGGGCGCGGCTTGTCCCTGGCGTGCGTGACCGGTGCGCCGTCGACACTGAGCTTGCCAGCGCCGATCAGCCCTTGCACGCGCGAGCGCGACAGGTCCGGCCAAAGCCCAGTCAGCCATACATCGACGCGCTCGCCCGCCGCTTCCGCAGGGGCGACCGCAACCCGTACTTCGCCGGCGACGTCGTTTTCCTCGTTCACACGCGGCTTATGGACCGGCGCCGGCGGCCCGGTCCATAACATCGCCAGGGGGAATCGGTTATGGCGCTCGATCTGACGGCTCTTGCTCTTGCCTACGCGATCGCCATCGGACTGCTGGCGCTCGGTTATGTGTTCGCGGGACCGGTCTGGGTGGAGCGACATTCGATCCAGTTGGCGGGGCCCGGGCGGCCGCGTCGCGTTTCGGGGTTTTGGGGCGAGTGGGTGCTCTGCACGGCGTGCGCGGCGGTCGCGGCGACAGTGCGCGCGTTCACCGACGTCGCCATCGTGCGCGATGTGGTGGCGCCCAACATCGGCTGGGCGTTGCTCGTTCTTGTATCGGTCGCGCTGATTGTGTGGGCGTATTCCTTCAGCGTAGTGGCCGGCGCGCGGCGCGAGGGCAAGGACGCGGCGTATCGGCAGAAATTGGCGGCTGGCTACGCGCCCTATGCCGGATATGCCGCTATTCTGTTCGCTGGCGGCATCATGGTGATTGCGCTGCTGGGCGTGGAGTTCATGCACGATCAGCAGGATTTCAACGCGCAGGCACAGGCCGTACGCCAATCCATCGATGCAGCGACAGCAGCGGTGAACGCGGGCGGCGCGACCGAAGACGCCGCGAGGCGCGCGCTGACCTATATGGAAGACGCCATCGGCCAGATCGCCGTGGCGCAAAACATCCTGCAAGATCAGATGAATCCCGTCTTCATCTTCGCGGCGGTGATCTTTGCGGTGAATATTCTGATCGTGCTGTCGCCCATTCGTCAGGCGTTCATGCAGGGCGCGATCGACCTCACGCACATTCTCACCGCCATCGCCGTGGCGGGAATTCTGATTGCGGGGTTTGTCAGCTACTTTGTGTCCTATGCGGACGTCATTCAGGATAGCCTTCAGCGCATGGAAGCGGCGCGGCCCAGCGCGGCTCTGGGCGCATGGGAGCTTTCGCAGCGCTATAACGAGATGGTGGTCGAACTGAACCGGTCGAAAAATTTGCTTGGCTTTGCGCAGGCGATCGGCGGAGAGGGATCGGGACTGGCTCTGTTTGCGGCGGCGATCCAGTTCACACTTGATCGCATCCCGGGCCGCGAAGCGCGCAGAGCGGAGGCGTGAGGTGCGCAGGCGTTCTGCCATTGTGCTGGCGCTGGTGGTGGGGCTGGCGCTCTACGCGGGACTCTACGTCATGCTGAACGGTAACGCCGTGGCCTCTGCCAATGACGCGGTGCGCCGCGACGTGGGCGCTGGGCCCGCCGCCGCCACGCTGAACGTCACGGTCTGGAATCTCGGCTATGGCGGACTCGGGCGCGAAAGCGACTTCGTTGCCGACGGCGGCGAGCATCTTTTCCCTCCGTCACGCGCGGCGGTGCGCGCCAATGTGGCGGCGATCGACGCGTTTGTGGCGCGTGAGGCCGCGGATGTTTTCGTTTTTCAGGAAGTCGCCCGTGGCGGGCCCGTGAATTATTGGGTGGACCTCAAGGGCCGGCTCGATGAGACGCTTGCTGGCCGCAGCAGCGTTTTCTTCGCGGACTTCCAGACCAGGCTCATGCCATGGCCGCTGCGTATGACGCACGGCCAGACGATCTATTCGCGTCACTCCGTCGTCAGCGCCGATGTCGTGCCTCTGCCGGCGGAGGATACCGCGATCATGGGCGTCAAGCGGCGTTACGCGTCTGTGGTCGCGCGTATTCCGATCGAAGGACGCGCACAGGGCTGGACCGTCGCCAGCGTGCACCTCGCCGCATTCGATCCGGACGCTGCCGTGCGCACGCGCCAATTGCGCGAGCTGCTGGCCTGGGCCGAACGCGAATACGAGAGCGGTCAATACGTGGTGCTGGCGGGCGACTGGAACTTTCAGCTCGTGGAGACAGACTTCCCGCACCGCACCGAAGAACGCTTCCTGTTCTGGCTCTTTCCGTTTCCGCAGGAGGCGTTGCCGGAGGGCTGGCGCATCGGTGCTGACGCAAGCGTGGCCAGCGTACGCACCAATCACCAGCCGTATATTGCCGGCGAGAATTACATCACGACTATCGACGGCCTCATCGTCTCACCAAATGTGGTGATAGAAAGTTTGACCAACGTCGACCTCGGGTTTGCGCACACCGACCATCACCCGGTGCGGGCGCAGCTGCGGACGCGCGATTAATCCGGACGATCGCTAATTAGGGGGGGGCCGCGAATACGCGCTGCGTTTCGCGATTGACCGCCGCGCCGGCGCACTGGCGCAGGCCATCGGCTGTCGACGGCGCTGCGCAGCGCACCCAGCCGCGCTCGGCTTGTGAGAACGCGTCCGGCGCCCAGCCCTCCCGGCGCGCGCGAGAAACGAGATCCCGGGCCTGGTCGACCGAATTGGCCGGGATGACAATCGCGAAGTGATTGGAGATCGAGGTGCGGTACACCTCAACCTGCAACCCCGCAGAGCTGACGGCGCTGGCGAGCTGATTGTAATGCGCAGCGGCGCCGACATTGTCGTCGTAGGTGGACGGGTCACTCACGCCGTACGATGCAAGCACGGCGAAAGACCGCCGCGCTGCGCGTCCCTCTGCAGCCGGCGCCGCTTGCGCGGCTTGCCGTTCGATGCCGCGCAGTTCGAGATTGCGAGACTGCGCGACCAGGGCGGGATCGACGGGCGCGGCTTGCGGCGGCGCCAGATCGAACGAGCGCGTGGTCGCCATAGGCTCGGGAGCGGCGGCCTGCGCCGCGACGGCGGCGACGCAACTGGACATCGTCTCATCGACCAGCACCACGTGCGCCTCAAAATCGGTGTTCCCCTTGAGGATGCCGCGCTGGCGTAAGCGGTTCAGTTCGATCGCGTGATCTTGCGCCACCTGGAGGAGCGGCCTGTTGCAGGTCTGCAGCGCCGCCGCGACTTCCTGCGTGTAAAGCTGCACCAGCCCTTGTGCGTTTTGCACCTCAGCGTTGCGGTTGCTGGCCTGCTGCAGCACGAAGGTCAACACTAGGCCCACGATAGCGATGACGACCTGAAGCAGACGGCTCATATGGCGCTCCTATGCTGGGGCAGGCGTGGCGACGATGCGAACGACGCGCCGGAACAGCCGCTGCACGCGATCTTCGGCGTCGATATCGAGGCGCTCGCGAAGCTTTGGCGCGCGTTCGGCGCCGAAGAACAGCAAGAGCCCCGAGCGGGAGTCGGCTGGGATCGTGAAACCGCGGTCGGCGAACGCTTGCCGGACGCGGTCCCACTCCGCGGCGTGATCAAACTTCTTCGAACGTCTGATATTGGGCGGATCGATCAGGACGGTCCGCTCGATGAGGCCGGTATCGATCAACAGCGCGACTTCTTCGAGCGTGCCGGCGCGCGCCGAGGGCAGCATCACGATCAAACGCGCTTGCGAGAGCAGGAGGCGTACGGCATCGCGCCATTCATGTTCCGCAACGGGGATGCGGCCTGCGCCGATATGTTCAAGCGGCTCGCCCAGCGCAACAAGGCGCCCAAGCGGACGCACCGCGCGTTCGATTTGCGCTTCGAGTTCGATCTGCACCCCGGCCAAACCGGCGCCGCCCACGCCAAACCCGGCGTTGATCGACACATCGCTGATCTCGCCTGTAGAAGCGAAGGGGCGCAGATACACCGTGTATGGCGCCGGCGTTTCGCCCTTCTGCAAGGTCGCGTAAACGCGCTGCGCGAGCACGTCGCGCGCCTGTTGGCCGTAGAGCTCGCCCCACGCGCCAAACAAGGCAACGCCGACCGCGCCAATCAGGACGGCGCCGACCATGAGAGCCAGTTGCTGAAGTTCGGTGGGATCGTGCGCGAGCCATGCCCAGCCGGCGCCGCCGAGAACGCCGATCAGCCAAACCGCCGCCAGCACATAGCAGACGACTTGCAGCACGTCCGCCAAGCGCGGGCTGCGCGTCCACCTGACAATTGCCTTGAGGACCATTGGCGGCCCCCCAATCCACAGCGCCACCGTTACTAGCCTACGCGGGGCCATGACGTCGAGCCATTGTGCAAAGTCGCGGCGGATGCGTTAGGCTGGCTCCTAAGAGGGTGGCGGATGAGCAGCAGATTATGGACGCGCCGGGGCGCGCTGGCGGCGACGGCAGGCGCGGCGGCGGCCTGTACGCAGAATATCGAAACGCCGGCCTATGAGGGCGCGGTCGCGTTCAATCACGGCGTGGCTTCCGGCGACCCCGGGGATGACCGAGTGATCGTCTGGACGCGCGTGACGCCCCACAACGCGGGCCCGGTGCCGGTGCGTTGGATCGTGGCGCGCAATCGCGAACTCACGGACGTCGTGAAGACGGGCGTCATCGAAACGAATGAAGCCCGCGATTATACGGTCAAGGCGGATGTCACGGGGCTTCGCGCCGGCGCGCCGTATTTTTACGGCTTTCGCGCAGGCCAGGCAGCGAGCCCGATCGGCAAGACCCGCACCTTGCCGCGCGGACGTCTGCGCGAACTGAAAATCGGCGTCGTCTCGTGCGCGTCTTACCCGCACGGCTTTTTCAATGCCTACGAAGCGTTGGCCCAGCGTGACGATGTCGATCTCGTCGTACATCTGGGCGATTACATCTACGAGTACGGTCTTGAGGGGTATGGCGGCGATGTCGCGCTGCAACTCGGGCGCGTGCCGTCGCCCGATGTCGAGTGCCTGCGGCTGGCCGATTATCGCCTCCGGCATGCGCAATACAAAGCGGAAGCCGAATTGCAGGCCGCGCACGCCATGGCGCCGTGGATCACGGTCTGGGACGATCACGAGGTCGCAAACGATTCTTTTGCCGGCGGCGCGCAAAACCATCAGCCCAATGAAGGAGATTGGGCGGCGCGCAAGCGCGCGGCCTTGCAGGCCTATTACGAATGGATGCCGATCCGCGAACCCGAACCGGGACGCGCATTCGAGGCCATCAACCGGTCGTATCAATTCGGGGATCTCTTCACGCTGATCATGCTCGAAACGCGGCTGCTGGCGCGCACCCAACCGCTCGACTACGCGAGCGATCTGCCGATAAAGACGCAGCGTTGGGATATGACCAACCCGGCCGCACCTGTGGCGCTGCGCGACGGCGAAGCCGACACGGCCGCCATGCAACGCTTGCCGGCAATCTACGAAGCAGTGGGCGAGGAAATGCGGCCCGTGCTGGATTGGCGGCGCGCGCAATCGCTGGTCGCCGCAGCGCCCAACTTGCCGGCGGGATTCTATCTCTCGCCCGATGTCGAAGCCCTGAATGCCGCCCTGCACTCACCGGATCGGGTGATGCTCGGCGATACGCAGCAGGATTGGCTGCGTCAACGGCTGGCGGAGTCCGTGCGCGCCAACGTGCCGTGGCAGGTAATTGGCAATCAGGTGATCATGGCGCCCGTCACCGCGCCCGATCTCTCCGCCACGCCGCCGCAGCTTGTCGCCGCGCTGGAGCGCTTGAGCCCGGGCGTGTCCCGCTTGCTGAAGCTCACGCGCTTTCCGTTTCCGCTCTCGGTCGACAGCTGGGACGGCTATCCGCAAGCGCGCGTTCGCGTGCTTGAAGCGATGCGCGCCGCCGGCGGCAACACGCTCGTTATTAGCGGCGACTCGCACAAGGCATGGGCCAACGAAGTGAACGATGAGTCCGGGCGCGTGGCGGTCGAGTTCGGGGCCGCGTCGGTCACCTCACCCAGCGAGGGCGATTATTTCACGCCGTTCGGCGTCGATTTCGGCGGAGGCGTGCGCGCGCGCAATCCGCACGTGAAGCACATGGATGCAAATCGGCGCGGATTTCTCTTGCTGACGCTAACGCCTTCGCAAGCGACAGCGGAGTTTTTTTCCGTGAGCAACATCATATCGAAAGAATACGAAGTCGAGCGCACGGCCACATTCACGGTCGCCGCCGAGGCGGGCGCCGGCGTTGGCGCGATAACGTCCCGGACATGATCTGCTGGCCCCGGGAGACCAGACCGGACGAATGCGGATGAAACGGCCGAACTCGGCGCACTAGAATGGAGATTACACGCTCGTCGTCCCCGCAACGCCATGATATTTGTGGCGCCGGTTGCGGGGGAGGGGCGCATGACGGCCGCCACATTCGATCCGATCGCCGAGGCCGACAATCAGTTTGAAGGTTGGGCGCGGGCGCTTTGCCAATTCGTTGTTCGCGCCGCCATCCTTCCGGTAACGATTCTCTTCACAAAACCCAGCGCGTTTTATCAAAGAGCCGAGAGCGGCGAGTTCAGGCCTCTGCCTTCGCCCTTCTTGCTCGCAGTGATCACCGGGCTCGTGCTGTCGGGCATCACCGAAAATCTCCCGCTGCTGCAAGGCTCGACAAGTCAGGGTGAGGAGGCGTTCGGTCAGTTCTTTCAGGCCGTCGTTCGTTATTACCAGGAGATGGATGGGATCAGGCCCATCCTGGCGGCCATTCCTTACGTGCTGAGCCTGTGGCTCTTTGCCGGGCTCGTGTCTGTGTTCATGTTCCGCGGCATCCGCACCGCGGAATTGCTGATGTCGGCAATTTCACTGACCATCAGCGCACTGGTCGAGGTCACCCTCGTTCTGCTGGTCGTGGTGTGGGCGTTCGAGATCGAAGCGCAGACTCTCGTGGGCGGTATGGCGATCGGCCTGCTGATCTACACGCTGATCGTCGCTACGAAATTCATCCGGCTCCTGTTCGTCATCAGAACGAAACGCGGCTCGCCGCTCGCCGGGGCGATCTTCGCGTCGCTGCCGGCGCTCTTGTTCATCGGATATGCGGGTCTCATTGGGGCAGGTCTGGTGCTCTTGCTGCCCAGCCAGCGCCAGTTTTTGCAAGACCTTGCCTACGCGTCGCATCTGGATCGTGGGGACCGTCACCTCGACAACGGAGAACACGCGCAAGCCATCGAGGCTTACACGGAGGCGATCGCCACCGATCCGACCGCAGACGCCTATAACGCGCGTTGTTGGGGCCGCGCTCTGTCCGGGCAGAACCTCGAAAGTGCGCTGATCGACTGCAACAGGGCTATTGAACTTGCCCCGCAAAATATCGCGGCGCTGGACAGCCGCGGCTTGGTGAATCTCATGCTGGGAAATTACGAGGCGGCGAATACCGATTACGGCCGCGCGATCGAACTCAGTCCAAACTACGCACATGCCCGCTACGGACGCGCCCGTGCGCTGCAGGGCCTCGGCCGCTACGAAGAGGCGCAATCCGAATTTCAGGCCGCGTTAACGGCCGATCCGGCGCTCGCGACCCGCTATTACGAATATTTCAACGGCCGCCAGCGAGCGGCTGCGCAGACCCCGCCAACAGCGGCCGGCGCCGTCGCGCCATAGCGTCAGTCAGAACCGGTGCGCGCCGAGCCCGGTGGCGGCCTCGGTGCGGCTGTGCAGCGAGAAAGCGGCGAGCTCGGCTGACGCTTCGCCCTTCAGCCATTCCTCCGCCAGTTCGCCGAACGCCGGCGCGTACTTGAAGCCGTGTCCCGAGCAGGCCGAAAAGAGCAGGATCCGCTCATGCGCGGCGCTTTGCGTGATGAGGAAGTTTTCGTCCGGCGTCACCGTGTAGAGGCACGTCGCCATCTTCACCGGCTTGGGATCGTGTTTCGGCAGCAACTCGCGCACATGCGCCGACAACAGCGCCGCATCGTGGGCGTTGGCTTCGGCGACCTCATCCGGCTGCGTGGCGCCACCGACGGCATGCAGGCCGATCTTGTAGCGGCCCTGCGGCGCGGGCATGCCAAAAACGCCTTCCTCATTGTCAACGGCGATCACCGGTAAAAGGCGCGGCGCAGGCGTCGCGAACCAGCCCACAACGCGCCGCCGCACAGAAAGCCTGCGCGCGAACTCCGGCAAGAGCGCGCTCGCCCAGGCGCCGGCGGCGACGATGACCGCGTCAAACTCGTGAGACTCGCCGTCGATGTGCAGCTTCGTGCTTTCGATAGGCGCCTCGACACGTGCATTATGACGCAGCTTGGCGCCCCAGCGCGGCGTCTGGCGCAGCAGGAACGCACGTGTGGCGTCCGCGGCGATTACGCCGCAATCCTCTTGGCGATAGACGTCCCACTCGTAGGGCATGGCGATATAGCCGTGTGTCAGCGGATGGATCGCATCGCCGCGCAACAGCGCGGCGGGCTTGGCGCTCATGCGTTTGCATGCGGCGACGAAAGGAGAATCGCGCGGACCGGCCATGAGACCCCCGGTCCAGTCGATCAGCGGACGCCCCGCCAAACCCTCCCATGTGCGCCACAGAACGGCCGCGCGCCGCGCAAGCCGCACATAGACGTCGCCCTCGCCTGGAGTCAGACGCATGATGCGCGTATCGCCGTGCGAGGAGCCGTGCTCGTGCATGGGCTCGAACCGGTCGAAGCCGGAAACGTCGTGGCCGGCGAGCGCGAGGCGCGCGCAAATGCTGAGGCCGGCTATGCCCAACCCGACGACGGCGACTTTCATGCATGGGATTTAGCCGCAGGCCCAGCCGCCGCCAACCAGCGGGATCTGGTTTCCCCCGTGGCGGGCTTGCCCTGCTTGTGGTGTGTTGACCGCGAATGAGTCTCAAAGACAGGATCAAGGACCAGGTCGCCGCGTTCGACGCCTGGGTGCGCCCGTGGGCCGAGCGCTCCAAATGGCATGGCTGGGCCTACGAATTCCTGTTGTTCGGGTTGAAGCAGGCGTGGGCCTGTCTGTTCGGCGCGCTGATGCTGGCTCTGCTGCTGGGCACGCATCTGTTCTGGCCCGGCGAGGCGCCGCTGGCGCGCTACGATTTCCTGGTGCTGGCCTCGGTCGTCATCCAGGCCTTGCTATTGGCGACAAAACTTGAGCGTTGGGATGAGGCCGTGGTGATCCTCATCTTCCATGTCGTCGGCACGGCCATGGAGATTTTCAAGACCGCGCAAGGCTCCTGGATCTATCCGGAGGAGAGCGTCTTGCGCATCGGCGGCGTGCCGCTGTTCTCCGGCTTCATGTATGCGTGCGTGGGCTCGTACATTGCCCGCATCTGGCGTCTGTTCGAGGTGCGGTTCGTCAATTACCCGCCGATTTGGACGACCTGGGCGTTGGCCGTGCTCGCCTACATCAATTTCTTCACCCATCACTACATCGTCGACATCCGCTACGGCCTGTTCGCTTTCTCAGCGCTGATTTTCTGGCGCACCTGGTTCATGTTCACGCCCGACAAGGAGGCGCGGCCGATGCCGATGCTGCTTGGCGCGCTCCTGGTGTCGCTCTTCATCTGGTTTGCGGAGAATCTCGGCACGTTCGCCGCAGCGTGGGTCTATCCTAGCCAGCGCGACGGCTGGCACATGGTGCCGCTGGAAAAGATGGGCTCCTGGTATCTGTTGATGCTGCTGAGCTTCGTGCTGGTGACGCTGGTGCACAAACCCCAGCGCGTCAGTGAAATCGATGGCGCGGCGCTGTCTTCACGAAAGCGAGAGCTTGCCACACGGGCGATCACGACGGAGTGAAGCGCTGACGCCGCTTATTGCCCCACGCGCGCCGGCGGGCGCACGCTTCGATTTCCCAGGAGGGTTCTCATGTTTCGATCTCTAGTGTTGGCCGCGGCCGCGGCCGTGGTTTGCATTGGGCCGGCGGCGGCGCAGGACCAGGGCGAGGAGATTGTCGTCACCGGCGCGCGCGCCTCGCAGCGCAACGCGGTCTATGCGGAGGTGCGGGTGCCCGCGATCTCACTGACGCGGCGTGCGGACTTTGTCATAGCCGATCTGCGCATATCCTCAGATTCCCGCGATGCCGAAACACGTAGCCAGGAAGTGCGGCGCACGCTCCAGAATCTCGCCGCCCGCGCGCGCAGCGGCGAGGTGACGCTTGCGCTGCAGCAGGATGACACGATCAGGCCATTCTCGATGGAGCTGGCCATGCGCCTGCTCACGCACGGCGGTCGCACCGACACCAGCCAAATCATCGTTCATATGCGCACGGCGGTCCGCGCCGACGATACGCTGGACACCGCGCGCCAGCGCTTCCGTACGTTCGCTGAAAGCGTCCGCGGAGAAGGGCGGGCGCTCGTCGATATCCCCGGCGATCTAGGGCTAACTTTGCGGGACATCCCGCAATACCGAACCCCTCTGGTCGACGCTATCGTGGCTGATGCGCGCGATATTGCAGGGCGTCTGGGAGAAGGCTACCGGGCTGAACTGACCGGGCTGGAAAACCCCGTTGCTTGGCGAAAGTCCGGAGACCTGCAGTTGACACTGTTCATCGACTACCAGGTCCGCGTCGTGCCGAACCGCGCATAACCCGCCTAGTCCAGCCAATTTACCCTCCAATGAAATGTAGCACGACTTCGCGCATGTGCGGGGCGCGGCGGTGTTCGAAAAGATAGATGCCCTGCCAGGCGCCCAGCAGCGGTTTGCCGTTCTGCACCGGAATGGAGAGGTGCGTTTGCGTGAGCGCGGTGCGGATGTGCGCTGGCATGTCGTCGGGCCCTTCTGCGTCATGCACGTAGGGGCCGTCCTCCGGCGCGATGCGCTCGAAGTACGCGGCGAGATCTGTGCGCACGTCGGGATCGGCGTTCTCGTTGATGAGCAGCGAGGCTGAGGTGTGACGGCAGAAGAGGGAGAGGAGGCCGTTGGCCGCGCTCTCGCGCGCGAGCCACGTGCGCACGTTCTCGGTGATGGGGTAAAGACCCTTGCCGCGTGTGGCGACGCTGATCCGGTGAAAGGCTTGGCGCATCGGCGCCTCAGCCATACCCCGCCAACTTCAGGAACCGGCTACGCAGTTCGTCACTGTCCTTGAACGCGCCAGTGAAGGTGGTGGTCACGGTCGTCACGTCCTTGTGGTGGACCCCGCGGGTGGACATGCACTGGTGCTCGGCGTCGATCAGTACGGCGACCCCGCGCGGCGCTAGCGACGCATTGAGCGCTTCGGCGATCTGCGCCGTCATCGTCTCCTGCGTCTGCAGGCGCTTGGCGAAGATTTCGACCACGCGCGCGATCTTGGAAATGCCGACGACGGCGTCAGTTGGCAGGTAGGCGACGAAAGCCTTGCCGAGGAAGGGCGCCATGTGGTGCTCGCAATGGCTCTCCACATCGATCTTTTTCAGCATGACGATGTCGTCGTAGCCGTTCACGTCCTCGAACGTGCGCTTCAGCTCGTCCTCCGGAGACTGGTCGTAGCCGGCGAACCATTCGCGATACGCCTCGATGACGCGCTTTGGCGTGTCCTTGAGCCCTTCGCGCTCGGGATCGTCGCCGGCCCAGGCGATCAGCGTCTTGACCGCCTCCATGGCTTCCTCGCGCGAGGGGCGCTTCGCTTGCGCCTCTGAAGGCGAGCGCCATTTCAGTATTTCGCTCATTCGAGAAACGGTCCTGGTCTGAGGAACGGAGGTCGAGCCGGAGAGCTCCCGGACTTAACGCCCGCCCGAAACGAACACCTCAGGCGACGGGACCCCAATGATCCCGGGATGGATATGGAGTGTAGCACCGCTTGCCGCTAGAACCCACCCCCGCGCTTTGACCGAGACGCCGCAGGTTTTGCGCGAACGGCCAGGGCTCACCTAAGGTTATGGGAATGCAGATCGCGCTGACCAACACTTTGACCCGGAAGAAGGAGCCGTTCACCCCGGCCGACCCCAAGCGCGTGACGCTCTATGTGTGCGGACCCACCGTCTACAATTATCCGCATATCGGCAACATGCGCCCGCCGGTGGTGTTCGACGTGCTGTTCCGTCTCCTGCGCCACGTCTATGGCGATGCTGCCGTCGTCTATGCGCGCAACTATACCGATATCGACGACAAGATCATCGCCAAGGCCAATGCCGAAGGCGTGCCGATCGAAGTCGTCACCGAGAAATTCGCTCGCATCTATGAGGACGATACTGCAGCCCTCGGCGTGCTCTTGCCGACCCTGACGCCGCGCGCGACGCAGAACGTGCCGGCGATGATTGGGTTGATCGAAAAGCTGCTCGCGAACGGCGCGGCCTACAAAGTCGCGAGCGGCGTCTATTTCTCGGTGGCCGCGGACGAGGATTACGGCAAGCTCTCGGGCCGCTCGCAGGAGGAGCTGAGAGCCGGCGCGCGCGTCGAAGGCGAAGACGACAAGCGTCACCCTTCGGATTTTGCGCTGTGGAAGACCGCAAAGCCCGGCGAGCCTTCGTGGGAGGCGCCGTTTGGCGCCGGCCGGCCAGGTTGGCACATCGAGTGCTCGGCCATGATCGAGAAAGAACTCGGCTCGCCGATCGATATTCACGGCGGGGGCATCGATCTCATCTTCCCGCACCACGAAAACGAGATCGCACAGAGCGAGAGCGCGCACGGCCATCCCTTGGCGCGGGTGTGGATGCACAACGGCTTCCTGACCATGGATTCGACCAAGATGTCGAAGTCGCTCGGCAACATCATTACGCCGCGCGAACTGCTGGATGATGGGTGGCAAGGCGAGACGCTGCGTTGGGCGCTGCTTTCAACGCACTATCGCGCGCCTCTGGATTGGACCGATGACTTGCTCAAACAGGCGCAAGCTTCGCTGGATCGGCTCTATGGCGCGGTGCTGCGGTTGAAGGACGTCGAAGCGGCGGATGTCGAGGCGCCCAGCGCGTTGGTCGAGGCGCTCGCTGACGATCTGAACACGCCGGCCGCCATCGCCGAACTCTCCGCGCTGGCGACCGCGGCAAACGTAGCAAAAAAGCCGGCCGAACAGGCGCAGGCGAAAGCGCAGCTCTTGGCCGGCGCACGCCTGCTGGGCGTTCTGCAGAGCGATCCGGAGCAGTGGTTCCGATCCAGCTTCGGCGAACAGGCCTCCGAGATAGACGCGCTTGTGGCCGAGCGTGTCGCCGCGCGCGCCGCCAAGGATTACGCCAAATCCGATCGCATTCGCGACGAACTCGCCGCGCGCGGTGTCGAAGTGATGGATGGCCCAAGCGGCTCGACGTGGCGGCGGAAAGGCTAGCGGTCCAAGATGCGCCGTTATCTGCTGCTGTCTTCTGTCGTGCATCTGTGTTGCTGCGGAGGTTCAAATGCATCGTCGCTCTTTGCTCCTGTCAGCTACGGCGCTCGCGCTTGGCGCCTGCGCCGCCGGCCAGCCATCGGAGGGTAAGGGGGGGACGTCAGCGCCCGTGACTGTCGACCCGTCCGACTCCGAGTTCGACACGGCGCTTTATCGCGCTGTCGCCAGCGAACCGGGCAACCAGTTCGTGTCGCCCTACAGCGTCACCAGTGCATTCGCGCTGGTCTATCCCGGCGCGGGCGGCGAGACGGGCGCCGAGATCGCTCGGGTGTTCGGCTTCGACGCCTCTTCGCAAACCCAATCGCAGCAGACGCGTGCGCTCGCCGATGCGCTGCGCGCGGAGACTGGCGGCAGCGAGTTCACCGTGGCGAACGCGGCCTGGGTGGAGCGCACCATGTCGCTGCGGGAGGAGTATGCGCGCATGGTTCGTGACGTAATGGGCGGGACGATCGAGCCGGTCCCGTTTATCGCCAACCAGACAGCGGCGCTGCGGCAGATCAATCAGTGGGCCGCGCGCGAGACGCGGGATCGCATTCCCGAGATCATCTCGTCTCCCGATCCGATGCGCCGGCTCGTGCTCACCAATGCGGTCTATTTCAAGGGCAAGTGGAGCGACCAGTTCTCGGCCGACAGCACGCGCGACGGCGACTTCTACACCGGCGCCGAAAGTCATGTTCCCGCGCGCCTCATGCGCCAGATAACCAATGCGCGCTATTTCGAAACGCCTACATTCCAGGCGGCGGATTTCGATTACGATGACGGCGACTTCGCGCTTGCCGTGTTCTTGCCGCGTGAACGCACCGGCCTTGCCGATTTCGAGCGAGACCTCACTGCCGCCAATCTGACGGTTTGGATGGGGCAGCTGGATTCAGCGGAGCGGCAACGTCTGGACCTCACCCTGCCCAAGGTGGAGATGCGCGCCGATTACACGCTGAACCAGCACTTGCAGGCGATGGGCGTGCAGACAGCGTTCACGGACGCGGCGGACTTCTCGGCCATCACCGCCGACGAGGCCCTGAAGATCAGCGCCGTCATTCACAAAACGTTCCTCGCCATCGATGAAGAAGGCACAGAAGCGGCGGCTGTGACTGCGATCGACATGGTTGCGACTTCCGCGGCGGTCGGCCCGCCGCCGCCGCGGCCGATCGAGTTCAAGGCCGATCATCCGTTCTTCATCGTGCTGCATCACAAACCGACGCGCGCGCGTCTGTTCCTGGGGCGTGTCGCGCGCGTGTGATCGCGTTATGAGGCGGTGGGCTCGCGCCGCAATGCGGCATCGACAAGTTCAAACACGAGTTCGGCGATCAGCAGCGTCGCCGGCAGAAGGAGAATTGCGGGGTTCGTTTCACGCCCGGTGACGATGCAGAAGATCTGCCAGCCGGCGGCGACGATCGCGCCAAGCAAACCCACGCGTAGCGCGCGCAAGAAGGCGACGACGCCTGGCGAGACCCCCCACCTGCCGGTGGTCCAGATTAGCAGGAGCGCCAGTGCAATCGCGGCCCCGAGATCGAGCAGTCGTAAGCCGAGCGCGTCCGAGGGCGCGCCGATTGCACTCAGTTCGGCCAACCCGGTCAGGTGCGGCGCCATGAGTGCGCCCGCAAAATAGATCGGCAGAACGATCGCCAGGCGCAGCATTGCCCCCCCCACTCAGACTATCGCGGGCTCGCAATTATCCACAAGACAAAAGCGGCGAAGCCGAGCTTCGCCGCCAAGTTCACGCATCAAACTCCAGCGCGTTCAGCTGCCAGGGCTTTGCAGGGCCGCCAGTTGGGCGCGATTGAGGTCGTCGGTGCTGTAACGGCCGTCGGCGACCTCTTCTTGCACTTCTGCAGGCAGCTCGCCGGTGTCGCTGGCCGCGGCGGTCTGAACCTCTGCTTCGACGGCCGCCGTCGCGGTCGCCTCTGCGGCGGCCGGCTCGGCTTCGGCGCTCGCGCTAGGGACGGCTTCCGCTTCGGCGCTTGCCGTGGACTCTGGCGCGGTGTCGGTCGAAGGCGCGCTTGCAGCCCGCATAGTCTCGGCTGCAGCCGTTTCTGCATCGGGCGCCGCTTCTGCTTCCGGCTGAGCTTCGGCCGCTTGCGCGGTCTCCTCGGTCGCGGTTTCTTCCGCTGCAGTTTGCGGTTGCGTCTGGTCTTGGGCGAAGGCCGGCGCAGCGGCGGCAAGCGCAACCGTCGCCGCGGTGGCGATTAGAACTTTCCTCATACGAAAAACTCCCACTCGAGACTGCCGGCGAAAGGCGGGGACCGGCGCGACGTTATCAACGCACGCATCGGAAAAAGGGTGCTGCGGTTCCTGGGTTAAATGACAGCAAGTCTGGCCGAGCGCACGCTAGGCTGATCGTCCGCGCTTGCGTGTCCAGACCACGCCGGGAAACCCTTTGAGGGGAACCAACCGCTCGCCAAGATAGGTCCAGTCCTGCAGCTCATCGATGGCGATGTGATAGCGCGGCTCGCGCCCTGTTCCGCTCGTAAAAAGCGCGCGCGGAATATTGACATTGTTTGGGGCGCTTGCGCGCTCGTAGAGCACCGGTGTTCCGCAACGCGCACAGAAGCTGCGCGTGTGGCCTTGCCCGTCAATGTAGCGCGTGACGCGATCCTCGCCGCGCAGGAAGCGGAAGCGGCGGCGCCATGTGCCGACATACGTGGCGTAGGCAGCGCCATGTGCGGCACGCGTGGCGGCGGAGTGATCGTGCCAGGCCCATTGCGCCGGCGTCGCGATTTCCATCGCAACGTCGCCGCACTGGCATTGCGCCTGCGCGCGCACCGGCGCGCGGCGCTCATCCGATTGTCGCTTGCTCATCGCAACCTCGCCCGCGGCTTATCTCACACTGCGCCCAGGCGACGCCAACGGCGTCCTCGGCTTGCAGGGCGTCTCGCCGCCGCCTAAGCGGGGCGCGGGGGAGACAGAGGTGCGCATGCGGTTCTTGATATTTGCAGCTTTGGCGGCGTTAGCCGCGTGCGCCGGCAGCGTCCAAATGGGCCAGGACGGCGCCAATCCCTTCCCGGTTGAGCGCGGTTCAGCCCTGCCGCCCCCGGAGGTCGCCCGATCCGGGATCGCGCCGCCCGAGGGGGCAGGGCCCGGCGGGCTGGACTTCGGCCAGTGGCGCGGCGCCGATCCGGCAAGCTACGCCCCGGCGTTCCAGAACCAGGTGCGAGCCCGTTACGCGGACCAGGAAATTGCGTACATTCGCGCCGATCTTGAGCGGAACGGGTTTGCCTGCGAACAGTCAGGCCGGCTCGAATGCCGGATTGAGATTATGGAACGCGGGTGCGCAATCGACTGGTATGTCGTGATCGAGCGCGCAGGCGCGCAGCCGATCGCCGGGCACGACGTGATGTGCCTCGGCGCGCGCTAGGACAATGCCGATGAGATACGCCTCGCTCCTGTTCGCCGCCGCGCTGCTCGTAAGCGCATGCGAGACGCTGCCCGCCGCGACGCCTCCGCCGCCTGGCGGCGCCTCGCTGACCGGCGAACTCGATCTTGGCGACTGGCGCAACGCGACCGAATCCGCGACGCGCGATGCGTTTCAGCAAAACGTATCAAACCGCTACGGCGCCGGGCTTTTGCTCGCGGATGCGACCGCCGATCTTCGCGGGCGAGATTTTAATTGCGGCGCCGCGCCGGCGCAGGACGCGCAGGGCCGCGGCGACCCGCCCGCGCAAGTCTGCCGTCGAACCGTCACGCTGAATCGCTGCACCCATACTTGGCAGGTGCATCTGTTCGAACAAAATGACGACGCGCGCGTGGCGCGCACGCGCGGGCTTTACGACCGGCGATGCGGCAATGACGGCCTATTGGGCGGGCCCGGCTAAGGCTGGCGCTTCGGGTTGCTCAGACGCGTTGCTTTCTTCAGTTTCCTCGGATAGCGCCAGAAAACCCTCAACGCCTTCAGCATCGAGCGTGACGAACGGCCGACGGTTGATGTTGATCACCACATTGGCGCCGCGTACGCGCTCCAGCGCTTCGCGGCCGTTCAGCACGAGTCGGGGCGTATCTGCGCCCATGATCTCCGTCGCGCGCGCGCTGCTTGTGAAAATCAGACAGGTGCGATAGCCGGGACGAGGCTCAATCTGAGCCGGCGGGGCTTCGGGCGCGTTCGCCGAAAGCGCCAGCGCCACCTCCGAGCGCAGGAAGAGTCTACGGAACGCGTCGCGCTCGGGCTCGCCCGCACCGGGATCGGTGGCCGCGATCAGGGCGCGCTCCAAGGCGTTCTGCGGTTCGATCACCGGCAATACGGACGGCGCAGGCGTCTGCGCATGCGACGTAAGCGGCGCCGCCAAGCTTGCCAGCAGAGCGCTGAGCAGGGTGCGTCTGCGCATTGAGGGACCTCCCGCTTTGGAGGGCGTTGCGTCGCTCCGAAGGAAGGCCACATAAAGGCGGATGGACGATCTCTACCACCCGCGCATCCTCGAATTGGCGGCTGACATGCCTCATGTCGGACGCCTGGAGGATCCCGACGGCGCCGCGACCAAAGTGAGCCGCGTGTGCGGTTCCGTCGTGACCGTGGAGCTCAAGGTCAAGGATGGCGTGGTCAGTGAGATTGCCGTGCATCCCAAGGCGTGCGCGCTGGGCCAAGCCGCCACCGGCGTGCTGGCGATGCACGCGATCGGCGCGACGGCAAAGGAAATACGCGATGCGCGCGATGCTCTGCGGGCGATGCTGAAGGAGGGCGCTCCGCCCCCGTCTGGGCGGTTCTGGGAGCTGAGGCATTTGGAGGGCGTACGCGAATATCCGCCGCGGCACGCCTCAACAATGCTTGCCTTCGACGCCGCCGCGGAAGCGCTTGATGCGGCGCAAGCCAAGACGAGCGGAAAATGACGGCGCCGGCCGGGATGTCCCGGCCGGCGTGTCTCTCCAATAAAAGCTTTGCTCAGATCGTTGGTCTGCGCCGGAACATGCCGACGATCCAAAGCAGAATGATTGCGCCGATGGTAGCGACGATCAGGCTGCCCCAGAAACCGGCAAATTCGAAACCAAGCAGGCCAGCCAGGAATGCGCCAAGAAGCGCCCCGACGACGCCGACGATCAGGTTCGTCAACAGGCCGTGCTCGCGGCCCATCACTTGTTCGGCGATCCATCCGGCGACAATACCGATAATGATCGCACCAATAATCGATACTCCATTCATTGCGCGGTGCTCCGTTGCTCGTGACGGAAAAACCGCTGACGCCGAATGGTGTTCCGCTAGCGCGCGCGCAGAATTATGCGCAAGCGCGCGATGACTTGCTGGGAACCCCAGTACAACAACCCGCCGAGCGCGCCGGCGGCGGCATAAACGCCCGCCGCCATCCAATCCGGACCCATAATTCTCCTCCGCAGCGAATGTGCTGATACCGGCCTCCGCAGCGCCGCGCCAGCGCCGATCGCATGGCGGCTGCATCTGGCGTCTGGCTGCAGCCTGCGCGACACTTACCGCATGAAAGCCTTGAGGCGCCCTGCCGCAAAGTCGCTCCGCACGGCGGCGCTCGCTTATCCTCAGACGGTGGAGGATTTCCCGTGGGGCGAGCGCGCCTTCAAGGTCGGCGGCAAAAAGGCGTTCCTGTTTCTCTATGAGCGCGAAGACGGCGGGTTCAACTGCACCATGAAGCTGCCCTTCCGCGCTGAGGAAGCCTTAACGCTTAAGGGTGCGGAACCCGCGGGTTATGGTCTTGGCCGCGCAGGCTGGGTGACCTTCAAGTTCACAGCCAAGGCCAAGGCGCCGATGGCCGAATTGATCGACTATCTCGACGAGAGCTGGCGAGCGGTCGCGCCCAAGAAAATGCACGCCGCGGTGGCGCCGCCCACGGCGAAGTCCCGGCGGCGCGACTAAATGGAAGCGTCCGTCCAGAGTTTCGAACGCGACGGCGCCCGTGGGTGAGCGCAGCGCGCATGATTTGCTTTCCGCCTTAGCCGCCACGCGCTAGCTTCCCCAACCTAAATCGAGGGAGACGCACATGTTGCGGCTGGTTCTGGTGCTGGTGGTGATCGCGGCGATCGCTGCATTTTTCACGCGGCCTACCGAGACCCAATTGCGGGAGGTCGCCGACGCTCTGCTCAGCGAGCCGCAAAGCATCTCGCAAGGCTTGGAAAGCATCGGCGCGACGATCGCCGGCAATCGCACCTTCAGCGATTATCTCGTCGCCACTCGTTATGTGGTGACGCTCGACAACAGTCCGGTGGTTGATTGCTGGGGCGCATTTACCCAGGTCCAGTGCAGCCGCCCACAAGCGGCATCCAACTAAAACCGTGCGGCTCCTGCTGTTGCTGATCGCGCTGGGCGTCGGCGCCTATTTCAGTGTGCCGCCGCGCGCTGCGCACGAGGATGCAGCGCGCGCCTTTCTTGACGCGCACGCCCAGCCGTCGGAGCGCGCGAGCGGGTTCAGCTTGGATACGGCTATCGCTTACGTTCAGGGCATGATGGCAGGCGAGGGGCGCTACGAAAGCTATTACCTGCTCTCGAAGTACAGCGTGGATTTGCCTGGCGCCGAGTATCTCGAATGCTATGGCGCTTTCACGTTTGTGCGTTGCTCGGTGGTCGGCGCGCCGCCTGCCGAGACCTCATCCGGCGCCGCACAGTGACTATTTACGACAATCCCCGCGCTTGGCGCGTTCGCATCGCGCAGACGGCCGTGTGGATTTTCGGGACGACGATCGTTTGGCTGGCGTTTTTCTCAGGCGGCAGCATGTCCAGTTTCGGCGAGCAAGTCTTCGTCTGGATCGTTGGCGCGCTGACAGCGTGCATTATGGCGGCAAGCGGAATCTACTTGCGCGCCTATGTCGTCAAGATGCGTCTGGACGACGGCTTGCGCATCACGACCCTGACCTTTTTCGGAAACCGCGATCTTGTCGTCGCTCCGTCTGAAATCAGCTTCGGACGCGAGCGACACGACGTCTGGACCGTTCGGAGCATGGTCGATAATTACTGGATTCCGCTCAACGTGCCGGGCGAACTGCTGCCCCTTATCGTCGATACGACCGCCGCCCGCGTCGACATGCAGGCGTGGGCGCGGGCGGCGCGGCAAACCGGGCGCGATACGGGCGCGCGGCGCAAGGGGCGTGGCGCGAGCGCCGTCTAGGGGTCGATTTTTTCGGTCTGTGCTGCTATTTGTGCAGCATGCTGCCTTTGGCAATCACCATAACTACCTACTGACGCCGGCGGCGCGAGATCGGGCGCGCCGCAGCGGCGGTGCGTTGGTCCCGGTCGATTGACACATTCCGCGCTTACGCCATGTCGCCGAGTTTGCCTGCACGCGGCCTTTTGGGCCTCATCCAGCTGTACAAGTGGACACTCTCGCCCCTGGTCGGGCGCGGCTGCCGCTACCTGCCGACGTGCTCGTCCTACGCTGCCGACGCGATTCATCTACACGGCGCGTGGGCTGGCAGCTGGATGGCCGGCGCCCGCCTCTGCCGATGCCACCCCTGGGGCGGGCATGGCTGGGACCCGGCGCCGGAAACGGCGCCGCCGAATTCTTGGTGGCGGCCGTGGCGCTACGGCGATTGGCGAGGCGGCTATCGCGCCCCACCGCAAAACTCCTCCGCCAGCGGGGGAGGAGGCGGGCGAAGCGAGTCGGACAGCTCCTCCGTGAACGGCAGAGCAACGAGTCCGGCCCTCGAACCGAATAAGAGCA
>CAZIOD010000008.1:0-50140 GCA_964540785.1 uncultured Terricaulis sp.
GCACCTCGGCGTAGTAGGAAAAGCCGACGAATTCGTTCATCAGCGAGATGCCCGGCCCGCTTGTGCAGGTGAAGGCGCGCGAGCCGGCCCAACCGGCGCCCAGCACCATGCCGATCGAGGCGATCTCGTCCTCGGCCTGCACGATGGCGAAGCGCTTCTTGCCGTCGGCCTCTGTGCGCAAGGCGCGGCAATGCTTCTCAAACGCTTCGGCCAGCGAGGTCGACGGCGTGATCGGATACCAGGCGCAGAATGTCGCCCCGCCATAAACGGCGCCCAGTGCGGCGGCCTCATTGCCTTCGACGAAAATGCGATCGCCCACCTTGTCCGCGCGGCGCACTTTGAGGCCGATGGGCGCGAGATGTCGTTCGGCATAGCCGCGGCCCAGTTCGAACGCCTTGAGGTTCGGCGCGATCAGCTTGTCCTTACCCTTGAACTCCTGGCTGACGAGCTGCTTGACCACGTCGACTTCGAGGCCGAGCAGGTGCGCCAGCACGCCGACATAACAGATGTTCTTAAACAGCTGGCGTTGGCGCGGATCGGCGAATTCCGATGCGATCAACTCGGTCAGCGGCGCGCCGACCACGGTGATGTCGTCGCGGAATTTCGCAGCGGGCAAGGGTTTTGAGGAATCGTAGAAGAGATACCCGCCCGGCTCGATCGATTTGACGTCCGCATCCCAGGTTTGAGGGTTCATCGCCACCATGAGGTCGACGCCGCCGCGGCGCCCGAGCCATCCCGCTTCGGAGACGCGCACCTCGTACCAAGTTGGCAGGCCCTGAATGTTGGACGGGAAAATGTTGCGCGCGCCGACCGGCACGCCCATGCGCAAAATCACCTTGGCGAACAGGCCATTGGCGGACGCCGACCCCGATCCGTTCACGTTGGCGAACTTGACGACGAAATCGTTGGTAGCGGCCAGCGGCTTTGGCATGATTTGGAAGCGGCGCCTCTTCGCCCACGCGTTTCGGCGGCCTGTCCGCCGGGGGGCCGCCATCATTAGCTGTTCGCGACGCGCAAATGAAGGGTTCCGGCGCCGGATCAGCCAGCGAGGAAATCCTCGACCGGGGCTGTCGCAGCTTCCGCGGCCTGGCCCTCGCGCTGAGGTGGGCCGCTGAAGACGAGCGCGGCGTCCTCAAAATGCTCGCGATAACGATTGAGCTTATCGAAGCTGATCGTGCGATAGCCCATCACCGGCTCGACCACGACAAACGTGTCGTCCTCGTAGCCGACCACCAGAAGATAGTGATCGACGAGAGCGAGATTGGTCCATTCGGAGACCCTCCCCGCCCGGTAAATGATAGAATTTCGCACCAGCCCAATGATGGGCAGATCGCCGCCCGGGAGCTGGCGCTGTTGCACATAGATGGAGGGCAAGCGTACTGGCACCAGCACCGGGCGGCCGCGCTCCAGCTCCTGCACAATCTGTTGATCGGAAAGGCGGACCGCACTGGCCAGCAGGCCGCTTTGCTGGGCGAGCGCCATCAATTCAGCCATTGAATAGCCGGAAGGGCTGCGTGGCGGGGTCTCATGGTACAGCGCTTCCCCGCTCAGTGTATCGGGGCCGCGCCAGTAATTGACAACGCTGGCAAGTGCGTGCGCGCCGCACGAAGGGCCCGACGTCTGCCGGTCATGCACCACCGGCAGGACCAGGGCGTGACCCGTCTCCAGATCGCGGTCGAAGACCTCAAAGCTGTTGCTGCCGCTGCTGCGCGCGAACGCGTTCACGTCCGTGGTCGGCGTGAGCGCGCACGCGCCGGCAGACAGCGCCAGCAACAGAGCATTGAGGCGCCAGAGGCGCCCCATCATCAATCCGAAACGGCGACCGCGATGACGATCACAGCAGCCAGAATGCCGATCATCAGCCATTGGTTGTCCGTGATGCCGGCCTGATATTGCGCGGCTTCTTCAGGGGTCAGCACGCGGATTTCATAGCCTTGCGCCTGCAGATCCATGGCGCGTTCGGTGGACGCAGCATCGAGCCCGTAGCGCTGGAGTTCGTCAGCCGAGAAGGCTTGCGGAGCAGCCGTGCGGAACTGAGCCGCTTCTTGCGCATAGGCCGCGGGTGCTGCGACCGAAACCATTGCGAACGAAAGCGCGATAGCGCTGACAAGTGACTTCATAGTGCTTTCCCCTTCGGGTTCGTCCCAGTGACAAAGGGTCATGTCGGCCCTGCTGCTGCCGGGCCCGCTGACCTTGCCCCAACGCGGGCGGTAGTACTGTGTTCCCGAAGGGGACCGCTCAAAAGCTCTTTCGCGTGAAACAACGTTAATGCCGGCTCAGTCGACGGCGGCCGGCTCGCGCGGCGGGCGAGCGGCCTGAGGGCCGCACCCCGCGTGGGTGATCTCGAGGTAGAATTTCTGCATGTCCCAAGCGCCGGTCGGGCACCGTTCTGCGCAGAGGCCGCAATGGAGGCAAACGTCCTCGTCCTTGGCCATGATGCGCCCCGTCTTGAGACCGTCTTGGATGTATAAGTCCTGGGTCAGATTGAGCGCAGGCGCGTTGAGGCGGGCGCGCAGTTCGGTCTCTTCGCCGTTCTCGGTGAAGGTGATGCAGTCCATCGGGCAGATGTCGACGCAGGCGTCGCACTCGATGCAGAGATCGGCCGTGAACACGGTTTGCACGTCGCAGTTCAGGCACCGCTGGGCTTCCTTGTAGCCGAGCAGCGGATCGAAGCCCTTTTCGACCTCGATCTTCACGTTGCGCAGCGCAACGTCCGGCTCGACCAGCGGCACTTTATAGCGAAGATCGAGCGAGACGTCGTTGTCGTAGGCCCATTCGTGGATGCCCATCTTGGTGGAGTGCATCGACACGCCCGGCGGCGGGCGATCGCGCACGTCCTTGCCGTTGAGCACGAGATCGATCGAGACGGCGGCGTCGTGGCCGTGGGCGACGGCCCAAATGATATTCTTCGGGCCAAAGGCCGCGTCGCCGCCGAAAAATACGTTCGGGATCGAGCACTGCATGGTGATCGGATCGACGACCGGCATGTCCCACTTGTCGAACTGCATGCCGATATCGCGCTCGATCCAGGGAAAGGCGTTTTCCTGGCCGACCGCCATCAGCACGTCGTCGCACTCATAATGCACGTCCGGCTCGCCCGTCGGCTCGAGCTTCTTGCGCCCGTCCTTCTCCACCCAGTGCATCTTCGTGAACCAGACGCCGGTGAGTTTGCCGTTCTCGTGGGTGAATTCGCGCGGATTGAGAAAATTGAGGATCGGGATGCCTTCGTGCATCGCGTCTTCTTTCTCCCACGGGCTCGCTTTCATTTCGTCGAAGCCCGAGCGCACGATTACCTTCACGTCCTCGCCGCCGAGCCGGCGCGAGGTGCGGCAGCAATCCATCGCCGTGTTGCCGCCGCCCAGCACGATGACGCGCTTGCCGATCTTGTCGATATGGCCGAACGAAACGTTGGCGAGCCAATCGATGCCAATATGCACATTAGCCGCGCTCTCAGCCTGCCCTGGCAGCTTGAGATCGCGTCCGCGCGGCGCGCCTGTTCCGACAAACACCGCGTCCCAGCCCTCGGCCAGTAGCGCCTTCAGCGAGGTCACGTGCTTGCCGAAATGCGTCACCGGCTCGTAGCGCAGGATGTAATCGACCTCTTCGTCGATCACGCTCTCCGGCAACCTGAAGCGCGGAATCTGCGTGCGGATCATGCCGCCGGCTTTGGTGTCGGCGTCGTAGATGTGCACCTCATAGCCCAGCGGCAGCAGATCGCGCGCAACCGTGAGCGAGGCGGGTCCGGCGCCGATACACACGATGCGCTTGCCGTTTTTCTTCGCCGCCTTGGCCGGCAGACGCGCTTCGATGTCCCCCTTGTTGTCGGCGGCGACGCGCTTCAGCCGGCAAATCGCCACCGGTTCGGGACGCTGCGCGTGCGAGTCCTCGACGCGGCCCCGCCGGCAAGCCGGCTCGCAGGGGCGGTCGCACGTGCGCCCGAGGATGCCTGGAAACACGTTCGACTTCCAATTGACCATGTACGCGTCGGCGTATCGCTGCGCTGCGATCAGGCGGATGTATTCCGGCACCGGCGTGTGCGAGGGGCACGCCCACTGGCAGTCCACTACTTTGTGAAAATAGTCCGGATCGCGGATGTCGGTCGGCTTCAACGCAAGGCTCCTGTTCGCTGGCAACCTACTCCACCGCCAGCCCCGCGCAAGCTGACCCTGCCGCGGAGCGCTTGATTGTGGAGACGCCGCTGTCATGGTCCGGCCATGGGCACTGGCTGGCAGTTCTGGATCGATCGCGGCGGCACCTTTACCGACATCGTCGCTCGCCCGCCCGACGGGGGCGAGATCGTCAGAAAGCTGCTCTCGGAAAATCCCGGCCGCTACGAAGACGCCGCCTTCGAGGGCATCCGGCTTATCTTGGAGGAGCACGGCGCGAGCGTGGCGGATGTGAGCGAAGTGCGCCTCGGCACAACCGTGGCCACCAACGCCCTGCTCGAACGAAAGGGCGCCGCCGTCGCGCTGGTGGTGACCGAGGGGTTTGCCGATGCCCTGGAAATCGGCGTCCAGGCGCGTCCCGACATTTTCGCGCTGCACATCGTCAAGCCGCAACAGTTGCAGCAGCGCGTGATTGAAGCGCGCGAGCGGGTCACCGCGGAAGGCGAAGTGCTGACGCCGCTGGATGAAGAGCATGCTCGCGCAGAACTGCAGGGCGCCTACGAGGACGGCTTTCGCGCTGTGGCTATCGCTTGCCTGCATGGCTGGGCTTATCCCGCACACGAGCAGCGCCTGGCCGACATCGCGCGGGAGCTCGGGTTCACCCAGGTCAGCGTGAGTTCCGAGATCAGCGGCCTTATCAAATTCGTGCCGCGGGCGGACACGACGGTGGCGGACGCGTATCTCTCGCCCGTGCTGCGCAAATACGTGGAGCAGTTCGTAGGCGCGCTTCTTGGACCGCCGGCGTCCTCGCCGGCAGGCACGGGCGCCGGCGGGCAAGACGGTGGCGGTCCCAGCGTCCTCTTCATGCAATCCAACGGCGGGCTGGCGCATGCCGCCAGCTTCCGTGGCCGCGACGCCGTGCTCTCGGGACCCGCCGGCGGCGTTGTCGGCATGGCCGCTGCAGCAAGACGCGCCGGGTTCAGCCATGCGCTCGGTTTCGACATGGGCGGCACGTCGACGGACGTCTCGCACTATGCCGGCGGATTCGAACGCACCAACGAGACGGTTGTGGCGGGCGTGCGCTTGTCTGCGCCGATGTTGCAGGTTCATACCGTGGCCGCGGGCGGCGGCTCGATCTGCTTTTTCGACGGCATGCGCCTGCGCGTGGGGCCACAAAGCGCCGGGGCCGATCCAGGGCCCGCCTGTTATCGCCGCGGCGGGCCGCTGACAGTGACGGATTGCAACGTGCTGCTTGGCCGCGTGCGGCCGGAATTCTTTCCCGCGATTTTTGGCCCGAACGCGAACCAGCCGCTCGACAGCGCCATCGTTGAACAAAAGTTCGCAACCCTGTGCGCGGAGGTCGAGGCCAAGACGGGCCATGCGATGACCCCGCAAGAAGCCGCCGAGGGCTTTCTCACCATCGCCAATCTCAACATGGCCGAAGCGATCAAGAAAATCTCGATTCAGCGCGGCTACAATCCGAAGGAATACGCGCTGGTCGCGTTCGGCGGCGCCGGCGGACAGCACGCGTGCGCGGTGGCTGACGCCGTCGGCGTCGAGACGATCCTGCTGCATCCGCTCGCCGGCGTGCTCAGCGCCTGGGGCATGGGGCTGGCCGACGTGCGAGCCGTTGCCGAGGAAACGGTCGAGCAAAGCCTGGACGAGGCCGCGAATCTCACGGAACGCGCCCGTGCGCTTGGCGTAAAGGCCATCGACGCCTTGCAGAACGGCGCTGGAGCGCAAGTCCAGACAATCGCCAATCTCAAATACGAGGGCGCCGACTTTGCGCTGCCGGTGGCGTTTGGCGATGTTGACGCGTTGCGGGGCGCATTCGAAGCCGAACATCGAAAGCGCTTCGGCTTCACCGATCCGGACCGGGCGATCGTTGTCGCGTCTTTCACGGCTGAGGCCATTGCACGCTCGGATCTTGGACCGCCGGCGTCCTCGCCTGCACCACTACCTGATTGCAAAGCGCCGGCGCTTGCGGGAACGAACATTGCCGGCGAGGACGCCGGCGGTCCAAGTGGCGTTCCGGCGCATCGGCGTGAAACGCTGCATCCTGGCTTCGAAACCAACGGCCCTGCGCTCATCCTCGAACACGGCGCAACCACCTACGTCGCGCCCGGCTGGCGCGCGCGCATGAGCGAGCATGGCGATCTGGTGCTGACCCGCTCGGCGCCGATCGCGCGTCAGGCCGTCGGCGCCGAGGCGGACCCGATCCTGCTCGAAGTGTTTAACAACCGCTTCATGGGCGTCGCCGAAGAGATGGGCCTGGCGTTGCAGACGACCGCCTCCTCCGTGAACATCAAGGAGCGGCTGGATTTCTCCTGCGCGGTGTTCGACGAGACGGGCGGCCTCGTCGCCAACGCGCCGCACATCCCCGTGCATCTCGGCTCGATGAGCGACAGCGTGCGCGAAATCATCCGTCAGCGCGGCGAAACCATCCGCGCCGGCGACATCTACATGCTGAATGCGCCGCATGCCGGCGGCACGCATTTGCCGGACATTACCGTGATCGCGCCGGTGATGCTCGATGGGGACGCGACGCCCGCTTTCTTCACTGCCGCGCGCGGCCATCACGCCGATATTGGCGGCATCACGCCCGGTTCGATGCCGCCCAATTCGCACACCATCGAGGACGAAGGCGTGCTGATCGAGAACTTTCTCTTGGTGCAGAACGGGCGCCTGCGCGAGGGGGAGACGCGCGCGCTGTTCGCCTCCGCCAAGCATCCCGCGCGCGACATCGACCGCAATATCGCCGACCTCAAGGCGCAGATCGCGGCTGTTGTGCGCGGCGCAGCCGAATTGAAGCGCCTGGTCGCGCATTACGGGCGCCAGGGCGTCGCCGCTTATATGCGCCACGTGCAAGACAATGCCGAGGAGCAGATCAAGCGCGTGATCGCCGGGCTGAAGCCTGGCGTGTTTGAAGCGCCGATGGATAACGGCGCCCTCATCCGCGTCGCCATTACGCCGGATGCTGCACAGCGCACTGTGCGTGTCGATTTCACCGGTACGAGCGAACAGCAGCGCAGCAATTTCAACGCGCCGTTGGCGATCACGCGCGCCGCCGTGCTTTACGTCTTCCGCACGCTGGTGGACGACAATATTCCGCTCAACGAAGGCTGTCTCAAGCCCATCGAGATCATCGTGCCGGAGGGATCGCTGCTCAATCCCAGGCGCGGCGCCGCCGTCGTCGCCGGCAATGTTGAGACCAGCCAGGTGATCGTCGACGCGCTCTATGGCGCGCTTGGCGTGCTGGCGGGGAGCCAGGGCACGATGAACAATTTCACCTTCGGCGACGACAAGCGCCAGTATTATGAAACGATTTGCGGCGGCGCCGGCGCTGGCGCGAGCTTCGACGGCGCTTCGGCCGTGCAGACGCACATGACAAATTCTCGCCTGACCGACCCAGAGGTCCTCGAGTCACGCTTTCCCGTTCTGGTGGAACGCTTTGCGGTGCGGCGCGGCTCGGGCGGCGCAGGCAAGCACAAAGGCGGCGACGGCGCTGTGCGCCGCATCCGCTTCCGCGCGCCCATGATTGCGGCGATCCTGGCTAACCGTCGCGCCACCGCGCCGCATGGGCTGAACGGCGGCGTCGACGGCAAAGCCGCCCTCAATTATGTGCAACGGCGCGACGGCGCGGTTGAGCAGCTGGCCGCGACCGGCAAAGCTGAGATGGACCGCGGCGACGTTTTCGTGATCGAAACGCCTGGCGGCGGCGGCTACGGCGTTAAATAGAACCAACGCGGGGGGCGCATGCTGGTACTTCTTGGAATTGGCGTCGTGGTGTTGGGCTTCGTGCTGCGCGCCAATCCGCTGCTGGTGGTGATGGCCGCTGCGATGACGACCGGCCTCGCCGCCGCGTGGACGCCGGCAGCGGACGTAGAGACCATGTACGCTGCGGGGCGCGATACGCTCGCCGCGTTCGGAAAAGCCTTCAACGACGCGCGCTATATAAGCCTCACCTGGATTCTGCTGGCGGCGATCGGCTTGCTTGAGCGCGCCGGGCTGCAGGAGCGCGCACGCATCGCCATAGCCAGTGTCAAGGCCGCAACGGTGGGGCGTTTGTTGTGGGTCTATTTCGTCATTCGCCAGGCCTCGGCCGCGCTCGGGCTCACCTCGCTCGGCGGACATCCGCAGATGGTGCGCCCGTTGGTGGCGCCGATGGCGGAAGGCGCCGCGGAAGTGAAGTTCGGCGCGCTGCCGGACAAGCAGCGTTATCTCATCCGCTCGCATTCGGCCGCCGTCGACAATATCG
This sequence comes from uncultured Terricaulis sp., assembly GCA_964540785.1. Lineage (GTDB taxonomy): Bacteria > Pseudomonadota > Alphaproteobacteria > Caulobacterales > Aquidulcibacteraceae > Vitreimonas. The sequence goes on from CAZIOD010000008.1 coordinate 8,365, forward strand.
GCCTCTTCTTCGGCGAAGACATTTTTATCGCCATCGCCTCGATCCTGTTGATCAAGGGCTTCCTTGAGGCTGAGGGCATCATCGTCGAGCCGCTCGAGCTGTCGATCTGGGCGATCCCCACAGCGATCTGCGCGCTCATCATCCATAGCGTGCGGCTGTGGCTGCTGGATCGGCGGCTAAGCGCCGCCTTGAGCTCGCAGCGCGTCGCGCCGGCCGCCGCCTCGCCGGAGAGCGCGCCATGATCACGCTTGGCCACGCCTATGTCGTCGCCGGCTTCTTCTTTGCCGCACTTGCGGTGTTGTCGGCGCGGGACCGCGCGAATGCGCGGCGCTTGCGCAATGCATTGTTCTGGGCGCTGATGGCGCTCAGTTTTTGGGGCGGCGGCGCCATCGGCGATCTCGGCAACGGGCTGTTGGCGCTCGGGCTCGTCGCGCTGGCGGCGTGGGGCCTTGGGCAAGGCAAGCCGAAAACCACGAGCGCGGATGAGCGGCGCATCAGCGCCGAGCGCAACGGCAATCTGCTGTTCCTGCCAGCGCTAATCATTCCCGCCGTCGCGCTCGCCGGCACGCTGATTGTCCAGCACACCGAATGGGGCAAACTGATCATCCAGGATCAACACAAGACGCTGATTTCGCTGACGCTTGGCGTCCTGATCGCCATCGGCGTCATCATGCTTTGGCTGAAACCGCCGCTCATCGCGCCGCTGCAGGAAGGACGGCGTCTTATGGATTCGGTGGGCTGGGCGGCGCTCTTGCCGCAGATGCTGGCTTCGCTGGGCGCGGTGTTTCTCGCCGCGGGCGTCGGCGAGCAGGTCGGCGTCATCTTTTCCGACTATATCCCCCTCGACACGCGCACCGCCGCGGTCGCGGCCTATTGCATCGGCATGGCGCTTTTCACCATCATCATGGGCAACGCGTTCGCCGCGTTTCCGGTAATGACGGCCGCGGTTGGCCTGCCGCTGGTGATCGGCGAATTCGGCGGCGATCCCGCACGCGTTTGCGCCATCGGCATGCTGGCCGGCTTTTGCGGCACGCTCTGCACGCCGATGGCGGCAAACTTCAACGTGGTGCCGGCCAATCTCCTGGAGCTGCCGGACCGCAACGAGGCGCTGAACGGCGTCATACGCGCGCAAATCCCGACGGCGATCCCGTTGCTCGTCGCCAACATCGTGCTGATGCGGCTATTGGCTTTCCCATGATGCTCACACGCGACCTCGCCGAAAAATTCGCGCGCCTCGCGCTCGCGCATGTGAGCCGCGAGTACCCCAACAAGATGGATCACGTCATGGCTGGGCCGGCCGACGTGATCGGGCCCCGCGCCGCGCATCCGATCTTTTTCGGCAGCTTCGATTGGCATTCATGCGTGCACGGCTATTGGCTCCTGGCCCGGCTGGTTCGGCGCTATCCGGACCTCTCCGCGGCGGAGGACATCCTCGCGCTGTTCAAGCAGCGTATCACGCCGGAAAACGTCGCCGCCGAGTGCGCGTATCTGGAACGCCCTTCTTCGCGCGGCTTCGAACGCCCGTACGGATGGGGCTGGCTGTTGGCGTTGCAGGCGGAGCTCGAACACAACGTGCTCGAGAGCGCGGCGGAAGCATTGCGCCCACTCGCGGAGATGTTTGCGGATCGGTTCAAAGCCTTCTTGCCGCTTGCGGATTACCCGATCCGCACCGGCGTACACTCCTCGACGGCGTTCGCGTTCCGCCTCGCCGCCGATTACGCCGAGCCGGCCGACGGCGAACTGTTCGCGCTCATGCGTGACAAAGCGTTCGCGTGGTACGGCGCCGACGAAAACGCGCAGGCCTGGGAGCCAAGCCAGGATGACTTCCTCTCGCCCACTCTCATGGAGGCGGCCTGCATGCGCCGCTTTCTGGCGCCGGAATCCTTCCGCGCCTGGTTCGCCCCCTTCTTGCCTGACGCGGCGCAAGAAAAACCGGCAACGCTCTTCGCGCCCGCGCGCGTTTCGGACCGCAGCGACGGCAAGATCGCGCACTTGGACGGGCTCAACTTCTCGCGCGCCTGGTGCTGGCGCGAGATCGCCGCGGCGCACGATTCAGAAAGCGCGCTTGCGCGCACTGCACGCGCCGCTGCCGAGCGCCATATCGCCGCGAGCCTGCCGCACGTCGCCGGCGATTATATGGGCGAGCACTGGTTGGCGACATTTGCTCTGCTGGCGTTGGAGGCGTGACTCCGTCTCCCGGACGCATGCCAGGACGACCGACAGCAAGCCTAAGCGATCTCGAACTTGAGTTCGCTCAACCCCGCGACGCCGCACTCGATCTTGTCGCCCCGCTTCAAGGCGCCCACGCCTTCCGGCGAGCCGGTGAAGATAAGGTCGCCCGGTTTCAGCTCCCACCAGGATGAAAGCCCGGCGATGATCTCCGGCACGGACCAGATCATGCCGCTGGTCGACGCGTCCTGCCGCGTCTCGCCGTTGACCTTGAGCCAGATGCGCGCGCGCTGCACGTCGCTGGCTTCGTGCGCCGGCGTCAACGCGCTCACCGGCGCGGAAAGATCGAAGCCCTTGGCCGTGTCCCAGGGCGTGCCGGCTTTCTTCGCTTCGGCTTGCCGGTCGCGGCGCGTCAGGTCCACGCCGACGCCATAGCCCCACACGCACGCCATCGCCTCTGATGCGGCGATGTTCGAGCCGCCGGCGCCAAGCGCGATCACCAGCTCCACCTCATGATGCAGATTTTCTGTATGCGCCGGATACGGTATCGACGCGCCGCTCTCGACCACAGAGTCGGCCGGCTTGGTGAAAAAGATCGGCAGCTCGCTTTTAGGATCGTTCCCCATTTCGCGCACGTGGTCGGCGTAATTGCGCCCGACGCAGAAGATGCGGCGCACCGGAAAGCGCGCGTCGCTTCCGGCAATGGCGACAGACGGCGGGCGCGGGGAATCGAACACGTAATTCATCGCCCGCTTTGAGCACGCGCGAGGGGCGTACGCAATTATCCCCTGTAACGCGAAGCGCCCCGAGCGCGCAAAGCCTTGCGCCTGCGCATCGGGCGCCGGAACGTAGCCGGTTCGCGAGGGGCGGATGGAATGGCTTTTTATCTTCGCGCTGGCCGCCGTGGCGATCTGGCAGGGCGTCCGCATCGGCGCGCTGAGCCAGCGCGTAGCCGAATTGGAGCAGCGGCTTCGCGCGATCGGCGTCGAGCCGGCCGCGCGTGCAGCGCCACCGGCTGCAGCGCCCGTTGCTCCCGCTGAACCCGCCGATCAGCAGGAAGAACCGCTTCTCCTCACCGATGCGCTGCCGCCCGATACGCGCGAGCCGCTGCTGCTCGACCAGCCCATCGTCGAAGACGAGTTGCTGCTCGACACGCCCCTGCCGGAGGCATCGAACGACGACGCGCCCCCGCTCGCAGAGCCCGCGCGCGTCGCGCGCGCCCTGAAACCACCATGGCAACCTTCCGACTTCCGCTTCGATCAATGGCTTGCCGAAAAAGGCTTTGCCTGGATCGCCGGCATTGCGCTGGCGCTCGGCGCAATCTTCCTGGTGTCGTTCGCCGCGCAACAGCGCTGGTTCACGCCGCAGATGCAGCTTGTGCTGGCGTTATCGCTTGGCGTTGTTTTGCTTGGCGCGAGCGAATTGGCGCGCCGCGTTTCACTGAAGCGCCCGCCGGGCCATCCGTTGGTCGCTGCGCTGCTCGCCGGCGCCGGCGTTGTCGCGTTCTATGCAACGGCATGGGCCGCGCACGCGCTCTACAGCTTTGTCGACTACCCAACTGCCGCCGCCCTGCTTGTGCTATGCGCACTCATTCTGATCGGACTTTCCTTCCTGCATGGCCAGCCGATCGGCGTGCTTGCAATCGTCGCGGCGCTGCTGGCGCCGGCGTTCACACACGAACCGCTTTGGCCCACTGCTGCGCTCACTCTCTATATCGCCGCCGTCGGCGCGGCGGGGTTTGGACTAGCGGCGTTACGGCGTTGGAGCTGGGCGGCCGTTGCGACGCTCATCGGGGTCTATTTTTGGTTCTGGGCCGCGATCGGCGCCAACGAAATTCGCCGCGCGCTCGCCCTGCTCAGCTTCGCCAGCTTTGGCTGCGTCGCCTTGGCGCTGCGCCCGCCGCTGCCTGATGCAGCCAGACATCCGCTCGACTGGCGGCGCGTACATGCGCTGGGACCGACCCTCGGCATCGCGATCAGCAGCGTATTTCTCATGTTCGTGTGGGCGGCCGTCGCGCCGACCGCGTCCGGGCGCATCGCAGGGCCTGCTCTGATCAGCGTCTTTCATATTGCACTCGCCGCCTACGCGGTGCGCGGACACGTGGCCCAACCGAGCGCATTGATCGTCGCCGTGCTTGGTCTGGTTGGCGGATGCATGTCGTACTTGCAGACGCGCTTCCATATCGGCCCGCTGAGCTCAGACTTTTATCCGGTCATCCTCACGGCGGCTCTGGCGACGGTTATTTGCGCGGTTGGGGCGCGCCCACACCGGCGCTGGCGCGTCGGCACGGCGGCGACGGGCGCAATCGGTGCGGCGCTGCTTGTGATGCTCGCGGCTTTTTCCCGTCCTGACTGGACCGCACCCGCCGTGTGGGCGGCGCTGTTCGGCGGCGCCCTGCTGCTGCTGGTCGCCGCATGGCGCGCGACGCGTCACGGTCCCTCGCTCCGTACTGGGCGGACGGTCGACTTCTGGGCAGGCGCAGCCGCCGGGCTCGTCCTGCTGGGCGTCGAGTCCGCCTTCCCGCCCGAAGCGCGCGCCGCCGCGCACGCAGGCGCTGCGCTGATGTTCGCGAGCGGCTTTGCCTGGCAGGGCTGGCGCGTATTGCGCTTCGCCGCGCTTGCCGCCGCCGCGGTCACGATCGGTCATGGGCTCGCGCCTTCGTTGATTGGCGCTGCGCTCGCCGGGCAGATACCGATTTGGGGCGCGCTGGTGATCCTGTTCACAGCCGCGCTCCTGCTTTTCGGCGCCGCCTATTTCGCCAGCGCCGAACCGCGTTCGCCCCATGGCGAAGCGCTGTCGGCGGCCGGCGTAATCACGGTGCTCATCGGCGTGTTCCTGCTGCTTCGCTGGTTGGCCGCCGGCGGGCACGCGCCGCTCGACCAGTTCAGCGAGTCTGCATTGCGCGTGGTCGCGCTGATGGCGGCCGGTCACGTGATGCTGGCGCGCCCGGGTCAGGATCTGGGTCGCATTGGCCGCTGGCGTGGCCACGTCCTGCTGGGCTTGGGGCTTCTCTACACGCTGCTCGTGCCGACACTGGCCATCAATCCGTGGTGGGGCTCGCCGCCTGCGCCGGTGTCTGGGCCGCTGTTACTCGACTCCATTACGCTCGCTTTCGCAGCGCCCGCGTTGCTTTCTCTGGCAGCGGCGCGGCGGCTTTATCTGCATCACCGCACGCTTGCGCGCGTCTATGCGATCGCCGGCGGTGCGCTCGTGCTGCTGTGGGCCGTGCTGGAAGTGCGCCGCATCGCCCACCCTGCGCAGATGTGGGGCGAACCGGTCGGGCTGCTTGAAGGCGCCGCGTACGCGCTCGTCTTCCTGGCGACAGCGCTTGCCATCGCCGTTTTCGCACGATTACGCGCGAAGAAGCACGCGGACGGCCCTTTCACGAAAGATCTCCTCGCCGCCATGCGCGCGATCGTGTGCGCGAGCCTGGCGGGGGCGGGGCTTCTCCTGCTTATCGGCTATCATCCTTGGTGGGGCGCGCACGATGGCGCTGCAACAAGCCAGCTGCAAACCGGACTTGCCGTGCTGGCGCAACTGGCGGCTGTCGGCCTCGCACTGGCGCTGGCGCGCGCGCTTTCCGTCTCGCGCGATCCGGAGGCGGCGCGCTTTGCCGCCGCGAGCGCAGCGCTTCTGTTTGCGTGGAGCCTCGGACACGGGGCGATCCGCTGGTTTTATCATTCCGGGGAAATGGACGACGGCGCGCCGTTCATCGGCCTGGAAGCATTTGCGCACGCGCTGTGGCCGCTAGCGTTCGCGCTTGCCGGAGCCGAACTCACGGGACGTGCGCCGGGCCGCGACACCGTGCGCGTCTATTTGCACGACTTGCAGGCGTTATGGTCCGCGGCCGTGTGGCCGGCGCTTGGCTTCGCCGCTTTAGGCTTGTGGGTGCTGTTCAATCCCTGGTGGGGCGTTGTGCCCGCAGCGATCGCCACGCCCTTGTCGGCCGGCGCTGCGCTCGCTTGTCTCGTGCTCGCTGCATGGCTTGGCCTGGCCGCCGTGCACGTGCCGCACGTGCGCTGGGCCGAATGGTTCGAGCGCGCGGCGACGGTGGCGTGCATCGCCCATCTCTTCGTCGCGGCTACGCTCGCCGTACGCTGGATGCACCACGGCGCGGCGATGAGCGCGCCGGTTGCCGGCGACGTGGAGCTCTGGATCTATTCGGCGGTATGGGCGCTGTTTGGGACCTTGGTGTTCTGGCTCGGCCTTCGCCGCAACGATGCGCTGGTTCGCTGGTGCGGACTAGCGATCCTGGTGGCGACGACGCTCTGCGTCTATTTCCTGATCTTCACCCGGCTCACCGGCTTCATTCGCGCCATCACCGCGATCGGCCTCGCGACGGTGCTGTTCGTCGTGGCCTGGCTCGCGCGCACTTATCGGCCCGCGCCGAAACCGACCGATCTCGTCAATGTCACACCAGGCGCGCGGCGTGAAAGGCGATATGGTCGGCGACAAAGGTCGCAATGAAGAAGTACGAATGATCGTAGCCCTCGTGGCGACGCAGCGTGAGCTTCTGACCTGCCGCCGCCGCTGCGGCCTCCAGCAGGTCTGGCTTTAGTTGATCCTGCAAGAACTGATCCGAGAGACCCTGATCGACGAGAATGTCGTCGAATGGTTTCGCTTTGCCTGCTTGCATCAGGATTGTCGCGTCGTGCGCGCGCCAGAGCTCGCGGTTTTCTCCCAGGTACGCGCTGAATGCCTTGTGTCCCCAGGGGCACTGCGTGGGTGAGCTGATGGGGGAGAACGCCGAGACGCTCTTGAAGAGATCTGGATGCTTCATGGCCAAGGTCAGCGCGCCATGGCCGCCCATCGAATGGCCGAACACGCTGCGCGTGGGCTTCAGCGCAAAGGCGCTCTCCACGGCCTCGATCAAATCCTGCGTGACGTAGCTTTCCATCTTGAAGTGAGGCGTCCAGGGCGCTTGGGTCGCGTCAATGTAAAAGGCCGCGCCCTGGCCCAAATCGTAAGCGGCGTCGTCAGCGACGCCTTCGCCGCGCGGACTGGTGTCCGGCGCCACTATGGCGAGCCCTGCGCGCGCCGCTGCGCCATAGGCGCCGGCTTTGGTAGTGAAATTATCTTCAGTGCAGGTTAGGCCAGACAGCCAGATCAAATAGCCGAATGGACCGGGCCCCGGCGGCGTGAACACTGAGAGCCGCATCGGCGTGCCGGTGCTTGCGCTCGGATGTTGCGCGTAAACAAGCGTGCCGCCATACACACGATGCTGCGCCCTGATTTCAACCATCTCTGCGGCCCATCCCTTCCCGGGCACATAGGCTGCGATCGCCTGCAGAGCAATGTCTTCGCGCTAAGCGGCCGCTTCCGAGGCGCCGGTCACGCGCCTGGCGCGCGCGATCCAAGTCGCCACATCGTCAGCGGTGGGCGCGGGCGCCGAACCCCAGGCGCGCTGGCCTTCGTCCGAAAGGCCCCACCGTGCAACCGCTTCGCACAATTCTGTCGCGTCGAGTTCAGCCAGTTCAGCCGGATCGTGCACGCCGCAAGCGACCAAGGCCTGCGCCTCGCGCGACTTGAGGCCGGGCACGGTACACGCGAGCTGGGCCTGCGCCTGCCAGGCGCGAATGACGTCGGCGGAGATGTGTCGCGCGTCGATCTGCTCTTCACCCTGCTCAGGTTCCAGATTCAGGAGATCGGCGACCGTACGCACGCCGAGCGCTTCGAGCCGCTTGGCGGTCTTGGGACCGATAGAGGGCGCTTGCACCACCGGCGCGTCGTTAGAAAGCGTGCAGCGCGGCAAATGTTTCTCGCGCTTCGGCGTCGGCACGCCCTCGGGCAGCTCGCGCGGCGGCGGCCGCGCAGGTTTTGCAGACAGGGCCGCGCTCGCATTGTGGGCGGGCGCGGCCTGCAGATCTTCGATATCCACGGCATGCGATTGGCGCGGCCGCTGCTGCGCCGGGCGGGCCATCTTCCTTCCCACGCTCCTGGCCGCGTTGCCGCGCGCCGATGCGCCCTGCCCGTGTTCCGCGCCGATTTCACGCGGCCATTTTGCATCGAGCGAAGAAAGCGGCGCCTTCAGCACTTCAGCCGCATGCAACGCGCGCACGTCGCGGTCGTCGTCGCACAGCGTGGTGCGCACCTTGCCGGTGCGGCGAAATTCTTCGTACTGAGCGGCGATCAATTTGCGCGCCTGCGCATCTTCGATGGCGGCCAGTAGCTTCTCGATCGGCGCTTCGAGGGCGCGGAAAACCGCATGTAGCGTTGTAGCGACCTTGGGCGGACGAACGGCGGCTTCCTCGAACGCCCGATCCAGCACGCGCGCAAAGCCGACGGCCGCCTGTCCGACCAACGGCGCCACCGCATCCAGCGTCTCTTGATCCAGTCCGGCGAGCGGATCCTTGGCGCCTTTGTGGAAGTCGTAGTGATCGATGATGAGATCGTAATGTGCGTTCGCGGCCTTGGCCCCGGCGCGGACCATCTGCTTCAGCCAGTCCGCGCCCTCGGGCGCGGCGACTTCGGGATAGCCTCCCAGGTCCTGCTCGAGGATGGCTTGGAAGGTTCGGTACGCTTTGAAGAAGCTGCGCTCCACCGCGGCGTGGATCACGTTCTCTTCTTCGCTTTGCTGGGTGTGAAACGGCTGGTGGGGGTCGACGTAGTAATGACTGAGAACGCCCGCCGAGTACGCCGCCATGCTCCAGTCGCGCGCCTTCAACGCACGCACGGTGCGACGATACCATTCCTGGCACGCCTCGATTGCGCCGCCCCAATCCTTCTCGCGCACGTGCAGAACGTGATTCTTGAAGTCTTTGAAGACGGCGTCCGGCGCCTTCGCGCCTTTCAGATATTCCCGGTGATGACGCAACAGAAGGTTGCGCCACGCCGGCGCCTGCGGTGAACGCAGGTGGCGCAGCGCATCGAGCGCAAGGCGATGGTGATTAGACCGGCAGCGGCTCGCGAAAACCACTGCGTACAGCAACGACATCTCTAGCTAGCCTCGTCCCGAGTATGAACGGCGGGTTAAGGCTTGGCCGCGAATCGTTAGCGAGATGTTAATTCCGCCGGCTCACGCGGCCTGGCTCGCGTCGCTGCGCACCAATCCCAAATCCTCGCAGAGGATGCGCACCAGCCGCTCGTGACGCTCCTCGATGGCGTTCAGCGTCCATTCTTCGATGCCGACGATATCGCGGGTCAGCTGATGGATCGGCGCGCCCGGCGTGTTGAAGAAGATTTTGCGCTTCTCGGGATAGGGCTTGGTGTCGGCGAGCGTGTTCTGCGCGTGGGTTACGAGAACGAGGTTGCCAAGCAAATTGGCGGCTTCGCTGCGACGGACCTTGTCGGGGAAGCGGTCGTTCCAATACGGCCCGCCCGCGCGCGGCAGCACATGCTCGACGGTCACGTCGTCCGTCATTTGCAGAAGGTCGCCGTTCGGCATCGCCGCTTCGAGACGCATCAGCAACAAGCGGCGCGCGCGATCGCGCTTACGCGCCCGATTAAGCGTGGCGAAGAACGCGAGTTGTTCCTTTTCCGTAAGCTCCAGAGCGCCCTTCGCGCCGTAGAGCATCTTATCGTCGCCGACATGCTTGACGGCGCGCGCATAGCGCCCCTCCTGCGAGCGGTTCGGCACGACAGAAAGTTCGCAAGCGAAGGCAAATCGATCGAGCGCCTGGAAGAAGCGGCGGGCGCGCTCATGTTCGCCCGCGTGCTCGGCGAGAAAGGCGATCGCGGCGGGCGCCCAATCCCACTCGTCGACCTGCTTCATCATGCGCACGCGCCGATTCACGTCAGCGCTGGCCGGGCCGACGTCGATCGCATTGGCGAAGATGGCGCGCAGCGCGTCCGCATAACGCGGCAATTGCTCGAACAGGAATTTCTTGACCCCTCCGGTGCGGTCCACCGCGGTGCGGAACGAGGCCAGATCCCCGGGCGAGAGCATCGGCTCGCCCGTCAACAGGAAGGGCATCATGTAAAGGAGGCGCGCGAAATTCTCGCGCGAGAACATGTCCTCGATCTGCTCCCACTTGCTGGCGGCTGCGTTGGCCTCCTGCTCGGACAGGTTCGAATTCTCGATCAGGTCGCTCTTGATGATATCGGCGCCGGAAATGGGCGAGCCGCGCTTATTGAGCGCGTTGAACACCGTCTGGGCGCACCCGCGTTCGTCCGCCTCGACGACATTCAACGTACAGGCCCGGGCCACATAGGACATGAAGGCGTCGAGCTCGCGATCGTCGAATTCGCCAAGTTCGGTTTCAATCGTACGCGCGGCGCCGGCGATCAGATCCTTCGATTCAGATCCGGTTTCCGCATGGCGCGCGAGTTCGGCCATCTTGCCCGGCTCTTGCACGAAGCCCCAGAAGAAGTTGGCGTCTTCTTCGCGCAACGACAGGCGCGGCTTGTTTCCGTCCATGACAAGCTGCTGATAGTGCTTGGCGCGCCCGGGCAGACGGTCGCGCGTGTAGGCCATCAGCATCGTTGTCGTGGCCAGACGCTGCTGGCCGTCAGAAATCTCGAACTTGCCGCGACTGTTTCGCACCAGCACGATCTGACCGATGAAATAGAATGACGCGCCGCGTTTGAAGGCGCGCCAAAGATCCTGGATCAGTTCGCGCACTTCGCGCTCGGCCCAGGTGTACGGCCGCTGATAGCGCGGCACTTTCAGGCCGCCCTTGCGCGTCAGCACCGCGGCGAGGTTCAGGATTTGCGAGACAAGCCCGATCGGTGTTTCGCCAAATCCCATCCTCACCTCCCCGTTCTCATTTGTTTGGATCGTTACCGGAGCGAAAGCGAAGCGCAATCGGCGCAGCGTGCATGCCAGCTCTTCACTTCTCAGCGTCGCAGAAACGTCACGCCTTAGGTGAGCGGGGTTGCCAGGTAACGCGGCGCGTCGCCGATGGCCGCGAATTCACGGAAACCGCGCGCTTCAAAACCAGGCAGCAGAGTGCGCGCGGGCTCGGGCCCGGTGAAGGCAGCACGCGCAGCGCGCGCCTCTCCAGCGCCGGCGCCTGTAATGTTCGCGACACGGCGCGCGATCGCCGCGCCCGAGTCGAGCCACGTACAGTTCCGCGGCGCTGCGGCCGCAAGTTCCTCCGCCAGGAGAGAAAAGTGAGTGCATGCCAGCGCCACGACGTCAACGCCGTCATCGGCGAACAAGGCCTCGATCGCTTCCGCTATGGCCGCGGGATCGAACGCCTCCCCGCGCAGCTTGCGCTCGGCCGCCTCCACCAACGCCGCTGAGCCAAAACGTACGACGCGCTTGCCGGCTGCAAACTGCGCGATGAGATCGTCGGTGTACGCGCGTTTCACGGTCGCTGGCGTGGCCAGGAGGCCGATGACGCCCGTTCTGGTCAACGCCGCCGCGGGCTTAATGGGCGGCACAACGCCCACAACCGGGATCGAGAGCGCGGCGCGCACCTCCGGCAAGACAATGGTCGAGGCCGTGTTGCACGCCACCACGACCGCGTGCGGCGCCCATTGCTCGGTCATGCGGGCGAGCAGCGCGGGCGCGCGTGCGCGCAAATCGGCGTCAGACTTCAATCCGTAAGGCAGCCAGGCATTGTCCGCGACATAGTCGAGCGACAGCGCGCGACCAGACGTCACGATGGCGTCGAGCACCGAGAGCCCCCCCACCCCGGAATCGAACACCAGCACGCGCTTTGCGCCGTTAACCATTTCAGACGTTTGACCTGCGCGACGGCATAAACCAAGCGCCTGATTTAGGCGGCGTTTCTTGCGGGCGCAAACGAACGGCACATTACTGTGGAAACCTGACGTTAACCGCGTTGGCGCGAATCATCTGTAGGTTTAGGGACACTCGGTGGGGTTTACGTCAACGCGCCGCCAGACGCGCGTTCGCAAACTGCGGGGTCGAACTAATGAACGCCATCGGCAAATCTTCCGTCGTCTTCGTGACGCTATCCGGCTTGTTCTGGGGCGGCTGGGTCCTTGGCTCGCAAACGCCCGAAGGGCAGGAAGCGCTGGCGCGCGCTTACGCCACTTACGCCGAACAGCAGGCCGCCGCGAACGAGGATCTTTTCAGCACGACAGCGCTGCGCGCCATCGTCTGCGGCGGGACCAGCGTGGATCGGCGCGAATCCAAGCCGTGCCTCGCTGTTGTGGCGGCCGGGCGCCTCTTCATCGTCGACGCTGGTTCCGGGGCGGCCGCGACACTGACCGGACGCAACATTCCGATGGGACGTCTCGAAGCCGTCCTGCTCACCAGCGCGGGCCTTACGCAAACGGCAGACCTCGACGAACTTTATGGGGCTAGCGTGCGCTCGCGTGAAAACGCGCTTCTGCCCGTCTATGGCCCGGCGGAAACGCAACGCATGGTCGACGGGCTGAACCAGGCCGCCGGTTTCGACGGCGCTGCAAGCGGTTTGCAGGCTTGGGGCCCGTCGCCCGAACCGGGACGCTCGGTCATCGTGTTCGAAGGAGAAGGTCTCATCGTTTCCGCATTTACGACCGAGGAAGACGCATTCAGCGGGCGCGTCGGGTACCGCTTTGACTATCGCGGCCGCTCTATCGTCGTGGGCGGCGACGGCCGTGTGGTCGGCGCGCCGGCAGCCGTGAATGCCGACGTCGTGTTGCAGGGCGCACAAAGCCAGGCGCTGGCGCGCCTGCATGACACCGGCCAGGCAACAGCCGCCGAGATCGCCGCGCAAGCGCGTGCGTCCAATACGGGGCTCGTGGTGCTGACCGGCGCCGATAACCAAATGGCCGCGCAAGTGCAGGTCGCCGAGGCGCGCGCTGCGGGTTTCGACGACGTCGTCGCGGGCCGCACCGGCATGCTCGTCGAACTGCCGCTGGAAAACTCGGAAATCAACGTCCGCCCGCTCTAGTCGCTGGCGATCGCAGCCGGAAGGGGCGCCTGCGGGCGCCCCTTTTTCGTATCGAGCGACGGACAGGAGCGCGCGCCGCGTTAGACTAAGCGCGGGAGACGTCGCCCATGACTGACTTGCACCTTGCCGCGTTGGCGGCGCACCGGTTCGGGTTCGGACCACGCCCCGGCGAATTGCGCGCGATAGCCGCCGATCCACGCGGGTGGGTGAAGAGCCAGCTCGGTCCGCAATCGCGCTTGCCGGCGCCGGTTGCGGACTTGCCGGCCGCTGAGGACGATCTGTGGGCCTTCGGCCGCTGGCTGGTGCGCCGGCGCATGACCGGGGCAAACGCGGTGCGCCTGGAAGACCGCGCCGAACGTCAGGGCATCACGCGCGAAGAGCTGCAACGACTCTCCATCGAGGACGAATTCGCCGCCACTTTCCGCGTGCGCGTAGCAAACGCAGTCGCCGCACGCTTCAATGCGGCGATTGCCAGCGATCTGCCCGTACATGAGCGGCTAGTGCATTTCTGGTCGAACCATTTCACGGTCTCGAGCGCCAAGCCCGCAGCAGTCGCTTTGCCGCCCTCGTTCGAGAAAGACGCGATCCGCCCTCACGTCGGCGGACGTTTCGCCGACATGCTCCTGGCGTCGACCAAGCATCCCGGCATGATCGTCTATCTCGATAACTGGCTCTCCGTGGGGCCAAACAGCCAGGCGGCGCAACAGCCGCGCCGCGCGCGACGTCTCCCCGGCGGCGGCCGCGCCAACGACATCAACGAGAATCTCGCGCGCGAAGTGCTCGAACTGCATACGCTCGGCGTGAACGGAGGTTACAGCCAAGCTGACGTGCAGGCGCTGGCTGCGATTCTCACTGGCTGGACCTACGAACGCCCGCGCCTGCGCCACCTCGTGCGCGAAAACGGCGGCGACCGTAGTGGCGCGCAATTGTTCGAATTTGACGCGGCGGCGCACGAGCCCGGCCAGCAGACGCTGCTCGGCCGCACCTACGCGCAGGCGGGGCTCGCCCAAGGCGAGGCCGCGCTCGCCGATCTGGCGCGCCATGCTTCGACGGCGCACTTTATCGCGACCAAGCTCTGCCGCCATTACATCGCTGACGAGCCGGCCCGCCCTGCCGTCGCGCGCGTTGCGCGCGCCTTCCGCGACAGCGATGGCGACCTGCGCGTTACGATGGAGGCTCTCGTCGACAGCCCCGAAGCCTGGGAGACGCCCTTCGCCAAGTTCAAGCGGCCGGAGGAGTATGCTGTCACGCTCTTGCGGGCGGCGAATATCCGCGAACTTCCCGGCGCCGCGGCACTCGGCTCGCTCAGCGCCATGGGACAACGCCCCTACGCGGCGCCCGGTCCCGATGGGTGGGCGGACAGCGCCGACGCCTGGCTGACGGCGGATTTCGTCTGGAAGCGACTCGAGTTTGCGCAAACGTACGCCGAACGTATCGGGCGCGCGGACGTCGATCCTGTGCAATTGGGTGAAGCCTGTCTCGGGCCGCTGCTGAGCGAGCAAACGCGCACGGCTATCCGCCGCGCCGAGAGTTCGACGCAGGGCTTTACCCTGCTGTTCGCGGCGCCTGAGATGCAACGGAGATGAGGATGCTGAACCGCCGGACGCTGCTCGCCGCCTCCACGGGCGCGGCCGCACTTTCCGTTCCGCTCTGCGCGTTCGGTCAAGCGCAGGCCACCAACAAGCGGCTGCTGATTCTCATCTTGCGTGGCGGCATGGACGGGCTTTCCGCGGCGCCGCCGATCGGCGATCCGGCCTATGCCGGCGTTCGCGGACGCCTTGCCCTCCCACGCACCGGCCAGGGCGCAGCGCTTCCGCTGGACGACACGTTCGGGCTCCATCCTGACCTGCCCAAGCTGCATGCGCTTTATCGGGCCGGCGAGCTGCTGCCGATCCATGCCTGCGCCACCGCCTATCGCGAACGGTCGCACTTCGATGCGCAAAATGTGCTCGAAACCGGCGCGGCCGCGCCTTTTGCACGCGCCGAGGGCTGGCTCAACAAGGCGCTTGCGGCGTTGCCGCCTGCACGCCCGGAGATGGCCATGGCGCTCGCTGCGCAAGCGCCCCTCATTCTGCGCGGCGCTGCGCCGGTGGCGACGTGGTCTCCTTCCGCTTTGCCTGATGTGCACAGCGATACGCTCGAGCGATTGTTGGCGCTGTACGACCGGCGCGACCCGGCGCTGGCGAACGCGCTGGAATCCGCCATGAGCGCCAATCTCGTCGCGATGGAGTCCGGCGCATATGAGATGGGCGGCCGGGGCGGACGAAACCTCCCGGCTATGGCGCAGATTGCCGCGCGCTTCCTCAAGGACGCTAACGGTCCCATCGCCGCGGTCCTGGAAACCTCCGGGTGGGACACACACGCCAACCAGGCCGCAGTGCAAGGCGCGCTCGCGCGCAATCTCCGGCAATTAGACGACGGCGTCGAGGCGTTAAAAGCCGAGATGGGCGCCGAGTGGGACAACATCGTTGTCGTCGTCGCCACCGAGTTCGGCCGCACCGTAGCGCCCAACGGCGCGGGCGGCACCGATCACGGTACGGGCGCGGCCGCGTTCCTCGCCGGCGGCGCTGTCAATGGCGGGCGCCTCCTCGCCGATTGGCCGGGCCTCTCCAACCGCGCGCTCCATGAAGGCCGCGATATACGCCCCACCACCGACCTGCGCGCCATATTCAAAGGTGTGCTCGCGGATCACTTGCAAGTTTCCGCCGCAGCGCTCGAACGCGACGTGTTCCCCGACAGCCGGGGCGTCGCGCCGGCGGTGGATTTGATCCGCAGCTGACAGTGGACAGACAAAGCTCGGCTTCTATGCTGCCGCGGCGATGCGGTCGGTCCTGCTTGCCATCATGCTGCTGTTCGTCACCGCCGCGCCTGCGGCTGCAGATCGCTTCTGGCTCGAATATGACGGCTATGGACTCGGCTTCGTGCCGCTGGGCGGCATCACTGTGGATGCCGATGTCGACAACGAGCGCTATGCGGTGACCGCCACACTGCAATCTCGCGGTTTGCTCAACCTCTTCGAGCGCACGCATCTGGTGGCGACGTCGCAAGGGCTCATTCAAAGCGGCGACGTGCGCTGGCTGCGTTACGACCTGGATCACCGCTACAGCCGCAAACGTCGCGTGATCAACATGACGCGCGGCGAGGGCGGCGCCATCGTTGCGGCTATCGAACCGGATTACCGGCTGTGGGGCGAGCCTCCGGCCAGCGAAGAACAACGCCGGCGTTCGCGCGATCCTTTATCCACGATGGTGGCGATGGCGGTCGATGTAGGCCAGTCGCGCCGTTGTTCAGGCGTATATCCGACCTTCGACGGGCGCTTCCATTACCTGATGGAGCTTGCCGGCGGTGATGTCGGATGGTTCGACGATGCAGGCTACGCGGGCGACGTGCTGAAGTGCTCGCTCGCCTATATCGCGGTCGCCGGCTACGAGGCGCGCGATGCGGGCAGACGGCGCATTCCGCACGGCGAAGTCTGGTTCGCCCTGATGCCGGATACGCACTTCGCGCCGCCCGTGCGCATCACAACGCCGCTCTCCGCCGGCGGCGCCATCATCCGGCTCGATAGCTTCCGCCGCGCCCGCGTACGCGTCGAACTGACTGCGACCGCGCCTTGAACGCACGCATTGCCGCCGCCGAATTGCTGATCGCGGTGCTGGACCAGGGCAGGCCGCTCGACGACGCCTTGATTGAGACCCAGAGCTTCGCCGTGCTCGCGGGCCGCGACAGAGCGTTCGCGCGCGCGCTGGCGACTGCGGGGCTCCGCCGCCTTGGCGGTGTAAACACCGTGTTGTCGCGCTTTCTCGAACGGCCGCTGCCGGAGAGCGCTCAGCACGCGCGCGCGCTGCTGCACATTGGCGCGACCCAATTGCTGGTGCTCGACACGCCTGCGCATGCGGCTGTGGGCGAAACCGTAGGGGCCGCCAATGCGCTCCGACAGGCGCGCGGCTTTGCCAAGCTGATCAACGCCGTGCTGCGCCGGGTCGCGCGCGAGGGGCAGGCTCTTTTCGCAGCACTCCCGCCCGGCGCCGATCTTCCGCCCTGGCTCTATGCGCGCTGGCGCGCCGCTTACGGCGCGGAAGCCGAACGCATCGCTGCGTCGCTGTGCGAGGAGCCGCCGCTGGATCTCAGTGTGAAAGGCGATGCGGAAGGCTGGGCGAGGCGCCTTGGCGGCATCGTCACGCCAACCGGCAGTGTGCGCCTTCTTGGACCGCCGGCGTCCTCGCCGGCTGATTCCAGCGCCGGCCGGCGAGACGCCGGCGGTCCAAGAGCCGCCATCGATACTCTCCCCGGCTTTGCGGACGGCGCATGGTGGGTGCAGGACGCGGCCGCTGCGCTGCCGGCGCGCGCGCTGGGCGATGTGCGAGGCAAGCGCGTGCTCGATCTTTGCGCCGCGCCGGGCGGCAAGACGCTGCAGCTTGCGGCGGCGGGCGCTCAGGTCACGGCTGTCGATAAGTCCGGGGCGCGCTTGAAACGGCTGCGCGAAAACCTGGCCCGCACCAAACTCGAGGCAGAGGTGATCTGCGCCGATGCGCTGGACTACCGCGCAGACAACCCATTCGACGCCGTCCTGCTCGACGCCCCGTGCACATCCACCGGCACGCTGCGCCGCCATCCCGACGTTGCCTGGCTGCGCCGTCCGAACGATATTCGCGCGCTCGCCGAACTGCAGGCCAAGTTGCTCGACGCCGCCGCACCGCAGTTAAAACCAGGCGCGCGCCTTGTCTACGCCGTCTGCTCGCTCGAACCGGAGGAAGGTCCAGGCATCGTCGCGCAGGCGCTGAAGCGGGGCTGGCGGCGCGACCCCTTTGCGGCAGGCGGGATTGCTGGTGCGGACGATTTCCTGACGCCGGACGGCGACTTGCGCACCTTGCCGTCATACTGGTCCGAGCTCGGCGGTCTCGACGGCTTCTACGTCGCGCGACTGCAGCGCATTTCTTAACGCAGCGACATGCTCGCCTTGCACGCGAGCCCCCTGACAGGTAACCCACCCTCCATGGCGCGCACGCTGATTGCCCCCTCCATCCTGGCGGCCGATTTTTCCAAGCTCGGCGAAGAAGTGCGCGCCGTGGAAGCGGCAGGCGCCGACATGATCCATGTCGATGTCATGGACGGCCACTTCGTGCCGAATATCTCGATCGGCCCGGCGGTGGTGAAATCGATCCGTCCGCATTCCAAGCTGCCGTTCGACGTGCACCTGATGATCGCGCCGGTCGATCCGTACATCCAGCAGTTCCGCGACGCCGGCGCCGACATCATCACCATCCACCCCGAAGCCGGCCCGCACGTGCACCGCACGCTGCAGGCGGTGAAAGCGACAGGCGCGAAGGCCGGCGTCTCGCTCAATCCCGGCACGCCGGCGGACGCCATCGACCCGGTCATCGACCTCATCGACCTCGTGCTGATCATGAGCGTCAATCCCGGCTTCGGCGGGCAGAGCTTCATCGAGAGCGCGCTGCCGAAGATTGAAGCGGCGCGCAAGAAGATCGACGCGTCCGGCCGCGACATCATCCTGGAAGCCGACGGCGGCGTGAACGCGAAGACCGCGCCGCGCGTGATCGCCGCGGGCGCAACCGCGCTTGTCGCCGGCACCGCCGTCTATGGCGGCGATCCAGGCGCTTACGCAGAGAACATAAGCCGATTGCGGGCGCGCTGACTTGACCGCGGCCGCCTCCCCCCAACGGCCGCCGAGGCCGAACGCCATCGTCGAGACATGGCGCGCCAATCCGTTTCATCGGATGCGCCTTGGCGAGGCCGCGCCGGACCGCATCCAGCGCTACGGCGCCGATCCGCGCGTTGGCGACGCCGAACGCGGACGCGAGATCGGCCGCGGCGTCTGGCGCATCGGGGCTGAAACACTGCGCGGCGAACACGCGCTGCCGTGGCTGCCGGCGCATCCCTCGCGCCACTTCACGGCGCGCCTGCACTCCTTTTCCTGGCTGATCGATTTGGCTGCCGTCGGTCCTTCCGCGCACGCACGCATTGCACAGCTGATTGATGCCTGGGTCGAGGAGCATGGCGAGTGGGACGACATCGCCTGGGATCCCGAGCTGACGGCCGAGCGCCTGTTCGCCTGGCTGTGTTGGGGACGGCCGGCCTTCGAGCACGGCGCGCCCGAGCGGCGCATCGCACTATTGCGTTCGGCGGCGCGCCAGGCGCGGCTCTTGATGTTGGCGCAAAGCGAATTGGGCGAACGCCATCTAGGTTCGATCAAGGCAGGCGCGGCGCTGGTGCTGGCGGGTGCGGCAGGGTTTATGGATGCCGATCGCCTGGCCGAGCAAGGCGACGAAATGCTCATCGAAGCCACCGCAAAGCAGTTCTTCGCGGACGGCGGGCATTTTTCGCGTTCACCCGAGGCGCTTGCGGAGGCGGTCTTCGATCTGATCGCGGCGCATGACGCCTTCGATGAGCCGTCGGCCTATCTTACGGAGTCCATCGTCAAGTTTGCCGACATGTTGCGCATGCTGCGGCTGGGCGACGGCGGCATGGGATGCTTTCATGGCGGCTCGGAAGGCGCAGCCGCGTCCATCGACGCCGCGCTCGCGCGCGTTCCGGGCGAACGCCGCACTTTCCAGTTCGCGCAACATACCGGCTACCAGCGCCTCGAAGCTGGCCCGCTGCGCGTTCTGTTCGATGTCGGGGGCGCGCCGCCGCTCTCTTATTCCGAGCGCGCGCACGCGAGCGCACTTGCCTTTGAGCTATCCAGCGAGAGCGAGCGTCTGATCGTGAATGTCGGCGCAGCACGCGAACTTGCTCCCGCTGCGCGCTCGGCGGCGCGCGCCACGAACGGACACTCCACGCTGATCCTCTCTGACGCGCTTTCGTCCACGCTCGAAGAGCCCCGGCGCGGCAGAGGGCCGGCGCGCATGTCCGGGCCTAATGTCGACGACGTGCGCCGCTCCTCAGACGAAAGCGGCATAACCATTCAGGGCCGCCATGACGGCTATCGCGACAAGTTCGGCCTGCTGCACCGGCGCTATCTGTTCGTCGATCACGAAGGAAAAAACCTGCGCGGCATCGACGAACTCATCCGCCCCATGCGGCTCAAGACGCCGGCGGCGAAGAAGCCGATTCCGTTCGTGGCGCGATTCCATCTGCACCCACAGGTGCGCGCGCGCATGGTCGAACGCCATGCAGCGTTGCTGGAGACGCCAGGCGGGCAACGCTGGCGCCTAC
Source organism: uncultured Terricaulis sp. (assembly GCA_964540785.1). Taxonomy (GTDB): domain Bacteria; phylum Pseudomonadota; class Alphaproteobacteria; order Caulobacterales; family Aquidulcibacteraceae; genus Vitreimonas. The sequence continues at coordinate 28,494 of CAZIOD010000008.1, forward strand.
GCACGGATGCGCCGGAGATCGCGATCGAACCGTCGATTTACTGGGGCGGCCCCAGCGTGCGCGAGACGCATCAGATCGTGCTCTCCGGTGAAGCCGACCCGATGGGCCACGGGCTCGGCCCGCCAAATCGCATCCGCTGGGCGTTGACCCGCGCCTGAACTGGAGTTCCGCGCCCCGATCGGGCAAAAAACTGATGCCAGCGTGTCGCACCACGCTATGATGAGAATCTGACGGGGAGGTCATTCATGGCAGGTCAGCCGGTCAACAAGTGGATTCAGTCCATCTTCTGGCCCATCTCGGTGCTTCCGAGTTTTGGACACATCCCGAAACATTCGACGGGGGATTATGTGGGCCGCACCAGTCCGCTTCTGGGGACGGCCTTTGCATTCTGGATCGTGGCCATCGCGACCGTGGTCATTGCCTTGATCGCCAATGGCGTGATCGGCGGCATGGCGTGGCGCGGCATCGACACGGCCTTTAACGTAGCGCTGCTGTTCACCGGCGTGCTCTACATTGCTGGGTTCTGGATGTTCGCCAGCCGCGAAGACGTTTATCCGAACTAGACCCGGCTGCTCGCCGAAACGATCGCGGCGCCCGGCGTGACGCATAGCGGCGCCCGGCTGGTTTGCGTGCGCGCGACACGCCATAAAGGCGGCGATCTCCCGATTCCGCTGAAGGTTCAGCCATGACTGACTTCCTCCCCATCAAGCGCGCGCTCATTTCCGTGTCGGACAAGACCGGTCTCGTCGAGCACGCCAGCGCGCTTGCCGGCCTTGGTGCGACGCTCATCTCGACCGGGGGCACCTATGCCGCGATCTCCAAGGCGGGGCTTCCGGTGCAGGATGTGTCCAGCGTCACCGGCTTCCCCGAGATGATGGACGGCCGGGTGAAGACGCTGCACCCCAACGTGCACGGCGGCCTGCTTGGCCTGCGTGACAACGCCGAGCACGCACGCGCGATGAAGGCGCACGGCATCGAAGCCTTCGACCTGCTCTATGTGAACCTCTATCCGTTCGAAGCGACGGTGGCGCGCGGCGCCGGGTTCGAGGAATGCATAGAAAATATCGACATCGGCGGACCGGCTATGATCCGTGCCGCGGCGAAGAATTACGGCTGGATCGCGGTCGCCACCGATTCCGAAGACATGGCCGCCATTCTTGACGAAGCGAAAACCCACGGCGGCACGACGCTGGCGCTGCGCAAACGCCTTGCCGCGAAAGCGTTTGGCCGCACCGGGGCGTACGACGCCGCGATTTCCGCCTGGTACGCCGAACAGCTGGAAGAGAAAGCGCCGGCCTTGCGCACGCTCGGCGGCAAGCTGAAGCAATCCCTGCGCTACGGGGAAAACCCCCACCAGTGCGCGTCCTTCTACGTCACCGGCGAGCCGCGTTGCGGCGTCGCTACCGCCAGGCAATTGCAGGGCAAGGAGCTCAGCTACAATAATCTCAACGATACCGACGCGGCGTTCGAGCTCGTGGCGGAGTTCGATCCAGGCGAAACGGCCGCCGTCGCCATCATCAAGCACGCCAATCCTTGCGGCGTCGCCGAGGGTGCGTCTCTCTTGGAAGCCTATCAACGCGCGCTGGAATGCGATCCGGTATCGGCCTTCGGCGGCATCGTTGCGCTCAACCGCAAGCTCGACAAAGCCGCCGCCGAAGCCATCGCCGACATCTTCACAGAAGTGGTGATCGCGCCGGAGGCCGATGAAGACGCGGTTGCAGTCTTTGCGAAGAAGAAAAACTTGCGCTTGTTGGCGACGGGCGGGTTGCCCGATCCGGCGGCCCCGGGGGTTTCGCTAAAGACAGTCGCTGGCGGCTTTCTGGTGCAAGACCGCGATAATGGCCGCATCAGCGCCGCCGATCTCAAATTCGTCACCAGGAAGAAGCCGACCGCAGCGGAAGTGCGTGATCTGATCTTCGCTTTCAAGGTGGCCAAGCACGTGAAATCCAACGCAATCATCTACGCCAAGCACGGCGCAACGGTCGGCATCGGGGCAGGTCAGATGAGTCGCGTGGATTCGGCGCGCGTGGCGCGCCTCAAGGCCGAGGATGTCGCCCACGCGAAGGGCTGGCGCGAGCCGAAGACGATCGGCAGCGTGTGCGCCTCCGACGCGTTCTTCCCCTTCCCGGACGGATTGCTGCAAGCCGTGCAAGCCGGCTCCACCGCCGTCATCCAGCCCGGCGGCTCCATCCGCGACGAGGACGTGATCAAAGCCGCCGATGAAGCTGAAATCGCCATGGCCTTCACCGGCATGCGCCACTTCCGGCACTGAGAGACGAACTCGAAACAGAGCCGCACTCTTAGACGGCGCTGCTACTGGCGCAGACTCGTCGGCCTTGCGCTGCTTGGCGCGTTAGCGGCGAGCGCCGCATTGATGGCGTTGCGCACTTCTTCGCTGGTAGGTTCGGTCCGGGTGGGAAATGCGGCGAGGAGACGTCCGTCGCGGCCAAGCAGCAGCTTATGGAAGTTCCATTGCGGCACGGCCGCTTCGCCGAGCTGTGTTTCTGCCCAGGCATAGAACGGGTGTCGGCTCTCGCCCACGACATCGGTCTTCGCCGCCATAGGGAAGGTGACGCCGTAATTCAGCGTGCAGAATTCCTGGATTTCTTCTGCGCTGCCGGGCTCCTGGCCCATGAAATTGTTGGCCGGCACGCCGACGATCTCGAAGCCCTGCGCGTGGTACTCGTCATAGATTTGCTGCAGGCCTTCATATTGCGGCGTGAAACCGCAGCGCGAAGCGGTGTTCACCACGAGCACCACATCGCCCGCGAACGCCGTCATCGGCACGCGGTCAGTCCACAGCCCGTCGAACACGAACTGATACGCAGTGGCGCGATCGGCGGCGGCGGGATCGCGCGCAGCGGCAAAACGAGCGCGCTGGTCCTCAACGGCGGCGGCGACCGCCGCTCTGCGCGCCTCCGAAACATCCGCGCTGGGCGGCGGCGGGGCTTGGTTGCACGCGGCCAGCATGAGCGCGGCGGCCAGAAAAGGGATGAAGCGATTGGCTGACATGGACACTGCTCCGCCGGCACTCTGACTCAAGACCGCGCTCAGCGCCAGACTTGCGTCGGCCCCCGCCGCGTCCCCATCTCCATGTCATCAGACTCTGGGATTGAGAGTGCCGACGCAAGCCTTCGCGGAAACGCTGCAACAACGTGTGGCGCGGCTGGAACCGCATTTCACCGTAACCCGGCCAAAGAGCGCCGCTCCGACGCCCGTCGTCATCATGCTGCACGGGTGCGGCGGACCCCGCCCGTTCATCCAGGACGTGGCGAGCGTCGCCGCCGAGGCCGGCGCGGGCGTTGTGCAAGTGGATTCCTACGCGCCGCGCCGCCTCAGCCGCGCCGCCGCTATCGCCACCGTCTGCACAGGCGCCCGGCTGCACGGCCGCGAGCGCGCGGGCGACCTCTACGCTGCCGTGTCATGGGCGCGCAGCCAGCCGTGGGCCAATCCGGCGCAGATCGTGGCGATGGGCTGGAGCCACGGCGGCTGGACCATCATGGATGCGCTTGCGCTGCGCTCTGGCGCGGAGATGCGGCGCTGCACCGGCATCGTCGATCTGCCCGCCGAGCCGCTGGCCGGTCTCGCCGGGGCGTTCATTGTCTATCCGTACGCGAGCGTCGGCTCATTCGCCGGCCGGCGTGACTGGCGTCTGGCGCCGCGCAGTATCGCGGTGTTGTGCGGGCGCGATTACATCGTCGGCACGCCGCGCGGACCGCTCGAACGTCAGCGAGCGCGCGGCGCGCCCATCGATATCCACTTCTTCGAGGACGCCACCCATGCGTTCGAGGACGATGCGGCAGAGGATCCGCGCGTGCGCCACAACCCCGCGGCTACGCAGCGCGAATACGCGCTCTTGCGTGAGCTGATCGCGGGATTGTGACTTCAGCCTAACGCAGCGAACTCAAGAGTGCATTGAACTCTGCAGCCACCAGCATGAGCTTTGCGAACGTCCACGTTCCCTGACCGTTCATTTCGTTGAACGCCGCCCGCGCCCGTTGGGCCGGCTGTCCGAGCGAAGCGATCCACTCGCGCGCGAAACTTTCAGCCCAGGCATTATCCGCATCCTTCGGCGGCGCGCCGATGCTGCGTGCGGCGGCTTCGGCAAGGGTGAGCTGGGTTTCGCCGAAATCCTGCGCCGCCCGACGCAGCACGAGGCGATCCCAATGCTGCTCGAGCTTCATGTTGGTGGCGACGTCGCGCAGCGCATCGAGTCCGAACTCGGCGCCGATCACGCAATGCAGGCGCCCAGCCGACTGGATCGGCCATCGTGCGCTGCGGGCGAGATCTGCGACGTCGAGCGCGCTGGTGAACGGCGACAAGAGCGCGGCCTCCTGGGCGAGCTCCTCGGGTGCGCCGAGGTCCATGAGCGTACGGCGGCGCACCTCTACCCGCTCGCGCTCGATCGCACTCAAATCATCCCACAGAAAGTGGCGCTGCGCGTCGACCGCGGCGCTATAGGTCTTCACCACATCGAGAATCGATGGGGGCGAGGCGCTCTCGAAACCGGCCTTGCGCGAAAGATAGAGCGTCGCGCGCCGCAGCGCCCCGCTCACGCGCTGATGCAAGGCGGTCTGCGCCGCAGCCGGAACCTTGTTGTCGAGCGCATTGATGCGCGCGACCAGCGCTTCGAGCGCGAAGATTCGGCGCGCGGCATCGAAGGCGCAGACGACCGTCACGGCCTCCGCGCGCGACACCTCGCGGATGCGGTCCACAAAGGACGGGCCGCAGCGATTGACAATGTCGTCTGCAAGGCGCGTCGCGATGATCTCGCGGCGCAGCCGATGCGCCTGCATCTGCGGCTCGAACTTCCAGAGCTCGTCCGGGAAATAGCGTTTCAGTTGCTCGGCAAAGGCCGGGTCGTCCGGCGCGGGCGAAGCGACCAGGGCGTCGAACAGATCGATCTTGGCGTAGGCGATCAGCTTGGAGAGTTCGGGCCGAGTGAGCCCCAGCTGCGCGGACCGCAGCGCCGCGAACTCCCCCGTCACCGGCAGCGTTTCCACGCGCCGCACCAGCTTGCCAGAAGCCTCGAGGCGCTGGACGAAACGTTCGTGGCTGTCGAGATCGGCCGCCGCTGTGGATTGGGCGAGGCTGAGCGCCAGTGTCTGGTCGTAATTGTGCTTCAGCACGTGACGGGCGACGTCATCCGTCATGGACGCCAGCAGCGCGTCGCGCTTGTCGGCTTTCAGCATGCCCCCGCGGATGGCGTCGGCCAGCAGGATCTTGATATTGACCTCGTGGTCGGACGTGTCGACGCCGGCCGAGTTGTCGACCGCATCGGTGTTTATGGCTGCGCCGCCGCGCGCGGCGGCAATGCGGCCGCGCTGCGTCACGCCGAGATTGGCGCCCTCACCGACGACTTTGGCGCGCAAGTCCTCCGCATCCACGCGCAAGACGTCGTTGGTCTTGTCGCCGACGTCGGCGTTACTCTCGCTGCGCGCCTTCACATAGGTGCCGATCCCGCCGAACCAGAGCAGTTCAGTTTCCGCCTTGAGCAGCGCTGAAATCAGCTCCGCAGGCGTTACCGACGGCTTTTCCAGCCCCGTAAGCTGGGCGACTTCCTTGCTGACGTCGATCGCCTTGGAGCTGCGTGAAAACACGCCGCCGCCCTGCGAAATCAGCTTCTTGTCGTAATCCTGCCAGCTGGAGCGCGGCGTATCGAACAGCCGCTTGCGCTCGTTCCAGGAAGCCTCAGCGTCCGTTGGATTCGGATCGATGAAGATGTCGCGGTGATCGAAAGCGGCGAGCAGTCTGATCTTGCGCGACAACAGCATGCCGTTGCCGAACACGTCTCCCGACATGTCGCCGACGCCGATGACCGTAAACTCTTCTTCCTGAATGTTCTTGCCCAGTTCGCGGAAGTGACGCTTCACCGCCTCCCAGGCGCCGCGGGCAGTGATGCCCATGCCCTTGTGGTCGTAACCGACCGAGCCGCCCGACGCGAACGCATCGCCCAACCAATGCCCGTACTCGGCGCTTATGCCGTTGGCGATGTCGGAGAAACTCGCCGTGCCCTTGTCGGCGGCGACAACAAGATAGGCGTCATCGTCATCCCAACGCACAACGGCGTCCGGCGCGACCATCTCGTCGCCGACGATGTTGTCGGTGATATCGAGCATGCCGCGCAGGAAGGTCTTGTAGGCTTCGACACCGCCCTCCTGGTAGCCGGGCGCGCCGCGCGGCGGAAGCCGCTTGGGATAGAACCCGCCCTTCGCGCCGACAGGCACGATAATCGCATTCTTAACCTGCTGGGCTTTGACCAGATCGAGCACTTCGGTGCGGAAATCGTCGCGCCGGTCGCTCCAGCGCAGCCCGCCGCGGGCTACTGGCCCAAAGCGCAGGTGCACGCCTTCGACCTGCGGACTGGCCACCCACACTTCGCGATACGGCTTGGGCAGAGGCAGCTCGGCAATGGCGTCGGAATCGATCTTGAACGAAATGTACGGTTTGGGTTCGCCTTCTGCGCCGCGTTGATAGTAATTGGTGCGGCGAACAGCTGTGACGAGGCGGGCGATACGGCGCAAAGCGCGGTCATCGTCGAGACTGACAACTTCGTTGAGCGCAGCTTCGATCATGAATTCGAGCTTGCTGGAGCGCGTTCGCCGGGTCTCCAGCGTTTCCGGCAGGTTCGGATCGAAGCGCGTCTTGAACAGCGCCAGGATGAGCGAAGCGAGCTTGAGATTAGCCGCAAGCGCCTGTTCCTGGATCGCTTGCGAGGGGTCGAGCCCGGTCTGCTGGCGATAGCGCGCGAGCGCGCGCAGCAGCGCCGCCTCGCGCCAGGTGCAGGGCAGGGTCAGGATCAACCGGTTGAAGCCGTCATTCTCGGTCCGCCCGGTCCAGATCGCGACGAAGGCGTCTTCGAACTGCTGGCCCGCGCGCTCCAGATCGATCGGCTTGCCATCGGCGGAGTGGGTTTCGATGTCGTGCACGAATATCCGCTGCGCCGGGTGCAGCCGGCCCGCTTTCAGGTGCAGTTCGAAGTTCGTCTCTGAATCGACGAACAATCCCATGTTCTCGAGAATGGGAACCACTGCCGAGAGCGCGAGCACATCGCCGCGCGCGTAAAACTTGCAGCGCATGATGTTCGGCGCATCCCCGGGCAGCCGGTGGGCGCGCACGCGAATTGCCGTTTCGTCGCCCGAGGCCAGGATTTCTGCGGTGTCGATCAGGGCTTCTTCGACCGGATAGCGCTCGCGGTAAGCGCCGGTGAAGGCGTCTTCGAAGCGATCGGCCGCCTCTTCGCGCGTGGCCGCGTCGAAGAGGTCCGAATTCATCAGCTCGTCATTATAGCGATCGGTCCAGGTGCGCGTGAGTGCAGCGATTTCGGCGTCCAAAGCCATCGCGTCAGGGGACGGACGCGCCTTGTCGATGTCGCCAATGACGAACAGCACGCGCGCCAGCTGGCCCTCGCCCAATTGCGGCTGGAAGCTCTCCACCTGGCCGCCATAAGCTTGCGCAATGGTTTCGCCGATCCGTTCGCGGAGGTCGGAATTGAACCGTTCCTTGGGGATATAGGCCAGCGCCGTGGCGAAGCGGTTGAAGCGGTCGCGGCGCAGGAAAACACGCGCGCGCGGCCGATCCAGCAGATGCAGAATGCCGCGCGTAGTCTCAAGCAATTCCTCGCGCGACATCTGCCAGAGTTCTTCGCGCGGATAGGATTCGATCACCTTGCGCAGCGTCTTGGCGTTATGCCCGCCCGCCGTGAATGCGGCCTGCTTGATCACCCAATCGGCTTTGCGGCGCAGCACCGGGATATTTCTGGTCGGTTCGGTGAACGACTCGCTGGTGAAGAGTCCGACGAAGCGGACTTCGCCGATCGTTTCGCCGCGGTCGTTATAGCGGCGCACGCCGACATAATCGGCCGTCGTGCGCCGGTGCACGCGCGAGCGCAGTGTCGACTTGGCGACGATGAGCGGGTTGGGCTCATCCATCAAGCGCTTTAGCTCCGGCGTCAGCACCATCGGCTCGGCGGTCGTGCGCAACACATAACGCTCGACGTCGCACAGCACGCCCAGACAGCTCGCTTCGAGGATAACCGGCTCGTCGGCCTTGTAGCTCTCGCCGTCGCGCGCGTAATCGTAGTCGCGCGCGCCAAGGAAGGTGAACTTGTCCGCCGCCAGCCAACGCAGCAGCTCGACCGCTTCCAGCACCTCTTCCCGCGTAGCACTGGTCTTGGCCGCCTCAAGCTCCTCCGCTGCCGCCAGCATGCGCGAGCGCATGCCATGATAATCCGCTACGGCCGCCTCCACGTCCCGCAATGTCTCGTTCACGCCTTCCAGCAGCGCCTTGGTGCGTGCAGCGGAAAGGCGGGGCGCGTGCACTTGAATGAGCGAGTCGCGGCCCTCGCCGGACTTCGACGGAGCGAGCGGGTGAAACATGGCCAGCGGCGCAATGTTCTGATCGGCGAGTTCTCCCATCACGGAATCGACCAGGAACGGCATGTCCGGGCCGATCACCTCGAGAATGTCACGATCGAGTTGGCGGCCCCCCTCGCCGACACCCCGGCGGATGCGTACGACGCGCTCTCCGCTCTCGCATTCGCTGCGCCAAACCCAGAAGTCGTGCGCGAGCGCAGCAAGGTCGGCCATGGTGAGGCCTTCCAGCTCGTCGGGGGAGGCGTCGTCATACATGCCGCGCAAGAAAGTTTCGGCAGCGACGTCAACGGCGCCCTTGGCGCGAAAGGCTGGCCACGGGCCGGTTTTGGCGGTGGCGATGAATTGATCGGCGGATTCTGGTAATTCCGCGCGGGCGGCGGCGTCCATGAGTGGCGTTTCCTGATTTTTGCCGCGACCCTACTCGCCCCGGCGGCAGGTTCAACTGGCGGGCGGCGTTTGGCCGCTCCAAGTTCGGGGTGTTGCCGTGCATTTGCGGATGGAGAGGCTATGCGGACCGTTTTGATTACAGGCGCCAATCGCGGCATCGGCCTTGAACACGCGCGCCGCTACGCCGCGCGCGGGGCGCGGGTTTTCGCCACGGCGCGCGCGCCCAGCGAGGCCGACGAGCTCGCCGCACTGGCCAGGCAGTATGGGGACAAGGTCACAGTGCTGGCTTATGACGCGGCCGACGACGACGCCCCGGGGACGTTAAAGCGGCACATCGGGGCCGAGCCCATCGACCTGCTGTTCGCCAATGCCGGCGCCACGGGAAACCGGCGTCAGGTTTTCGGGGACGTCGATGTGGACGCTGTGCTGGCCCTCATCCGGGTGAACGCCCTGGCGCCGCTAAAGCTCGCCGAAGCGCTTGCGGACAATGTTGCCCGATCCGACCGCAAGATCATGGCGTTCCAAACCAGCCTGATGGGATCCGTCGCCGACAACGGCTCGGGCGGGGCTTACGCCTACCGGCTCTCGAAGACAGCGCTGAACATGGTGGGCAAGGGGATCGCCAACGACTTGCGCGGCCGGGGCGTTATCGCCGTGCTGTTGCACCCCGGCTGGGTGCGCACGCGGATGGGCGGGCCTAGCGGCAAGATCGGCGTGGAGGAGTGCGTGGAAGGCCAGCAGCGCATTCTCGACGCCCTCACACCCGAACAAAGCGGGCGCTTTTTCAACTACGATGGACGCGAATTGCCGTGGTGAAGAATAAGACGGCGCCGTCGGGCGGGGACAAGCTGCCCGACGGCGCCTGCAGGCCTCGCAGCAGGCTGGGTGGGGGACGCACGCGGAGGCCTGGTCCGATTGCAGCGGCCGTCCGCCTGAATGAAGCCCCCCATTGAGCCCACGAGCACGGATCGACGCGCCAGAAACTGACGTTCGAGCGCGCGCCGGAATTAGGGTATTCGTCCTGAAGCGTTTGCCGAAACGCCCCTAGCCCCGGCGACGTTCTTCACATCAGCGATACATGTTCGTCGACGATTCGCAACATCAATCTGGCTCGGATTCGGACATACTCAGAGGCGGCGTTGTCGGCGTCGGCTTGCCGTCGGCGGAGAGCAGGATCGCGATCCATCGCGTGGTTTGAAATTGCGCCAATACAATCATCAACATGACCGTGAGCGGCGCCGCGAGGAAAGCGCCGGCGATGCCCCACATCGCGCCCCAAAGGGCCAGCGCCAGCAACACGACGACGGCGGACAGATTCAATGAATCTCCTGTCATGCGCGGCTGGAGGAAGTTTCCAATCAAGAATTGCCAGGCGCTCGTACCGGCCGCCACGATAGCGATCTGCGGCCACGCCGTGAATTGCACCAGCGCGACCATGGTCACGACGACAACCGCGACGATCGAGCCGATGGTCGGGATATAATTGAGAAAGAAGATCACGAAGGACCAGAACAATGCGTTATCCAGGCCCGCGACCAGCAGCGTCGCATAAGTAAGCCCGGTGATGATCAGGCTGATGACGGTCTGCACCCAAAGATATTGTTCCATCGACACGCGGATGCGCCGGAACACGTCCCGCGCCTGCTCGCGCGGGCCTGCCGTCGGAAAGATGAAATCCAGCTTGCGCGTCATGACGCTCGCAGCCGGAAACAGAAAGAACAGATAGAGCAGGATGAACGTGATGTCGGAGGCGAGATTTCTGAGGCCGGCGCCGACCTGCTGGGCGACGTCTTGGGGATCGAGACGCGCGATCAGATCGTAGAAGCTGGGAACCTGTCCGGCGATGCCGAACTGAGCGTAGATCTCTGCCACGACCGTGTTGAGCCGGGCCTCGTAGCGGGCGAAATCGGCGCCCATGGCGCTGATGTTGCTGACGACGACGAAGCCGATCAACGTCACCAGGCCGAGCACAATAACGAGCGCAATAGGCAATGCGGCAAGGCGCGGCAGAAACGGGATCCGCTTGTCGAGCATCTCGGCCAGCCCGTCGATGGCCAGCCATAACAGCAGCGCCAGCGCAAACTGCGTCAGCGGCTCGCGCAGGAAGTAGAGCCCAGCCACGATCACGCCGGCGGCAACGATCCACAGCGCGCCACGCGCCGAACCCTCCATCCTCCCCTCCGTCATGGCTTGCGCCGGAAACGCCCAATGCGCCAAGCTGGCCAGCGAAGCAAGGAGAGTTGGATGGCGTCCTCGATCGAGATCGGCGCAAGCCCACAAGGGCGGCAATCTCTGGCGCTGAAGCGCGCCAATCGCCACGGTCTCATCGCCGGGGCCACGGGCACGGGCAAGACCGTGACATTGCAGGTGCTGGCGGAAGCGTTTGCGCGCGAAGGCGTCAACGTCTTCGCCGCAGACATCAAGGGCGATCTTTCCGGCATTGCCGCAGCTGGCGATCCCCCGCCCGGGTGGGCCGCCAAACGCGCCGAAGAGATTGGCCTGACGTTGACGCCCGAAGCGGCTGAAACGGTGTTCTGGGATGTTTACGGCGAGCTCGGCCATCCGATTCGCGCAACCGTCACTGAGATGGGTCCCGTGCTCATGGCGCGCATTTTGGAAGCGACCGAGGCGCAGGAAGGCGCGCTCACCATCGCTTTCCACCTGGCCGACGAAGAAGGCCTGGCGCTCCTCGACCTCAAGGATCTGCGTGCGCTCATCTCCTACATTTCGGAAAACTCAGACGAAATCGGCAAGCGTTATGGGCTGGTGACGTCGCAGACGGCGGCGGCGTTGCAACGCAAACTATTGCAGCTGGAAATGGACGGCGCCGAACGCTTCTTCGGCGAACCGGCCCTGGACCTCGACGACTTTCTCGCGCCGGGCAAGAACGGACGCGGCGTCGTGCACCTGCTCGCCGCCGAACGCCTCGTGCAGTCGCCGCGGCTCTACGCCACCTTCCTCCTCTGGCTGTTGTCGGAATTGTGGGAAGAGCTCCCAGAAGTCGGCGATCTCGACAAACCCAAGCTCGTCTTTTTCTTCGACGAGGCGCACCTGCTCTTCCGCGATGCGCCCAAATCGCTGTTAGACCGGATCGAGCAGGTGGCGCGGCTCATCCGCTCCAAGGGCGTGGGCGTTTATTTCGTGACGCAATCGCCGTCCGACATCCCTGAAATCGTGCTGTCGCAGCTGGGCAATCGCATTCAGCATGCCTTGCGCGCCTACACGCCGAGCGACCAGAAAGCAGTGCGCGCAGCGGCGCAAAGCTTCCGCGCCAATCCGGACGTGGACGTCGTCAAGGAAATCCAGGAACTCGGCGTCGGCGAGGCTCTGGTTTCGCTGCTCGACGAAAAAGGCGCGCCCACGCCGGTTGCGCGCACAAAAATACGTCCGCCCAACTCCCATGTCGGCCCAATCGATCTCGCGACGCGCCAAAACATGATGCGTTCCAGCGCAGCCGGAAAGAAATACGAACGCGCGCTCGATCGGGAAAGCGCCTATGAGCTGTTGGCCGACCGCGCTGAACGCGCAGCCAAGCAGGCCGCACGCGAGGAGCGGGCGCGCGGCAGCAGTAAAAAAACGCGCTCGGGAACAACGCGGCGCTCGTCCTCGCGGACGACGGCAATCGAGCGTCAGACCGGACGCGTCGCCTCGGGCGTCTTCAACACCATCGCCCGCGAACTGATGCGCGGCATCCTCGGCACCCCGACGCGCAGACGCAGGAGATAATCATGATTGACCTCGTCATCGACATGCGGCGCAAAGATCTCGGCGGCTTCGAAGTCGGGCGCCTTTTGCCTTATGCGAAACGGCGCATGGTCGGGCCATTTATCTTTTTCGATCACATGGGGCCAGCGACGTTTGCGCCGAACTTTCCGCGCAGCGCCGACGTGCGTCCGCATCCGCATATCGGTCTCGCCACCGTGACCTATCTGTTCAAAGGCGAGATGACCCATCGCGACAGCCTGGGCTTTTGTCAGGACATCCGCCCCGCTGAAGTCAATTGGATGACGGCCGGCCGGGGCATCACCCATTCGGAGCGCTTCGAATTGCTGCGCCGCGAGGGCGGCGTCATGGACGGCATCCAGACCTGGGTGGCGCTACCGGAGGAACATGAGGAAGCCGATCCCTCGTTCTTTCACCACGAAGGCGCCGACCTGCCGGGGGGCGACGCGGGCGGCCTGAAATGGCGCCTGATCGCGGGGGAAGCTTTCGGCGCACGCGCTGGCGTGAAAACGTTCTCGCCGATCTTCTATCTGCACTGCGAATTGGCGCCGGGCGGCGCGGTCGAGGCGCCGAGCGAATATTCCGAACGGGCGGCCTATGTCGCCGAAGGCGAAGTCGAGTGCGCGGGCGCCGCTTACAAAGTGGGGCAGATGGTCGTCTTCGCCGCCGGCGCGCCGGCGATCGTGCGCAGCGAACGCGGCGCGACCTTGATGCTGCTCGGCGGCGAGCCGCTGGGCCCGCGCTTCATCGAGTGGAATTTTGTGTCGTCGTCGAAGGAGCGGATCGAGCAGGCGAAAGCCGACTGGCGCGCGGGCCGCATGAAGTTGCCGGACGGCGACGATCAGGAATTCATCCCCCTGCCCGAGCCGCCGCCGCCCGCCAATCCGATGAGCTAATCGACAATGCCGCTTTTCCACTCCGCGTCGCGGCGCGGCAGCGCGAGATAGGCTGCGCTCTGCATCTCCACAAGACGCGACGCCGTGCGTTCGAACTCGAAGCTCTGATCGCCGGCCGGATAGAGTTCGTGCGGCGGCGCATCCGCGCTGGCGACCAATTTGACCTTCGCCTCATAGAGCGCGTCGATCAGGGTGCGAAAACGCGCCGCCTCTTCGCGCATCGCCGGCGTCAAGCGCGGGATGTTCTCCAAGAGCACGGTGTGAAAGTGCTCGGCGATTTCGAGATAATCGGCGGCCCCCAAAGGGCGCGCGCACAGCTCTTCGAACGAAAAGCGCGCCACGCCTGCCGCTTCGCGTTCAACGCGTAGCGTGCGCCCGCCCACGTCGAGCGTCACGTGTTGGGGCGCCGCGCCGGCCGTGAGTCGTTTCCACGCGCGCTCCATCGCCTCTTCGGCCGCCGGTCCGAGCGGAGCGTAGTAAACCGGCGCGGCCATCAGCTGCTGCAACCGAAAGTCTTGCGGCCCCGCGATCTCGACGATGTCGAGCCTTTGCTTGATCGCCGCAATGAAAGGCAGGAAGAGCTGTCGGTTGAGACCGTTCTTATAGAGGTCGTCTGGGGGCCGGTTGGAGGTCGCCACCACCACGACATCTTCTTCGAACAGGCGCTCGAACAGGCGTCCGAGGATCATGGCGTCGGCGATATCGGTTACTTGCAGTTCGTCGAAACACAGGAGTCTGGCCTGGTCCGCAACGGCCTTCGCCGCCTCTGCAATGAGCTGATCCTGTCCTGCGCCGCGCGCGCGCGCTTCGCGCAGGAAGGCGTGGCGGGCCTGCATGAATTCGTGGAAGTGGACGCGTCGCTTCCTCGCCACTGGCGCAGTCTCGAAAAACAGATCGAGCAGCATCGACTTGCCGCGCCCGACCGGGCCCCAGAGATAGACCCCGAGCGGCGGCTCAGCCCGGCGCAGCCATCCGCCCGGGCGCCAGCGCGCCAGCTCCTGCGCCAAACGGTCGAGCCGTTCGGCCGCGCGGGCCTGGTCGGCGTCGGGCGTCAGTTCGCCCTCGGCGAGGCGCCGACGGTAAGCGGCCAAGGGCGCAGACATGCCGCTAAAGACCCGGGGATTCCGCAGATGGCAAGCGCCGCGCACTAGGCGCGCGCGCGGCGGCGTGCTTTTTTCCGCGCATGCGGCCCGACTCGCAGGTCACACGCATGACGCCCACCGACGCCGCAGCCGGCCCCGCAAAGGCGGCGACCGCCAAACATATCGTCGACGTGCTAATCGAAGAGCGCGCCCCCAAGCTATCGGGCGGCGCGCTCTGGCCGCTGATCCGTCCCCCGCTTTACGGCGTGCTCAATTATAACAAGGCCATCCGCATGGCAGACCAGATCGCGCCGATGAGCGGGCGCGACGCCCTGGATTCGGTCTCGGCGTTGTTGTCCGTCAAGCTCGACGTCTCCGGCATCGAGCGCATTCCGGAAACAGGGCCCTTTCTGCTCCTGTCCAATCATCCGACCGGCATTACCGACGGGATCGCCATGTACGATGCGATCAAGCCGTATCGTGCAGATGCGCTGTTCTACGCCAATTCCGATGCGCTCCGCGTATGCCCGCGCTTCGACGAAGTGCTGATCCCCGTCGAGTGGGTGCAAGCCAAGCGCACGCGCGAACGCACGCGCATTACGCTAAAAATGACCGACGAGGCGCTGGAGCAGGGCCGCCCGATCGTGATTTTTCCCGCCGGCCGGCTCGCGCGCATGCGCGAGGGCATGTTGGTCGACCCCGAATGGATGCCGACCGCTGCTTCGCTCGCGCGCAAATACGGGCTGCCGATCGTGCCGGTGCATATGAGCGGGCCCTCCTCTCGCTGGTTTCACGCCTTCGCGAAAGTCTCTGCCGAGCTGCGCGACATCACGCTTTTCCATGAATTGCTGAACAAGCAGGGCAAGACCTACAAGCTCACCTTCGGCCCGGTCATTCCGTCCGATCACACCGGCGGCGAAGCGACCAGCACTATCCGCAAGCTCAAATATTACATCGAGCGCGTGCTGCCGAATGCGCCAGACATCGCGTTCGATCCGACAGGTCCGGAATGTCCCTGGCGCGACCTGGCGAAGCCGGCCTGAAAGCGCTCACGCGAATTTGTGAAAATTTCGCCATGGACGAACGGCGCGACGCGACGCAGGATAGCTGGCGCGAGGGGCGATGTGTCGGAGGGAGACTTCCATGCGCGCCCACACTTTGGCGATCGCGGTATGGATGGCCTTGGCGTTGACGGCCGCCGCTGTTCCGGCGGCGCACACGCCTCAGCATGCAGATAGCCGAATGATCGTACCGCTTACGGATCGTCCGTTCGAGCGGCTGGTCGATCCCGACTCCGACGCCGCGCGCGAACTGGCCGGGCACGCGCGCATGCAAGGCTGGCTTACCGCCGACGCCGCTTGGTTGGTCTGGGATCCCGATTGGCGCGGACAGGTGCGCTCCCATGCAGATCTGATCGGCGACGGCTTCGAGGCGCTGCAGGCGCTGGACGTCAACGAAGACGGCGAACTCACCGGCGCCGAGCTTGGCGGGCTTGCGCTTTGGCGTGATGAAAACGGCAATGGGATCAGCGAACCGGGCGAGGTGCTGCCGGCTAATGTGCACGGCATCGCGGCCCTCTCTGTGCGCGGCAGCATGGCCCGCCCCGGCCTGGTCATGGCGGCGGAGGGCGTGCGCTTCGAAGATGGGCGCACACGCCCGCTCTACGATTGGACGCCGCGAGCGGACGCCTCCTAAGGCTCAGGCGCTGGCGACGGCGCTGAGCGCGCGAGAGAGGTCTTCCGGCTGAAACGGCTTTTGCAGGACGGGATTTTGCTTCCACTCGTCCTTCAGTCCTTGCACGCCATAGCCCGTCGCGAACACGAACGGCACGCCGCGCGTCTTAAGCGTCTCGGCCACCGGATAGGTGTGCTGGCCGTTGAGGTTCACATCGACGATGGCGAAGTCGAGCGCGAGCTCCTCTGCCAGTTTTTGCGCCTGCTCCAGTCGGCCGGCCGTACCGACCACCTCGTGCCCCATGTCGACGATCAGGTCCTCGATCATCATCGCGACGATGGATTCGTCCTCGACGATGAGCACTTTCAACTTCGCCTCTGACATGGCTTCCCCTACTTAAGCCCGAAAATAGGGAATGCGCGCCTGTGCGCCTAGGTTCCCTAGAGCTTCCGCTCCACCATGGCCTTTTTGATCTCGGCGATTGCCTTGGCGGGGTTGAGACCCTTCGGGCAGACCTGGGCGCAATTCATGATCGTGTGGCAGCGATAGAGCTTGAACGGGTCCTCAAGCGCGTCGAGCCGTTCGCCCTGGTGCTCGTCGCGGCTGTCGGCGATCCAGCGATACGCCTGCAGCAACGCTGCCGGACCGTAGAAACGATCCGAATTCCACCAATAGGACGGACACGCCGTGGAGCAGCAGGCGCAGAGGATGCATTCATAAAGCCCATCGAGCTTGGCGCGCTCCTCGGGGCTCTGGCGCCATTCGGCGTCGGGCTCCGGTGTCTGGGTCTGCAAATAGGGCTGTATGGCTGAGTATTGCGCAATGAAGTTCGAAAGGTCCGGCACCAGGTCCTTCATGACCGGCTGATGCGGCAAGGGCGAAATGGTGATCGTTCCGGCCGGCAGATCGTCCATTCCCTTGGTGCAGGCGAGCGTGTTGCGGCCGGAAATATTCATTGCGCACGAACCGCAGATTCCCTCGCGGCAGGAGCGGCGGAAGGTGAGCGTTGAATCGATGTCGTTCTTGATTGCGATCAGCGCATCCAGGACCATGGGGCCGCAGCTATCGAGATCGACGTCGTAGGTATCCCAGCGGGGGTTTTCGCCAGCTTCGGGATCGTAGCGATAAATCTTGAAGCTTCGGACGCGCTTGGCGCCGGGCTTAGCCTTGTGGCGTTTGCCCGACCGGACCTGGGAATGCTTCGGCAGCGTGAGTTCGACCATGCCAGCGTGATGACGAGCGCCGGGGCAAGCGTCAAGGCGACCCAGGACCGCGGACGCTCGCCAGCGGCTATTCCGCGGCCGGCGCTGGCGCGGCGCGGCCGTACCAGTCGATCCGACGTGTTGCGATCATGGTGGCGGCGATCACGGCGAAGGCGACGATCGAGCCGGCGAGGAGCGCAAAATCCTCCAGCGTCATGAGCACGTACATGGCGGCGTAGAGCGCCGAGAGACCGATCAGAGCGCGCACGCCGACGGCCGCCGACTTGAACGAGGCCCCGGCATAATAGGCCAGCAGAGCGACCGTCGCCGCCGCCGCAATGAAGAACGCCGGCGTGAAGCCGATGATCTCCGTCATCGACAACAGCAGCAGATAGAACACACACTGCGCGAGACCGACCAGGATATATTGCGCCGGGTGCGCCTTGTGTCCGCTGACGGCTTCGAAAATCAGCGTCGCCAGAAAGACGATGCCGATGAACATGATGCCGTAGCGCACGGCGCGCGCGGCGCCCTTGTAGATGTCGTCGGAAGAAACGAAACTCACCGCCATGTCGCGCCCGGCGGCCAGACCCAAATTGAAGCTTGACAGATCGGCGGCCTTTTCAATTCCGCGCGCGACGAACGGCACGCGCCAGGAGACGACAAAGCCCTCCGGCGTCGTTTGCGGCGCCTCGGTTGACTGAAAATAACCCTCTGCGCGCGTATCGCCGCGATTGCCGCGAATGGTTGTCGTGGTGTCCTGTGCGAAGGCGGCGATCGAAAAACGCTGCGCGCCGCCAAGGTCGAGGCGGGTTTCGACAGCAAAATCCGAAGGCCCGTTGTCCAGCCGCGCGGGCGCTGCGAACGCCTGCAGCGCCTCCGGCATGGGCGCAGCGGGGCTGGAGAAGATGCCAGGCCGCGCATACTCGCGCGCGGGCGCGGCCAAGCTCAAATCGGAAATCGGTTCGAGCGTTGCGGTGCTTCCGTCGGCGAAGCGCAGCTCGGCGGCGTTGCGGATGGCTCGGCTGTCGGCGACGAACATGGCGATGCGCGCCTGGGGCCAATCGAAACGGTAATCGTCGCCAACGCCGTCGAGCGCGTCGGCCGGCCGGAAGCTGGCGTCAAAGTCGGTGACCGCGTTGTAGGTGGCGGCGCGGTAGATGCCGACCCGGCGGTCGGCCACGGTCAAGGCAGTATCCGCCGAGCCGGTTTCGGCGAAGACGACATAGGTCCCCCGATCGATACGGGTCTGGGTGCGGCCCTGGTCGTCGCTCACTTGCACCGTGCGCTGATACGGAACCAGCAGCATGGGCCCGCCGATCACCTGGGCGCCGCCGGCGGCTGCGCCGATCTGGGCGGTGACCTGGGTGGCGCGCTGCTGGCGTTCAGCGACCAGCGCGCCCACCACCAGCAAGGGGATGCCCATCGCCAGGACGAGCACGCAGACAAGCAGAAGCTTGAGCCCCAACGATCCGCGCGGGATCAGGCTCGAGATCGTATTGGTCGTCACGGGCTTCCCTCCCGCCGGCAAGCATATGAACTGCGTGCAATGATGGCGCTGCGATCAAGGCGAGATATCGACCGGCACAGAGTTTTCCGGCGGCGTCCAGAAGTCTTCGCCCGGCGGCGGGGCCGGTTCTGAGGTGAGCGCGATGACGAAGGCGGCGGCGCCGACAAGCGCACATCCAAACGACCACAGCAAGACGATCCAATCATAGCGCTGGCTGATGCGGTCAGGCGCCTGCCCGTCGGCCAGGCTCGCCTGGCGGCGCTGCTCGATCAGAAAAAAGCCCACGATGAACACCACAGGGACGGCGAATCCCCAAGGGGCGGCGGCGAGCATCCATTCACGTATGAACAGCCCGAGCGAGCCCAGCATCAGACCGCCGAGCACGAGGAATTCCACAAGCGCCTGACCGCGATCGCCCAGCGCCGCGCGCAGGCGCCGGCGCCGCTGGCCCATCTCCGCAAAAAGTGACGAGAAAAATCCGCCCATGCGCACGCGCAATAGCTCAGGGGGCTCGCTTGGCAAAGGCCGCCGCGGGTCGATTTGCGCCGGCGATGCGCTTAGGCTGCAGCCGCAGGAAGGATTCCGGAATGAAGCTCAACTGGAAGCTTATCGGCATCGGCGTCGGCGCCGGCCTGGGCGTGCTGGCGATTGCCGCAGTGCTGTTCGTCGTCTTCTTCCCAAAGGAGCTGGCGGCGCGCGAGGCCGAACGGCGCATTGAAGAAGCGACCGGCCGCGAGCTGACGCTTGGGCAGAACATCGAAATCAGCCTGTTTCCGAACCTGGGCTTTTCCGTCGACAACGCCGCCTTGTCCAACCCGGAAGGGTTCGATGCAGAAACGCCCTTCATCGCTGCCGATCGGATCGTGTTTGCCGTTGCGCTCTTGCCCCTGCTCGGCGGCGACATACAAGTGAAGCGTCTCATTTTCCACGGCGCCGATGTGCGGCTGCACGCCAAGCAAGACGGCGCGGCAAATTGGAGCTTTCCGACCGACGAAGAGTCAGAGCAGGCGACGCTGGACGATTTACGTCTCGACGATGTGCAACTGAACGACAGCCTGATCACGTTCGACGGCGGCGACGGCGGGCCGCCCTTAACGCTTGAAGATGTCGATGCGCGCCTGTCGCTCGAATCGCTCGATCAGGCGGCTGAACTAACCGCGGCGTTCGACTATCGCGGCCAGCGTGTGAACGTGGAGAGCACGATTGGCCTGCCGCGCGCCGTGCTTGAGAAAGGCGAAACGCCGCTCGCCGCGGAAGTGCGGTCCGACGCCTTGAATGCGAGCTTCGAGGGCGCCTTCAACGCTGAAAGCGGCGCGCTGGCGGGCGCGTTCGAAGCGCGGGGTGCGAGCTTGCGCCGCCTGCTCGCCTGGATTGGCTCGCCTATGGCGGACGGCGGCGGCTTCGGCGCCTTCTCCGCCGCGGCGCAGCTGGCGCGCGACGGCGACGCCATCGCGTTGAACGAGGCGGCGTTCAGCCTTGATGACATCGCCGCCAGCGGTCATCTCACCATCGTCACGCAAGCGAACGACCGCCTGCGCATCGACGGCGCCCTCACCGCGCCCCGCATCGATCTCAACACCTACCTGCCCGCGCCTGCGCAAGGTGACAACGCCGGCGGCGTGGAGGTGAGCCAAGGCTGGGGCGACGATCCGATCGATTTCTCCGGGCTGCGCGCGATCGACGCCAATCTTGCGTTGGGGATCGGCGCGCTGCGGTTTCAGCAGATGAATTTTTCCGACGTGCAGATGGCGCTGCGCGTCGCCAACGGCGCGGCCGACGCGCGCCTGACACGGGTCTCGCTCTACGGCGGCGCCGGCACGGCGCGTTTGATCGCCGACGGGTCGGGCGCCGTGCCGCGCCTTGCCGTCGAACTGAGCGCGCAGAACGTCCAGGCCGAGCCGCTGCTCACGGACGCGATCGGGTTCGACAAGATCACCGGGCGCGGGGCGCTCACCGCTTCGCTGGTCGGGACCGGCGCATCGCAAGCGGCGATCATGCGCGCGCTGCGCGGCAGCGCCTCGTTCATGTTCAACGACGGCCAATGGAAGGGCGTGAATCTGGCGCAAATGGCGCGTTCGCTGCAATCGGTCGTGTCCGGCCAATCGGTCAGCTCTGGCGGCGGGGCGACAGATTTTGCCGAACTCGGCGCGAGCTTCGCGGTCGCCGACGGCGTCGCCGCGACGGAGAATTTGCGCTTGCTCAATCCGTTCGTGCGGCTCGAAGGGGCTGGGCTGATCGATATCGGCGCACAAACAATCGATATGCGCATCGCGCCGCGGGCGGTGCGATCCATCGAAGGCCAGGGCGGCGACGCCGGCGTCGCCGGACTCGGCATTCCGTTTCGCGTGTCCGGCCCGTGGTCGCGCGTCAGCTTCCGTCCCGCAGTCGAAGAGATTGTGCAAAACCAGCTGCGCGACATCTTGCGCGGGCAGGAAGAGGGCAATCCGCTGGCGCGCCTCGGCGACGCGCTCTTCGGACGCTCGCCCGTCCCCGCGCCCGCCGCTGAGACGCCAACCGAAACATCCTCCCCGGACGGGGGCGAAACACCCACGACGCCAGAGCAAGAACAGCAACAAGAGGAGCGCCCGCGCAATCCGCTACAAGATATTTTCCGGCGTGTGATCGAACAGCCCAAGCAAGAGCCGGCGCCGGCGCCGGATTAATTGGCCTGGGCATGCTCGCATTCTGACGCGCCATTCCCCCTCCCCCAAAAGAGGGAAGAGAGGTTTCGCGCGAATCCAGCGATTGCGAGGAGCGGCGCCGCGTGGTTCAGCCGCTCCGGTGGAAGGGCTTCAGAG
>CAZIOD010000009.1:0-48639 GCA_964540785.1 uncultured Terricaulis sp.
TGCACGCTCTTCCGTTTGACGCCGGAAGAGGCGCTCGCCGGCATTACGCGCGAAGGCGCGCGTGCGCTCGGCATCCTCGACGATGTCGGCACACTCGAAGTTGGCAAGGCCGCCGACCTCGCGATCTGGGACGTGGGCTCCCCCGCCGAACTCAGCTACTGGCTCGGCGCGCCGCTTCTGCGCGAGCGCGTGTTTGCAGGAGGCCCCGCATGAAAGCGATGATTACGGCTGCTGTCCTGTTGTCTTCCTGTGCAACGACATCAACGCCCAGCCCATTCGAGAATCCCGAGAACTACGAAGGGCGATCCGTTCGTGTGTGTGGTTTTGTTACCTCTGGCTTTGAGGACGGAAACATTTGGGCGTCGCGCGAGACCGCATGGCGCGATCTACCACTGGACCGATCGCCAACTGGCGGCCTGGCACTGGTTGCGGGCTACTTAGAGGCAAGCCGAAGATTCGATCATTTGAACGGAAGAGTGACGTGCCTCTCAGGCGTCATCATTCGTACGGGCTGCGGAGACGAGAATATCTGCAACTGGACGCCATTTAGATATGGCCTGCGCGCAGCTGTAGGCAGACGGATGCGCTAAGTCCGCACCATCACGTGCGTCCGATCCTCGCGCCCCACCACGCGCGCGAACCCAACGCCATCCCAAAACGCCGTCGACAATTCATGCGTCGCGCGCAGGTGCAGCAGCGGCGCCAGCTTGTGTGCATCCTCAATCAGCTTCGCCGCCAGTGCACGCCCAACGCCGCCACGCCGTCGATAAGGCCGCACATAGAAGTGCCGAATGCGCCGGTGCAGCGGGGAGGGGTCGTATTCATCGTACGTCTGCGCGCCGATCGCGATCAATGCGCCGTCGGCGAAAGCGCCCCACACCGTGGCCAACGCGTCGTCCATGTAGCGGACGCCGTCCCACCGCGCGCCGAGCCGCTGCACAAATTCATATTCTTCCTGCCGCGCGGCGTCGGCCAAAGCCGAAAAGTCCGCGGGCAGCGCCCCAAGGCGTCGCAGTTCGAAGCTCATGGCATGGACCTTATCCGGCCTTCGGGCTAACACACCGCGCACATTTCCGGGAGTGACGCTCATGAATCCCCGCCGTGATCCGACGCGCGTGGTCCGCGCGCCGCGTGGAGACCAACGCACGTGCAAGTCCTGGCTCACGGAAGCCGCGCTGCGCATGCTGATGAACAATCTCGATCCGGATGTGGCGGAGCACCCGGAGGAGTTGGTCGTTTATGGCGGCATCGGCCGGGCGGCGCGCGATTGGAAGAGTTTCGACAGGATCGTCGAGACGCTGCGGCGGCTCGAAGAAGACGAGACGCTCCTGATCCAAAGCGGTAAGCCTGTCGGCGTGTTCAAGACTCACGCCGATGCGCCGCGCGTGCTTTTGGCCAACTCGAATCTCGTGCCGCGTTGGGCGACGTGGGAGCATTTCGACGAACTCGATCGCAACGGATTGATGATGTACGGCCAGATGACGGCCGGCTCTTGGATTTATATCGGCACGCAAGGCATCGTGCAGGGCACGTACGAGACGTTCGCCGAAATGGGCCGCAAACACTTTGGCGGCGATTGGAAGGGCAAGTGGATTTTGACCGCCGGCCTCGGCGGCATGGGCGGCGCGCAACCGCTGGCGGCGGTGATGGCCGGCGCGTCGTGCCTCGCGATCGAGTGCCAGAGCGATCGCATCGATAAGCGCTTGAAGACGCGCTACCTCGACAAGCGCGCCGAAACGCTGGATCAGGCGATGGCGATGATCAACGAAGCGTGCGCGAAGGGCGAGGCGATCTCCGTCGGCCTGCTTGGCAACGCGGCGGAGATTTTGCCGGAAATGGTCAAGCGAGGGATCCGCCCGGACGCGGTGACGGATCAGACTTCAGCGCACGACACGGTGAACGGCTATCTGCCGGCAGAGTGGACGGTCGAGCGCTGGAATAAGACGCGCGTGCAGAATCCCGAAGCCGTGCGCGAAGCGGCGTGCGCGTCGATCGCGGTGCATGTGCAGGCGATGCTCGATTTTCACAAGATGGGCATTCCGGTCGTCGATTACGGCAATAACATTCGCCAAGTGGCGAAGGATCAGGGCGTTGAAGATGCGTTCGCGTATCCGGGTTTCGTGCCGGCTTATGTGCGGCCGCTGTTCTGCCGCGGCATTGGTCCGTTCCGCTGGGCGGCGCTGACCGGCAATGCGGACGACATCGCCAAGACCGACGCGAAAGTGAAAGAGCTGATTCCCAACGACGCGCATCTGCATCGCTGGCTCGACATGGCCAAGGAGCGGATCGCGTTCCAAGGTTTGCCGGCGCGCATTTGCTGGGTCGGTTTAGGCCAACGCCATCGGCTGGGTTTAGCGTTCAACGAAATGGTCGCGCGCGGCGAGATCGGGCCGATCGTGATTGGGCGCGATCATTTGGATTCCGGCTCGGTCGCATCGCCGAACCGCGAGACCGAGAAGATGCGCGACGGCAGCGATGCGGTTTCGGACTGGCCGCTGCTCAATGCGCTCTTGAACACGGCTGGCGGTGCAACCTGGGTGTCGCTGCATCACGGCGGCGGCGTCGGCATGGGGTACTCGCAACATTCAGGCGTGGTCATCGTCTGCGACGGCAGCGAAGCGGCGGCCCAGCGCATCGCACGCGTGCTCTGGAACGACCCCGCCACCGGCGTCATGCGCCACGCCGACGCCGGCTACGAAGACGCGATCGCTTGCGCCAAAGAGCAGAAGCTCGACCTGCCGTCGCTGGCTTGATCCCCTCCCTTGGCAGGGAGGGAAGCGCGCGCGCCTCTTTGGTTATATCGCCGCCAGCAGGATACCGGTCACGATCAGCGCTTGCGCGGCCACGTATGTCCACCACACGACGGGCGCCGTGACGCGCCGCGACGGCGCGTCCGGTCCCAAACGAAACAGCTCGGTCGCCAGCACGAAATCGCTCACCACGAACAGCACCGCGCCAAGCATCGCCGGCCAGCCCTCCCATGGCAGCCACATCGCCATCGCCGCCATGAGCGTGATCGCGATCGCATATGGCACGACGCCAAGCGCCATCCATCCCAGGCGCGGCGCCATCCAAAGCAGAAAGCCCGCGCTTGCGGCGACGAGCGCGCCCATCGCCAGATAGCGCGGCCACAGCGGAGAATTGTCGCCCGAGAAGAACCAGATCGCGGTGAAGATCGCGAAGTACACAAGCTGCGCGGTCAGAAAGGCGAGGATGCCGAGCGGCAGCAGCCATTTCCGGTCGAACGCGAGGAAGAAATCCCCGAGCGCCGCGCAAGCAAAGCCAGCACCAAGGGGAAGGGCGCGCCGGCAACGACAAATCCCGCCGCCGGCGCGCCAATCGCCAGCGTCTTCACGCCCGCGCGCAGCCACTCGCGCGGCCGTTGCAAGAAATAGACGCCGTACAAGAGCGCCGCCGCAAACCCCAGCGCCGCCAGCGCCCAGAACACCGGCCCCAAATTCATCGCGGCCCCCGCCCGCCGTTCCATTGCCATTCAGGTTTCCGAGGTTACAGCAGAGGGCGGTACACAGGGGAAGGACCATGGCGGGGGCCGGCATTTGGCGAATGAAGTTGCTGGCGGCGGCCTCAGCCGTTGCGCTGATGGCGGCATGTGCGACCGCGCCCACTCCGGAAGAGCTCGAAAGGCAAGCCTGGACCATGGCGCAAGTCTCGGACGCGCCCAGCCATTATCGGTCGTATCTTGCGACCTATCCGGAAGGGCCGCATGCGGCTGAGGCGCGCGCGCGGATCGAGCAATTGGCCAGCGAAGAGCGTGAGGCCTGGGTGCAAGCGCAACGATTGGATACCGAAGACGCTTTCAACGACTACCTCGCCCGCTTCAGTTGGTCGCCCAATTCGGTCGAAGCACGCGCACGCCGCGATGTGCTCGCGGCCCCGCGCCTCGCCGCCGAGGAGCGCGTGGATTGGGAAGCGACCGCGCGCGTCGATCGCATCGAGACGTATGAAGCGTACCTCAACCGCTGGCCCAGCGGCGCTCACGCTGACGAGGCGCGCGACCGGCTCGCTTATCTCTGGACCACGGACGAGGGCGCCTGGATCCGCGCGCGGCGGCTCAACTCTCCCGGCGCATACACGGACTTCCTGTATGCCTACCCGGCCTCGCCATACGCCGGCGACGCGCGCGCTCATCTCGATGCGTTCCGGCGTCAGGATAGTTACGATTGGGACAGTGCGCGTCGTCGCGACACGGTGCGCGCGTACGAGCGATACTTGCGCGATTGGCCGGACGGCTATCACCGAGCCAACGCGGAGCGGCGCATCTATCAGCTCCGCGCCGATGACCGCCATGCCTGGGATCGCGCCGCTTATCGCGACACGATCGACGGCTACGAATTCTATCTCGCCACCCAGCCGGACGGCGATTATCGCGACCATGCGTATTGGCGAATTCGGCAGCTCCGCGACACGCAAAGCTATCCTCCGCCGCAGCCGCCTCCGCCTCCGCGCCCCAATCCGCCGCCAGCACCCCCGCCGCCGCCGCCACCGGCCACGCCACCGCCTCCGCCACCACCGCAGCAGGTCGATCGCGATGAGCCGGAGACGCCGCGCAATCCGCGTGAGGAGCGCCGGCGCACGCAGCGGCCGTAGCGGCACGCATTGCCTTCCGCTATGCGGCGATTAGAAACGTCGCACATACCGGGAGGAACGAGATGCGTCTTTCATCGGACATTTCCGCGATTGTCACCGGCGGGGCGTCAGGTTTGGGCAAGGCGACCTGCGCGGCGTTGCGCAAGGAGGGCGTGAAGGTTGCCATCTTCGATCGCGATGAGGAACGCGGTCGAGCTACCGCCGAAGAACTTGGCGCGGTTTTCTGCAAAGTAGATGTGACGAGCGACGACAGCGTTGAGGCGGGCTTTGCCGCCGCACGCAAGGCAAACGGTCAGGAGCGCGTTCTGGTGAATTGCGCCGGCATCGGATCGGCGATGAAGACCGCGAGCCGCTCGAAAGAGACCGGCGAGATCAAGCACTTCCCGCTCAACATTTTTGAGCTGACCATTCAGATCAACCTGATCGGCACCTTTCGCTGTGTCGCCAAGAGCGCGGCCGGCATGCTGACGCTCGACCCTCTCGATGGCGGCGAACGCGGTGCGATGGTGATGACGGCTTCGGTCGCCGCCGAAGACGGTCAGATAGGCCAGGCTGCCTATTCTGCCTCCAAAGGGGGCGTTGTCGGCATGACGTTGCCGATCGCGCGCGATCTCTCCGGCGAAGGCATTCGCATCAACACCATTTTACCGGGCATATTCGAGACGCCGCTCATGCTGGGCGCGCCGGAAAAAGTGAAGGAAGCGTTGGCGGCGAGCGTGCCTTTCCCGAAGCGGCTCGGCCGTCCCGAAGAATATGCCTCGCTGGCTCTCGAGATGATTCGCAATTCCTATTTCAACGGCGAAGACGTCCGTCTCGATGGATCCATCCGGATGGCGCCGCGCTGACTTCCACCCCGGTCATGGGGAGGAGAGTCGTGCGACGAACTCCGCGGCGCGCAGAATCGCCGCGTTCTTCTTACGGGGAGGCCGGTTTGAACCTCTGCCTCTGCCCATAGCGACGCGCTTTTCGGGCCACACTGCAGTTCGTTCCGTATGCATCCAGCCGCAAAAACCGCGTCAAATAGGCATTTTTGCGTTGCGACTCGCAGGCGCTCGTGCGAGGAAATCCGCCGCCTATGGTCAAAAAGGCCGAAAAACACGGCTTTTTGGCGCATTTCTGGAGAAGCGCGGTCACGCTCCATCAAGAATTGCATGGCATTCCTCGATCGCCGGCAGCAAGCCAGGGCTCATCAGAAGTCCGATCTCACCGCCGGTCGTTGAGTTAAACGCACGACAACCTTTGAAGAGGGGAAAGCACATGGCCCGCAAGGCAAAGAAAGCGACGCGCAAGGCGCCCGCGAAGAAGAAGGCGGCGAAGAAGGCCGCCGCACCGGCAAAAGCGGTGCGCGTCAGCGCAACGGCCGGCAAGACGGTGACCGCCAGCCAATTGCTGCAGTCGGTTGCCGACCATCTCGGCATCAAGAAGTCCGAAGCTAAAGCTTTTGTCGAAGGCTATACCGACGTGGTGAAGGCTTACGTCATGAAGGGCGCCAAGGTGAAGATCGGAGACATCGGCATGGTGATGATCCGGCACCGCAAGGCGCGCATGGGCCGCAACCCCCAAACGGGTGAGCCGGTGAAGATCAAGGCGTCGAAGAAGTTAGCGTTCCGCCAGTCCGCGGTGATGAAGCAGGCCGTGATGGGCGGCCGCTAAGGCGCGCGTTACGCGACGCAGGAAGCACGACCTCTCGGGGTTGTCGAGGCGGCCGGCGCGACAAGCGCCGGCCGTTTTCGCATGCGTAGTCCGGCGCGCCTCTGGCGGGTCAGCTCACGCCGGTGCAGCCCACTTCTTCGCCGCGGTGTTCTTCGCGCACGATGCGCTCGGCCTCGGCGTAGAGCGCCTCGCCCAGCAGTACGCGCAGCTCGCAGAGATTGAACTGGTTGACGCGAAACAGGGCCACGTGGCGGCGCGCCTGAGTACGCACCCGGCGCACATCGTCGCTCGCTTCGACGCGCTCCGCGGCGAGGGCGCGCATGAGTTCGTTCCAGGCGAACAGGCCCGTGCGCTCGACCTCCATCGCGTGCTCGTACGCTCGCGGGTAGTTTTCTTCCGCGAGGTAGACAAACGTGAGATTCTCGCCGCTGCCGCTGATCTGATTGGCGGTCTGCCCCAGGCGCCGGCGCAGCGCCATCGCCGCGCGCAGGCACGCCTCGGCCAGGCGCAGATCCGGCGACGTCGCCGCCAGCTCGAAGTTGTTGCCCGCGGTCTCCTCAGTGCAGGCTCGTTCTGCGATGGCGATGGCGCGCGCCTTGTTCTCGTCGGTCGCAGGCGTGGTGTGCAAAGCGATGAGCGTCGTGCCGACGCCATGGAAGGCGTTCATGGCCACAGTGAGCTCGGCGCTCCGATTGCGCATGCCTCCGCCGCCGCGTTGCAGCGCGCTTTCATAACTATCCTCAAGAGCCAAAGCATAGTCACGCAGCGCGTCGCCCGGTCGACCGCGCTTGCGTTCGCATTGCGCCTGCCACCAGAGCGGTTGCGGTCCCAGTTCGCCGTTCTCGGCGCTGGCGGCCACGGTCGCGGTCAGCGCGTCGCAGTCGGCGGGGGCGTAATTTGACAGCGGCGAGGACACGCGAATGTAGTGCACCCAGGCTTGGCCGGCGGCGGCTGTGCTGGCCAGGGCCGGGTCCAATTGGCTGGCCTCGTCGAAGAACGTGAGGGCGCGCTGCAACCGCCGCGGCAGTTCAGTGGCGTCCGCGGCGACCGAGTCCCCCAACCGCTCCCAATCCATCAGCCTATAGGCGCCCGAAACCAGCGCCTGCAGCGCCGGTGAGCCGATGCCAGTTTCCTCGGCCCGTTCGATCTGACGTTCGTCTTCGATTGTCAGCCGGCCCTGACGCAAGAACGCGCGCACCGACGCGAATGCGCTTTCGGGCGTCACGGCCACTTCGGCCTGAAACTCCGGACGGCGCATATCTTGGCTCAGCCGGCGCAGCCGTCGTCCTTGGTCGGACACGCTGTTGCTTTGCGCATCCATATCGCGCCGCGCCTTGAAGGCCTCGCGCTGCATTTCCGCTTGCGTCGCCGAGAGCTGGTTCGCCGCCTGCGTCACGCTCAGCGCAAAAGCGATCGAAAGCGCCAGTAATAACACCAGCAGAATCAGTCCGGTGATGAGAATAAATCGAAAGCCGCGCTGTTCGCGCGCAACCAGAGCCGCCAGCTCACGATCAGCTTCCAATGCCATAATATTTTGTCCCCCGCCCAACGCCCGCTACATCAGGCTACGAAGTCCTTCACCACTTCCAGCCAAAGACGTCGTTTCTCTTTGCTGGCGCACTGCACCTGATTGAGACAGGTCTCGAACAGCTCCGGACGCCCCGCCCGCGCCGCAAACAGGGTGCGTTCGATGGAGTGGATGCAGTATTGCGCGGCGCACAGCATGCTGAAGGTGCTCATCACCGCCACCGCCAAGGCCGTGACCCATTGCAGCCAGGTGAACTGACTGGTGAGCAGGTCAACACGGCCGCCAAGCGTGACCCAGGCGACGAGACCCAGAGCGGCGATCAGCAGCACAAACCAGAACGCAAACAACAGCACGCACAAACGGCGCTTCCAGCGATGGTGACGGCGCTCGCTTTCGAGCATTTCCGTTAGGATTTCGATGTCCCGTTCGACTGCCTGACCCTGCCCGACCATGTGGTTCTCGTGGAGATGAAGGCGCCCATCGCGCGCGCACTATAGCACTGCGGAAGCCGGGCGCTAGAGAGCTTAAAGCGGGTGTAATGTTGATCGGTCGGCCGCTGACCGGGGGAGGGTATCCCAACTTATGCGGGTCGGCCCTGTGCGCCCGCTTCCGTACAGTGCCCGGGGCGGAGCGCGGGCTAGCGCTGGGTCAGGGACACGTTCAGGCCGTGAGTTCGACGAAAACGTCCTCGAGGTCAGGCTCTTCGATCGAAAGGTCCTTGATCGCGACGCCGGCGGCGCGAATGCGGTCGAGCAATTCCTCCACGCTGTGTTCGCTAGTCTTGTAGGTCAGTGTGAACGCACCCGAAGGTTTCATCGCGAAAGTGACGTCGTCGAAACCAGAAAGGGGCAGCGGGATCGGCGACTGCGGCGTCACGACGAGTGTCTTCTGGTCCAGCCGCGAAATAAGCCGCGGCGTCGGCTCGCACGCTATCACCTGGCCATGATTGATGATGGCGATGGTGTCGCAGAGTTCTTGCGCTTCTTCGAGATAATGTGTGGTGAGCACGACAGTGACGCCTCGAGCGTGCAGCTCGCGCACGTAATCCCAGAGTTGACGGCGTAATTCGACGTCAACGCCGGCCGTAGGCTCGTCCAGCACGAGCACCGGCGGAGCGTGCACCATTGCTTTCGCGACCAGCAGGCGCCGGCGCATGCCGCCGGACAGCGTTCGCGCATACGCCTCGCGCTTGTCCCACAGTCCCACCGCGCGTAGAATCTCTTCGGTGCGCCGCTCCGCTTTCGGCACGCCATAATAGCCCGCCTGAATCTCCAGCGCTTCCGCGGGCGTGAAAAACGGATCGATGTTGATCTCCTGCGGCACGATGCCGATCGCGCCGCGCGCGTTCATCGGATCGGCGTCGATGTCGTGACCCCAAATCGAAGCCGCGCCGCCGGACTTGATCACCAGTCCGCCCAAGATGTTGATGAAAGTTGATTTCCCGGCGCCGTTAGGCCCAAGCAAACCGAAGAACGCGCCGCGGGGAATGGCCAGATCGACGCCCTTCAGCGCATGCATCGCCGGGGCCTTGCCCTGGCCACGGTAGGTCTTGTCGAGACCGCGGGCTTCAACAGCGAATTCGGGCAGCGAGGCAGGAACGGGCATAAAGGCCTTAGAGGGGACGGATTGCGCAAACGCGCGATGCGCCCTAGGTACGGCCCGGCCAATCGAGCTTCAAGCGCAGGTCCATGTCCAATACGCCGAACGATCGTCAGAAGGAATCCGCCACACCAGGCGACGCCGACGCGTTGTACCCACCCGAGGTGATCATGGTGAATGCGCGGCGCGTGAAGTGCGACGGCGGGGGCGGGGCGCTTGGCCATCCGGTCGTGTATTACGACATGGGCGAAGAAGACTTCGTTGAATGTGGCTATTGTGATCGCCGCTTCGTGCTTGCCGAGGGCGCCGGCGGACACTAGCCAGTCCCGATTCCGCCGAAGCGCCAAACCCAATAGACGATCAGCGCCCCGATCGAGGCCCAGCGGATAAAGTCCCAGACGCCGAACCCGGATCCGCCCTTGAGGTCGCGGGTGAACTTCCCGCCTTTGACGGCGCGGACGAGTTCGAGGTCGCTTTTTTCCAGCTCCGACACGACGTCGCGATAGACCTGCGCCTCGTGCGCGGGCAGCGTCCAGGCCCGCACATCCAGCGTCTGTGTGAGTTCGAAGCGTTTCTTCGAGAGCACCTTGAACTCGGCGTCAAAACTGATTGCGGAGCCGGAGACGGTGCGACGCCAAGGTGACGCGTTGAGCGGTGCGGCCGTCTCGATCTCCACCAGCCGGGTCATCTTACCCACATGGCCCAGGTCGATCGGCAGCTTTCGATCGCCCAAATCGAGCTTGGCCAGCATCGACCGCATAAACAGGTCGAGCGTGGTGAAGCCGTAAAGGTCGCCGCGCTCCACCCAGGCCTCCGGCATCTCGAACTGCTCGATCGTGGTCAATTCGTTCAGCTGATGATCGTCGCGCGCGACCTGCTGCTGCAGCGGCGCGGCCTTTGGGAATGACCGCTGGATGTCTTCGGCATAGAGTTTGAAAAGGCCGATTTCGCCTTCGCGTCCCACACGCGCGCGCATCTGCTCTGCGCGCCAGCCGCGCATCGTCACGCGCCATTCATACTTCACGGGCACAGCGGGAGATTTGCCGAGCGTGACGCGTTCAAGGCTTTCGAGAGAATGCACGTACGGTTCATCGCCCATATGTTCCAGGTCGGCGACGTCCGGTGCGAGCGGAAGCGCCCAGCCGTAACGGCATTCCGCGAGCGGTCCCAGCGGGGAAATTTGCGCTTCCTGCGTCGGGTCGAGCCAATGGGATTTGCCGTCGATGCGCACGCGCACGATGCAATGATCGAACGCTTGGCCGGTCGGCAGCCACTGATCGAGCGCCGGCCCGTCGCGCACATTCACAAGCGCCGGACAGGCGTCCAGTCCGAGCCGCCGCGCCATCGCGACGTATAGCTTGGACTTGTCTTTGCAGTCGCCATAGCGCGTTTCACAGATGTCAGCGAGCGGCCGCGGGGTGTAGCCGCCTTCGCCCATCGAGATGGCGAGGTAACGCACACCGCCCTGGACGAAGCGCAACACTGCTGTTGCGCGCCCGGCTGGCGTCGGTTCGCTGGCCTCTATCCGCGCGATCTCGGCCTCGATCTCGGGCGAGAGCGGGGCGTCGTCCTCATAGAGCGGAGTGAATGCATCTGCGGCGTCGGCCCAGCCGCGCCATTCCGAAAATTGAATCATGGCGCCCTGGAAAAT
Organism: uncultured Terricaulis sp.; assembly: GCA_964540785.1. Classification (GTDB taxonomy): domain Bacteria; phylum Pseudomonadota; class Alphaproteobacteria; order Caulobacterales; family Aquidulcibacteraceae; genus Vitreimonas. The sequence goes on from CAZIOD010000009.1 coordinate 11,040, forward strand.
CCAGGGCGGCGCGAGCTGCTCGAAGCGCACGCCGGGGCGCTCGAATGTACGCCAGCGCCGGTCGATCACATCGTCTGCCTCGCTCTGCGTTGCTTGCAGCGTCTCGCCATAGCAGCGTTCGCTGATCGCTCGCCCTTTAGGCGCGCGCTGGCGCAGGCGCGTTTCGACGATGCCCACGCTCCATTCCAGCGGAATGAAAGCCGAGTGCCGGCCGTTCAGCGACTTGCGCATGCCGAACAGCGTGTAAGACGTCTCTACCACGTCACCGACCCGAACGTCAGGCAGCGTCACGTGCACGGTCAGGCGGCCATCGAACAGAAGTCGCTCCATGTTCCGTTCGCGGCGCAACACCTCGTAGAACGCCGATCCGGCGTGCTCCACGCGCTGTCCACGGCGGATCACGGCGATAGAGTGCACGTCGATCCGCTCGAAGCGCGGATCGAAGCTGACGCTGAACTGCGCGACGCGCTCCGCGCCAGCATTGGCCGTCACCATTTCGGCGCGACGGTAATACCAGGCGCGCTCAGGGGTGCAGAGGTCGATTTGCGAGTCGTCCAAGAGGACGCAAACACCGTTGGCGATGAAGTGCGGGTTGGCCGACGGCGGAATTGCATAGGGCGCAACATCAACCCACGGCCCGGGCGGCGCGACGCGCGCGCCCGGCGTGATCTCCCGATAGGGTGCTGCCGATTGCTGATCCATGTTCCCCGCGCCTCCAGCCTTACCGAAGCGTCAGGGAGGGCGGAAGTCCGATTCCGGCGTGCAGCGGCGTCAGGCGCAGCTTACATTGAGCGTTTCAGGAGAAACACATGCCTGCACGCCCGCAAGACGCCGCCACTTTCCATGCCCTGCATCGGGAATTCCTGATCCTGCCGAACGTGTGGGACGCCGCCTCCGCCCGTGTCGTGCAAGAGGCCGGAGCCAAGGCGATCGCAACGTCGAGCGCGGCCGTGGCGTGGGCGCACGGCGCGGCGGACGGCAACGTGTTTGCCGTGCCGAAGCTCGTCACAGCAATCGAGGAAATCGCCCGCGTCGTTGATATCCCGATTACCTGCGATGCGGAGGCGGGGTATTCCGACGACATTGATAAAGTCGGTGAAACTGTCGCTGCATTGATCGGCGCCGGCGCGGTGGGGATAAATCTCGAAGACGGCAAGGCGCCGCACGAATTGCACCTGAGAAAAATTGAAGCAGCGCGCGCCGCCGCCGAACGCGCCGGCGTCGATCTCTTCATCAACGCGCGCACGGACGTGGTGCTAAAGCAACTCGTGTCCGCCGAGCAGGCTGTGGCCGAAACGTTGCGCCGCGCCGCTGCGATAAAGAGCGCCGGCGCCAGCGGGCTGTTCGTGCCCGGGCTTGCTGCGCACGACGACATTGCCGCCATCGCTGAAGGCGCGGGTCTGCCGCTCAACGTCATGGCGCGGCCCGGCTTGCCGAAATCGGCAGAGCTGAAGCAGCTGGGCGTGAAGCGGCTTTCTGCCGCCACCGCGCTTTTCAACGCAGCGATGGAAACGGTGCGGGACGCATCGGCGGCCTTCCTGAACGAGGCCGACGCCGAAGCGCTTTGGGCCCGTCGCGGCCAACCGTTGGACTACAACAAGCTGTTTGCCTGAGGGCTGACGGCGCGCGCGTATCAGCTTAGATTGCGCGTCGTGCGTACAGAGCAACACGGCGAAGCAATTCCGCTGGAGGCGCGCGGCGAGATTCTGCGGCGCCTCGATGCGATCGCGCGCGACAATAGCGTGCGCATCCTGCTGGCGGTGGAAAGCGGAAGCCGCGCCTGGGGCTTCCACTCTCCGGATTCGGACTTCGACGTGCGCTTCCTCTATGTGCGCGCTGAGGAGACCTATCTGGCGTTGTGGCAACCCAGAGATGTGATCGAAACGCCGTTAGTGGATGTTTACGACGTCAATGGGTGGGATCTAGGCAAGGCGTTGCGCCTCATGATCAAGGGCAATAGCGTCGTGCATGAATGGCTGGTCTCGCCGCATGTGTATCGCGCGGACGCTGCCTTCATCGAAGCTCTGACGCCGATCGCGCGCGCTTGGCGCAACGCTTATGCCGACGCCCACCACTATCACGGCCTCTTGGCGACACAGCGCGCACGCTTCATCGCCGGGCGCAGCGAAGTCAATCTCAAGAAATACTTCTATGCTTTACGGCCCGCGTTGGCGCTACAATGGCTGCGCGAACGCACCGATCCGCCGCCCATGGAGCTGACGAAACTACTGGCGGGTCTTTCGCTACCGCCAGCTTTCAGCTCCGCGCTTGAAGCGTTACGGGAGGCCAAGCGCGCCGCGTCGGAGGTGGGGCGGGGCCCGCCTGTACCTGCGCTGGACGAATATATAGAAGAGCAGGCGCGGTGGGGATTGGCGGCGAAGGGCCGAGCTCCGACGCCGGATCCTGAACTTCTCGAGCGTAGCAATCAGCTCTTTCGCGCAGCGGTGCGTGACCAACTAAGGTAGTGACGAGTGACCAAGAAAGATGCCCCGAGGCTCTATCTGATCGACGGCTCGGGCTACATTTTCCGCGCCTACCATGCACTTCCGCCGCTGACGCGCGCGAGCGATGGGCTTTCGACGGGCGCAGTCGCGGGCTTCTGCAACATGGTGTGGAAGTTCTTGAACGAGATGAAGGGCCCGGAGGCGCCAACGCACCTTGCCGTCATTTTCGACAAGAGCGAGATCACCTTCCGCAATGAACTTTATCCCGAATACAAGGCGCATCGCCCGCCGGCGCCTGAAGACCTGGTGCCGCAGTTTCCGCTGATCCGTGACGCGACCCGTGCGTTCAATCTGCCGTGCATCGAGATGGGAGGCTATGAAGCGGACGATCTGATCGCCACCTATGCCCGTGATGCGGCGAGCAAGGGCGCGACGGTGCGCATCGTCTCGTCTGACAAGGATCTGATGCAGCTGGTCGTGGATGGAATCATCCAACTCTACGACCCGATGAAGAGCCGGGCGCTGGGGCCGGAGGCGGTGTTTGAAAAATTCGGCGTCGCGCCGGACAAGGTCATCGACGCCCAAGCGCTTATCGGCGACTCCACGGACAATATTCCGGGCGCGCCAGGCATCGGTCCGAAAACCGCTGCGGAGCTGCTCACCACATTCGGCTCGCTGGAAGCGGTCCTGGAGCGCGCGCACGAGATCAAGCAGCCCAAGCGACGACAAACCCTGATCGACTACGCGGATCAAATCCGGCTTTCGAAAACACTGGTCACGCTGAAGGACGACGTGCCGGTGGAAGAACCGTGGGAGAGCTTTGCGGTCCGTGACCCGGAACCCTCGACGCTGCTGCAATTCGTCGACGCGATGGAATTTCGCACTCTGGGCCGGCGCGTGCGTGAACATTTCGCCAAGGAGAAGGGCGTCGAGATCGTCGCCACCTACGCGGCCGGCGCAGCCGCCGCCCCGACGTCGACCACGGGCCCGGTCGTTGAAGTCGTTGAAAGAGAGTTCAAGCGCGACGCCTATAGGTGCGGTCGCGAGCTCGCGCCAGTCGAACAATTTATTGCTCGCGCGCGTCGCCATGGCGTGGTCGGCGTCGACACCGAAGCGGATTCCTTCGATGGCGTGCGCGCGAACCTGGTCGGCGTCTCGCTGGCGCTCGGCCCCAATGACGCGATGTACATTCCGCTCGCGCACCGCGGCGCCGATCCGAGGGCGGGTGAGTTGTTTGCGAGTGAAATTCCAACTCCCCTTGGACCGCCGGCGTCCCCGCCGGCGGATCGCAATGGTGAGGCTCTAGCCGCCGGCGAGACGCCGGCGGTCCAAGAGGAGCAGCTCTCCCTCGCCGCGGCGCTCTCGATCCTAAAGCCGCTCTTCGAAGACCCCGCCGTTCTGAAGGTCGGCATGAATGTGAAATGGGATATCGCGCTGTTCGCCAAATATGGCGTTGCGCTTACCCCCTACGACGATCCCTTGCTGATGTCATACGCTCTGTACGGCGGCCTCGATCCGCACGACAAGACCTTCCTGGTCGAGAAACATATCGGACACGGCCTGATGCCGTTGAGCGATCTCGTAGGACGCGGCAAGTCGCAGATCAGCTTCGACCTCGTGCCGGTCGACAAGGCCTCCGTCTATTCGTGTGAACAAGCCGACGCGGCGTTGCGACTCTATAGAAAGCTTAAGCCGGAGCTGGCGCGCGAGCGACTGATGACGGTGTACGAAACGTTGGAGCGGCCGCTACCGCCGGTGCTGGCGGCGATGGAGCGCGAGGGAGTTAAGATCGATCCGCAGATGCTTTCGCGGCTGTCCAGTGATTTCGCACAACGCATGCTGCAGTACGAACAGGAAGCGTATGGCCTGGCTGGACGCGAGTTCAATATCGGCTCGCCCAAACAGCTCGGCGAGATCCTGTTCGACGAGATGAAGCTGTCCGGCGGCTCGAAAACCAAGACGGGCGCCTGGTCCACGGACGCTGCGATCCTGGAAACCCTCGCCGAGGAGCACGATCTGCCGAACAAGGTGCTGGAATGGCGCCAGCTCTCCAAGCTGCGCTCGACTTACACAGAAGCGCTGCAAGCGGCCGTCAATCCGCAAACGCGGCGCGTGCACACTACTTATGCGCTCGCAGCGAGCACGACAGGGCGTCTCGCCTCCAACGATCCCAATCTGCAGAACATCCCGATCCGCACCGAAGAAGGACGACGCATCCGCGAGGCATTCATCGCCGAGGACGGTCACTGCCTCGTTTCCGCTGACTATTCCCAAATCGAGCTGCGCCTTCTGGCGCATGTTGCCGACATCCCGCAGCTGAAACAGGCGTTCGCCGACGGCGTCGATATTCACGCGCGCACGGCCTCGGAAATGTTCGGCGTGCCGATCGAAGGCATGCCGAAGGAAATCCGCAACAACGCCAAGGCGATCAATTTCGGCATCATCTACGGCATTTCCGCGTTCGGGCTGGCGCGCAATCTCGGCATCGAGCGGGAGGAGGCGTCGGCCTACATCAAGAAATATTTCGAACGCTTCCCCGGCATCCGCGACTATATGGAGGAGACCAAGACCTACGCGCGAGCCAACGGCTACGTGAAGACAATCTTTGGGCGACGTATCTGGGTCGCCGGCATCAAGTCGAAGAACATGCAGGAGCGCGCCTTCGCCGAACGCCAATCCATCAATGCGCCGCTTCAGGGCGCCGCCGCCGACATCATCCGTCGCGCCATGGTGCGCCTGCCGGAGGCGATGTCGCGGGCGAGCCTTAAGTCGCGCATGCTGCTGCAGGTGCACGACGAACTCGTCTTCGAGGCGCCGAAGCATGAAGCTGAATCGCTCTGCGCGCTCGCGCGGGATATCATGCAAGCGGCGCCCGAGCCCGCCGTGCAGCTCAGCGTGCCGCTGACTGTGGAAGCCAAGGCCGGCGCGACTTGGGGGGCGGCGCATTGATGCGCCACGCCCCCCGGCGGTCGCGGGGGGAGGCGCCGGTCACAATCCAGCGAGGCGGATGGCCGCCCGGCGGAACATGTTTCCCTCTGCCTTATTGATGGCTAAGACTGGCCGCACCACTTCATTACAGGTACGTTAGGAAGCCGTTGCACATGTCCACGATCGCCCTGGTCGATGACGACGAGAACATCCTGGCCTCTCTCAAGGTCTTCTTCGAAGGCGAGGGGCACACTGTGCGCACCTATACCGATGGCGCCGCCGCCCTCACCGCGCTGGCCGAAACGCCGCCCGACCTCGCCATCCTGGACATCAAGATGCCGCGCATGGACGGGGTCGAGGTGCTGCGCCGCCTCAGGCAATCCTCGAACCTGCCGGTGATCTTTCTCACCTCGAAAGACGACGAGATGGACGAGGTGGTCGGCTTTAATGTGGGCGCGGACGACTACATCAAAAAGCCATTCTCCCAGCGCCTCTTGAGCGAGCGCGTAAAGGCACTGCTGCGCCGTACTCGCGCAGGCGCCGCAGGCGCGGAGGCGGGAGATAAAAAACCCATCGTGCGCGGCGAGCTGACGCTCGATCCCAACCGTCACGCCTGCACCTGGAAGGGCGAGCCGGTGCGGCTGACGGTTACGGAATTTCTCATTCTTCAAGCGCTCGCCCAGCGTCCCGGCTATGTGAAGAGCCGCGACCAACTCATGGACGCGGCCTATGACGATCAGGTCTATGTCGACGACAGAACAATCGACAGCCACATCAAGCGGCTCCGCAAGAAATTCCGGGACATCGACCCCGAGTTCGACGCCATCGAAACACTCTACGGTGTCGGATACCGGTACAACGAAGCCTGAACGGCGGCGTACCGGCAGGCTGCGCGCGGTTGCGCGCTCGCGCATAGCTCGCATCATCTTCATCTGGAATTTTGCCGGCCTCGCTTTTCTGATCGTGGGCGTGCTTTTGCTGACTGAAATGCGCGCGGGCCTGACCGAGGCGCAATTCCGCAACTTGCGCACGCAAGGTGAGCTGATCACCAACCTGCTGATTGAAACCGGCACCGTTGAAGGCAATCCCAATCCGTATGTGAACGAGCCCGCCGTGCGCGCGGTGCTGAAACGCATCCTGCCGCCGATCGCCGAAGGCGCGCGGCCCGGCGTCGGCCGTCCGCGCGTGCGCATGTTTGCGCCAGACGGGCGGCTCATCGCCGATAGCGACGTGTTGTACGACCGGCTAGTGGCGACGCCGCTTCCTGACATCGGCGACCGGCCTAGCATCGGCGAGCGCGTCCGTCGCGCGGCCGAGCGCGTCGAATATCTGCGTCTGACCCCCTGGCGGCCGACCGCCACGCTGGAGGAGGAGCGCGCCCGAGCGCTACGCGGCGAAATTGCGCGCAGCGAGCGCCTGAACGAACGCGGCGAACGCGTCGTCTCGGTGACCTTGCCTGTGCGGCGCGTGCAGCAGGTGGTTGGCGCCGTGACGATCGAGAGTGCGGATGTAGAACGGATTCTGGTCGCCGAGCGCGCCAGCATGATCCCCTTCGTGCTTGGTGCGACCGTTGCGATCTTTCTTTCCTCGCTGCTCCTGGCGCTCTTCATCGCATTTCCGCTGGAACGGTTGGCGATGGCCGCCGACCGTCTGCGCCTGACCGGCGCCACGCGCCTCAAACTGCCGGAGGTTTCCAGACGCAAGGACGAGATCGGCGCGCTTGCGCATTCGCTCGAAGCCATGACCGGAGCGCTGGCGGACCGCATCGACGCCAATGAACGGTTTGCCGCCGATGTCAGCCACGAGATCAAGAACCCGCTCGCCTCGATCAAATCGGCGGTCGAATCGGCGCGCGCCGCGAAAGATTCCGCGCAACAGAGCGCGATGCTCGGTATCGTAGCGCAGGACGTGCATCGGCTCGATCGCCTGATCACGGACATTGCCCGCGCGAGCCGGATCGAAGCAGAAACGGCGCGCGGCGATCTGGACCGGGTAGATCTCGGCGTGATGCTGCATGAACTCGCGGCCGCGTACGCGACCCCGCCCGGCGAAGTGGAGCACGTGCGCGTGCGCTTTGAAGGACCCAAGCCCGAAGGCGCCATTGTGCTCGGCCAATCCGGCCCGCTTGGCCAAGTGTTCCGCAACCTGATCGACAATGCGCGGTCATTCAGTCCAGAAGGCGGCCAGGTGACGCTTTCGATCGACCTGCCTGCGACCAAGGACGAGCCGATTGTTCGCGCGATCGTCGAAGACGAAGGCCCCGGCATTCCCGCAGAGAACCTCGAGACGGTATTCGCGCGATTTTACACACAAAGGCCGAAGGGCGCCGCTTTTGGCGGCAATTCCGGCCTGGGGCTTTCTATCGCGCGCCAGATCGTGACTGCGCACGAAGGCCGCATCTATGCACAGAATCGCGAAGAGGGTGGAGCACGCCTGGTAGTTGAACTCCCCCTCGCCGGAGCGCCACGGGCGTGAGCCGCTGGTCGCAAACTGTGAGGCGGGTGCGGCTTTCTCTTTTCTGCGCCACATTAAGGGGGTATGTGGCGCCACCTTGGAAGGCCTCCCTGGCGGGTGGCGGGAGCACGGAATGATCGGCGTCGTGGTGGTGTCCCACGGCCGCTTGGCGGACGAGTTCGTCGCCGCGGCTGAACATGTCCTTGGGCCCCAGGAACAGATGCGCGCAATCGCAATCGGCCCTCATGACAATATGGAGGAACGTCGCACGGACATCATTGATGCCGTGCGCGCGGTGGACCGCGGGGAAGGCGTCGTCATTCTCACCGACATGTTTGGCGGCACGCCCTCGAATCTGGCGATCTCGGTGATCAATCAAGTGAAGACCGAAGTCATCGCCGGCGTGAACCTCCCCATGCTGATCAAATTGGCCGAAGTCCGCGATCGCGTAAGCTTGCCCGAAGCGGCGCTTGCTGCGCAGGATGCGGGGCGTCGTTACATCCGTGTCGCCTCGGTAGAACTGGCCGGCGGCGCCGCCTAACGCGGACAGAGGAATGACCGTCAAGCGGACGATCCGGATCGTCAATCAGCGCGGACTGCATGCGCGCGCTTCGCGCAAGCTGGCGGAATTGGCGCTGAGTTACGACACCACGCGCATCTTCGTACGGCGCGACGAAGAGGAAGCGGACGCCCGCTCGCTCATGGACCTAATGATGCTGGGGGCGGCGCTTGGTCAGGATCTCGAAGTCGAAGCGCGCGGTCCCCAGGCCGAAGAAGCGTTAGCCGCTGTCGAGGCGCTGTTCGCGTCGAAGTTCGACGAAACTGCGTAAGGCGTTCTGACAATCGGCATGCGACTCTAGGAGAAGGTGATGGCGCTTTGGCTACGGCCGGTTGCGGCGGCTCTGGCGTTGATCTCTTGCGCTGCGTTTTCGCCGTTGCAGGACAGGGTCGTTTACACATTGACGCCGCTGCTGCAGGACGGCGCGCTTACGGCGGTTCAGATTGATCTTCAATTTCGCGGGCGAGACGATGGCGAAACCGTGCTGCGTCTTCCTGATGAGTGGGGCGGCGAGACCGATCTGCACCGCAGCGTGCAAGATCTGGAGGTGCTTAGCCCGGGCGCCGCTCTGCGTCACCAAGACGAAGCCGCCATTGTCACGCTGTCGCATCGGCCGCACGCGCGCGTTCATGTGCGTTATCGCATCATTCAGGACTGGGAGGGCGCGCCGCCGGCCGGCCGCAACACCTATCGGCCGATCGTTCAACCGACGTACTTCCATTTGATCGGCGAGGCCGCCCTGGTCACGCCAGATCTGCACAACGCCACTCCGACGCGCCTGCGCGTGCGCGGTATGCCCCGGGGCTGGAGCTTCGCTTCCGATCTGCAGCATCCCGGGCTTGCGCTCGGCCATGTCTGGGCGAGCGTCACGGTGGGCGGCGACTATCGCGTTCACCGGGCGGCGGACCGCAATATCCGTGTGGCCATTCGCGGCAATTGGAGCTTCGAGGATCAGGCCTTCGTCGCCCAGGCGGGCGAGATCATCAGCGGTCATCGCCGGTTTTGGAGCGATCGCTCTTCGCCCTATCTCGTCACCGTGACGCAAACCGTCTCGCCCAATCCCGGCCATATCAGTGTGGGCGGCACTGGCCTCGATGACGCTTTCGCGTTCTTCGCCACAGCCAGCGTGGACGCAGCTCCTATCACCCGCACTTTGGCGCACGAGAGTCTTCACAGCTGGATTCCCGGCCGCATCGGCGGCATGCCTCAAGAAGATGAAGCAGCCAGCTATTGGCTTTCCGAAGGGTTCACTGACTTCTACACTGGCCGCATGCTAGTGCGCGAAGGACTATGGACGCCGCAGCAATTCGCCGAGGATCTGAACGAGATGCTCGACGCCTACGCGCAGTCGCCGGTGCGCGACGCGCCGAACGCGCGCATCCTTGCGAATTTTTGGACGGATGCACACGTTCAACAGCTGCCGTATCAGCGCGGTCGCTTGCTGGCCACAATCTGGGATGCGCGTCTGCGCAGCAGCGGGGGCAGTCTCGATGCGGCGCTTATGCAAATGCGCCAACGCGCCGAGGCCGGCGATCCCGCGGCTGCGCCGGATATGCTGCCGCAAGTTCTGGCTTCATTGGGGCTCGACGTTCGCGCCGATATTGCGCGTTACGTCGATGCAGGTACGCGCATCGTTTTGCCGGCAAACGTGTTTGCGCCGTGCGGACGCCTTGTCACGCATGAAGTCGCGGCCTTCGACCCCGGGTTCGATGCGGACGCCATGCGCGCCAATGACGGATTGATTAGCGGCGTCGATCCGGATTTGCCTGCGTACGCGGCGGGTCTCCGCGACGGCATGGCGTTTGTGCGCCATGAAGCGGGGCGCGTTGGCGACAGCACCCGGGAGTTCGTGCTCGTTGTGCGCGACGGGGAAGAGGAGCGGATAATCTCTTATTTCCCACGCAGCCGCGCGCTCTACCTGACGCAACGCCTGGAGATCGACCCCGCGCTGGACGCGGCGAGTTTCGAGCAATGCCGCGCCGCGCTCGGCGGCGGCTGAAACCCCCCTGATCGCAATTCGTTGTCGGCTTATGTCCCGCCCCGTCACTGTCACCATTCCACACAAGCTCGGCAAGGCCGAAGCGCGCGACCGGCTAGTTTCCAGCGTGGGCCAGCTGCGCGACCAGTTGGGGGCGATGTCGGTCTCAAACTTCCAGCACGCTTGGGCGGGCGATCGGATGAATTTCCAGGCCCAAGCGCTGGGCCGCACCATCTCCGGCGCCATCGATGTGGAGGAGGCCGACATCCGCATCGAAGTGGTGTTGCCGGGTCTGCTCGGCATGTTCGCGGACAGGATAACGCGCGGATTGCAGCGGCAGGGGCCTTTGCTGCTCGAAAAAAAGTAAAGGGAACTCACCGCCATTCCTTTCCGTTGCTGCACCGCAAGCGGAGACGGCCGATGAGCGGCGCAACGGTTTCGATCTGGATCGCATCGTCAACCGACCCCACGGTCCGCGGCGTCGACTTGCCGGGGATTTGATGCCCGAAGCGCCAATCTGGCTTGTGAACACGATCGGCGTGATCGCCGGCCTTTGCTCGATGACAAGCTTCGTGCCGCAGATCGTGAAGATTGTACGCGAGCGCAGCGCCGCGGCCGTATCGTTGCACATGTACGGGGTGACGATCGTGGGCTTCACCTGTTGGACCGCGTTCGGTGTGTTGACCGAGTCCTGGCCGGTGACGCTGGCCAACGCCGTGTGCCTCGTTTTGACCGGCGCAATTTTCGTCTTGCGCTTGCGTTTTGGCGGCGGAGAGGCTTGAAACGCGTCCCAGCAGGGAGGGACGTCATGCTCAAGCGGGCCGCGCTTTCGCTTTCAGTTCTGGCGCTCGTCGCATGCGGTCCGCAGCCAGAGCAGACGGCGGCGCCCGCCATTCAGCTTTACACCATGGATTGCGGCCGGGGCGATTTCGCGAACGTCGGCATGTTCGCCGACGACGGCTCCTTGGAGGGGCAATCCCGCACCTTAATTGTGCCGTGCTATCTCGTGCGCCATCCCGACGGCGATCTCATCTGGGATACAGGCTTTCCGGACGCCATTGCGGCGATGCCGGGCGGGCGTATGGCTCTTCCGGAGATGGGCGCGGAAGTCGTGATGAACGCCAGCCTTCAGTCGCAGCTCGAACAGCTCGGGCTTACGCCGGCGGATATTAGGTTCGTCTCGTTCTCCCACCAGCACGGCGACCATACCGGCAATGGTAATCTGTTCGCGGCCTCCACCTGGATCGTCGACGCCGATGAACGCGCCTACATGTTCAGCGACGAGGCGCGGCAAGGGCAGGCCTTCGCCGGCTACGCTCAACTGGAGAACGCGCAGACCCAACTGATCGAAGGCGATGGCGATTATGATGTCTTCGGCGACGGCAGCGTCATGATCGTGCAGGCGCCCGGTCATACGCCGGGCCACACCGTGCTGCTGGTGCGCTTGGCCAATGCGGGGCCGGTGCTGCTGACAGGGGATATGTACCATCTCGCCGAAAGTCGCGAACGCCGACTGGTGCCGTCCTTCAACGTCGATCGCGGACAAACGCTGGCGTCGATGGACAAGCTCGATCAGCTCGTCGCGCAAACCCACGCACGCGTGATCCGTCAGCATGTCATTGAGGATTTCGAGGCGCTGCCGCGTTTCCCTGAAGCGTTGAACTAAGCGCAACGAGCGCCCCCAAGGCGCGAAGATTTCGCGGGCGCAGCAACGCGTTCGCACGCCTCGCGCGCGCAATCCCTGGCAACCGCGTGCATTTTGACAATGGTAGGCGCATCTTCAACGCACCTCGCGAGGGAGGATGCATATGATAACGCCTGAAAACCAACAGGCCCTGATCAATTGGATTCAGGTCTGGGGTCCGCGAATTCTGCTTGCCATTCTGATTGTCATTATCGCGCATTTCGCGGCGAAAGCCGTGAAATGGGCGATCGCCAAGGGCGTCGACCGCGTGCCGTTTCTGTCGCGGCGCGACAGCGCTGCGGGGCCCGGCGCCAAGCCGGCCGTGGATATCGGAGAACGTATTGGCGAAGTCGGCTATTGGCTGGTCTGGCTGCTCGGCTTGATGGCCGCGCTGGCCCAACTCGGGCCTTGGGCCAATCCGGTCATCTCGCCGCTGAACGGCATGGTGGCGAACTTCTTCAACTATCTGCCGAACATCGTCGGCGCTCTGCTCATATTCATCATCGGCTTTGCGCTCGCCACGATTGCCAGACGCATGGTCGAGGCGCTTGTTGAAGCCGTCGAACTCGATCGCAGGCTCGTGGACGCCGGGCTCACGCACACGCCGCGCGGCCCTGGATTGTCGCGCTTGCTCGGCATCCTCGTATTTACGCTGATCATTATCCCGGTCGCCATCGCGGCGCTTGATGCGCTGTCTATCGAAGCCATCTCCGCGCCAGCGACTTCGATGCTGAATGACATCCTGATGACAATCCCGCGTGTCATTGGCGCGGCGCTGATCATCTTCATTGCCTATGTCGTCGGCCGCTGGATCATGACGCTGACAGAAGAGGGCCTGAAGTCGATCGGCTTTGACGCCATAATCGCCTCGATCGCCAATGCCGAACCGGTCCGCGTCGGCCGCGAGCGCATGGACCTCACGCCGGGCGTCGACACGATAGATCTCAAGCGATTCCCGCCGTCACGCATGATTGGGCTCGCGGTGCTGATCAGCATCGTGTTGTTCGCCGCTGTCGAAGCCGCACGGATACTTGAGTTCGGCGCGATCGCAGCCATGTTGGCGCAGGTGCTCGAATTGGCCTCGCGCATCGTATTCGGCGCAATCATCATCGCGCTCGGCACGCTCCTGGCGAACATTCTCGCCGCCGCGACCGTGCGCGAAGGCAAACCTACCTCGGAGATCATGTCTGTGTTAGTGCGCTGGGGCGTGATCGCGCTCTCGGCGGCAGTGGGCCTGCGCTTCATGGGACTCGCCAACGACATCATCGTGCTGGCGTTCGGTCTCATCCTCGGCGCAGTAGCGGTGGCGGTGGCGATCGCCTTCGGTATCGGCGGGCGGGACGCGGCAAAGCGGCTCCTCGACCGCTGGACCGGCCCGACAGCCTGACACGTCTTAAGCATCCAGAACTTGCGCCGCCGGCCTTTCGGTCGGCGGCGCTTTTGCGTCGCCACCGGCAAATGGCCAATGCGTATCGCTGGTGAGCAAGTTCACACCGAGTGCGGCGGCCTCGCCAAGGAGCGCTTCGTCCCGGACGCCATGAACGAGCAGGCGCATGCCCTGGCCGCTCAACGTCTTCGACCAATAGCGTATCTGGCTGCGCAACCGCTCGCCGCGCGGACCGCGCTGAGCGGAGACGAACGTCGGCAGACTGAAGCCGGCGGCCCAGGCGCCTGTCGCGCCGATGCTGCCAAGCGCGTAGTCGGCGAAATGGAATTCGAGCCAGATGCGGCTGGTTAGCGTCCGTAGGCACGAGCACCATTCTGCGATCGCAATCAGCGGCGTGCCTCGTTCGACCTCGGCTATGCATGCAAACAGCATGCGCCGACGGGCGGGATCCACCTTCGCAAGCCAGCGCAAATAGTTTTCGCGCAAGCGGCGCGACTGCATCGTTGAGGAATGGACTGTCACGCCGATGATCCCGGCACGACCGGCATCCTTCCACAGGCTCAGGCGCGCGAGCGCAGCGTCAAGCACAGCGAGATCGAGTTCCAGATAGTCCAAGCGTTCGTGATGGCGGCCGTCGAGCAGAAAGTCCGGGTTGTAGCACAGTCGCCGCGTCGCGCTGTCGCAATGTAGCGGGCCGGATAGCATTGCGCCCAGGCGATGTTCGCGCGCAGTCACCACCGGCGCCAGCGCAATCCGACTGTCAACACCAGATTCGGCAACGCGCTCGCGCGCCGTGACGGCGATCAGTTCGCTCAGTCCGTCGCTCGTCAACGCATGCTTCTTCACCTCCGGCCGCAGCGCCGCGAGTCCGTCTTCGCCCAGATAGAAAGCGAGCAGCGCCTCACGCATGCCTTGACAACGGCGTTGGGCGTCGCCCGGTTTGCCTTCAGCCAGTACGATCAGGAACCCGTCGCCGGCCGCTATGATGACATCGTCGGCGGCGCAATGCTGCTGGAGAATGCTCAGGGAGCCGGCGCGAACGCGCTCGCGCAAGCGCGGCCAGCGCGCGCCAGCGGCCTCGCGAATCTCGTCAAGCCCCAGCAGCTTGACCTGCGCAGCTTCAACCGAGCCGCCGTCGCGCGCGAGCGCGCGCAGGCGCTGGCTCATCAGCGGGAGTTCGCACGACGACAGCACGCGGCGCTCCTTCATTGGCAGCTGCGTTCAGTGAGCCGTTACAAAGGCTGCTAAGTTCTGAACTTAACCGTGATCACCGCCGCAGCGGCGTTGGCCGGCGGGCCGAAGCTACGCCGGCTTAACGAGCCGCGGGCGATCGCGCGGCGCGACTTGTGGTTGATAGGGCGTACATGGTTTAATCATCTGTGTCGGAGGATAACATTGCGCATCGCCCTCATGGCCGCGGCTGTTCTGGCAGGCTTGGCCGCCCCTGCATTTGGCCAGGGCCGCGCGGTCACGCCGGACACGATCGAAACCGTGACGCTGCACCCGTTGCACCAGGACCACTACGCTTGCATGGAACATCGCGACGGCGAGCTGGAGTTCCTTGGCGACGCGCTGGGCACGGATTGCGTCATCCAAGGTGGGCTGGCGGACGGCGGTTTCGTGAGTTCCTTCCGCGGCGACGGTGCGAGCAACGAGGATTGGTACGGCTGGGCCGCTGAGGTGTTGGCTCCGTTCGACGGCGCTGTGATGCGCGTGCACATCAACCCGGAGACCAATGCGCCCGGCCAGGTGGGACGTCCTCCAGCGAGCTTCATCCTGTTCCAACGCGCCGATGGCGTGCTGGTCCTCTTTGCGCATGTGCAGGATGTGCAGGTTGAGCAGGGTGAGACCGTGCGTGCGGGCCAGTTTGTCGCCCGGGTCGGCAATAACGGGTACGGTCGCAACCCGCACATTCACGTCGGGGCCTGGAAGGACCAAACGCCGTATCAGATCCGCTGGAATTTGCGTCGGACGCCTTCTGAATAGGGCAAAGGGGCCGGATTGCGGCGGCGGCGACGTTCTGCTATTTCCCGCGTGCCCGGCAAGGAGCGTTGCGACGGCTGATGAGCCGCCAGGCTTGCCCGGCTTCCACACTTGGAAACGACGCTCGCGAGCTTTCGAAGGAGGGCGCGCGATGAGCGCAACAGATTACGTTATTAAAGACATCGGCCTCGCCGAATGGGGCCGCAAGGAAATCGAGATCGCCGAGACGGAGATGCCGGGCCTCATGGCCGTGCGCAAGGAATTCGGCGCCAAGCAGCCGTTGAAGGGTGCACGCATCGCCGGCTCGCTGCACATGACGATCCAAACGGCGGTGCTGATCGAAACGTTGCAGGCGCTCGGCGCCGAGGTGCGCTGGGCGTCGTGCAATATCTTCTCTACGCAAGACCATGCGGCCGCCGCCATCGCCGCCGCCGGCACGCCGGTGTTCGCCGTCAAGGGCGAAACGCTGACTGAATATTGGGACTACGCGCACCGCATCTTCGAGTGGCCGAACGGTCAATACGCCAACATGATTCTGGATGACGGCGGCGACGCGACGTTGCTGTGCGTTCTCGGCCCGAAAGCCGAAAAGGACGCGGACTTCCTCGAACATCACTCGAATGAAGAAGAAGAGGCGCTGTTCGCCACCATCAAGCGCTATTTGAAAGAGAAGCCCGGCTTCTATGACGCGATCCGCGCATCGGTGCAGGGCGTGTCCGAGGAAACCACGACGGGCGTGCACCGACTCTACCAAATGGCCCAGCGCGGCGAACTTCCCTTCCCGGCTATCAATGTCAACGACAGTGTCACCAAGTCGAAGTTCGACAACCTCTATGGCTGCCGCGAGTCTCTGGTCGATGCGATCCGCCGTGGTACGGACGTGATGCTCGCCGGCAAGGTCGCCGTCGTCGCCGGATATGGCGACGTCGGAAAGGGCTCAGCCGCTTCGCTGCGCAATGGCGGCGCGCGTGTGCAGGTGACGGAAGTCGATCCGATCTGCGCGCTGCAGGCGGCGATGGAAGGCTATGAAGTGGTGACGATGGAAGACGCGGCGCCGCACGCCGACATCTTCGTCACGGCGACCGGCAACAAGGACGTCATCACGGTGGATCATATGCGGGCGATGAAGAACAATGCCATCGTCTGCAATATCGGCCACTTCGATTCCGAGATTCAGGTCTCGGCGTTGAAGAATTTCAAGTGGGACAAGATCAAGGATCAGGTCCATCACATTGAATTTCCGGACGGAAAGAAAATCATTCTCTTGTCGGAAGGGCGCCTGGTGAATCTCGGCAACGCAACCGGCCACCCGAGCTTTGTCATGTCGGCCAGCTTCACGAACCAGACGCTGGCGCAAATCGAGCTTTGGACCAACGGCAAGGCTTACGAGAACAAGGTCTATACGCTGCCGAAGCATCTCGACGAAAAGGTCGCCATGCTGCACCTTGACAAGCTCGGCGCAAAATTGACCAAGATGTCGAAAGCCCAGGCCGATTATATCGGCGTGCCGGCGCAAGGTCCGTTCAAGCCGGACCATTACCGCTATTGAAGCTCTGGACCGCCGGCGCCGCCGGCGGTCCAATTCACCGTGACGCCGATCCCGCGCGTGTGGCTTACTCCGCGCGCTATTCCTGCACCGTATGAATGTAGGCGATCAGGGCGTCGATCTGATCGGGCTCCATCCGGAATTCCGGCATGTCCGGGTGGCCGACAAGAACGCCTTCGGCGAACGCCTCCTCGAGCGCCGCCACGGGATAATTGCGCGAGAAGGTCCTGAACGGCGGCGCCGCAGCGTGCGTGCTTGATCCAGATTCGCCGATCGCGTGGCACGCCGAGCAATGGGTTTCGGCCAGACCTCGTCCCAATTGTGCATCCGCGACTGTGAGCGGGGCGGCGCTGGGCGGCGCCTCCGTCGTCAGGCTGCACGCCGCCAATCCCAAGGTCGCTGCCAATGCGCCTACCGCAAGTCTCATGATGACGCCTCCGGTCTCATCCTAGTCCGTTTGCGACGCCGCGTCATGTCCGCGCCGATTGCCCGCGGGCATGAGTAGGGGCAAGAAGCGGCGCAAGGAGCGGCCATGCTGGTTTCTGCGACACGCACGGTTTCAGCGCTGACGCTGCGCGCAGTGTTCTATGCGACACTCTTCGTGGTGGTGGTGGTGCTGCACTTGTCGTTGACCGGCATATTGCGCGCGCAAGGCTTGAATGGCGGCGTTTCGCTGTTTGCATCCGGGGTTGCGGTCCTTGGCTTGGTCCTCCTACTCGTCAATCTGGCCGAGTGGGCGCGCGAGAAGCGGGCTGCGCGCATTGAAATCCTGCGCATGCGCCAGGGCCTGCCGAGTGGTCCGTGCTGCGTGGTGTGGAAGACGAGCGAGGCCGCGGAGAGCGATGAAGCCATGCCCTGGCGTCTGGTGGGCGTCTTGCGCGCGCGTTATCCCAAGCTTGCACGCCGGTTGGGCATCGAAGGCGTCACGGTGGTCGAATTCGAGATCGGTGCAGGCGGGGTTGTGAAGAACGCGCACTGCATCTACGCGTGGCCGTCCGATGTCTTTTTTGAAGCCGCGCGCGAGGCGCTCATACGCGCCCGATTTGAGCCGAAACCGGACGTGCATGTGCGTTTCGGCGCAAGCTATCGCATGCCGTTCATCTTTCGTATCTCGGGCGCGGTCAGGCTTACGCATAGCGGTCGCCGGGCTGAGCGGATGCGGCCGGTGTTGAGCGCAGCGCAGCGCGCGGTGGAAAAGCTGCGCGGCGCGGCGTGACGCCTGCAACTTGACCTTTGGGCTCGCGCGTCGCCCTATTGCCTAGCACGAGGACGGCGAGACTGGGGGACGCAATGCACGCCTGGGCGCGATGGGCGGTTATCTCTGCGATTTTTGGACTTTCGGCGTCGGTCGCACTGCCGGCGCGAGCCTCGTTCGGCGACTGCGAGGAGAGTGTCGAATATCTGGCCGCCTTTGACAGCCGCATAGAGAGCCGCCTGTACCAGTGTGTCGAACGTCTGCGTGTGCCGGTGAGCACGTCGGGCGGCCAGCGCCATATTCGCATCATCCATGATTTCAACGCGGAATGGATTACAGGTTCCGGAGTGCTTCCCGAATTCGATCGCGGCGTACGCGGGGCGGCCGAAGCGATTGGCCGATTGGGGGGCGTCGAGCTCAATGACATCACGGTGTTTCTGACCGACGATCTGCCGCCGCCGGAAGGCGCCCACCAGTTCAGCAACATCGCCGCGGAGGTTGGGTTCAGAAGGACGCCCCGTCCCGGTGACGCTGACCAGAACGGAGAATGCGGGCTTACGGTGTATCTGGGCGGACCGGCCGGAGCGCGACATTACGCGGCTCAGGTCATCGCCCACGAAATTTTCCATTGCGTGCAACTCGCAAATCTCTCCGACGCTCAGATGAGTTCGGGACGAGGCGGACTTGGCGGGGGCGGAGATTGGTGGATCGAGGGTTCGGCGGAGTGGTTCACGGCGCTGGCATTGCCCGATCCGGGTCCGCTGCCGGAGCGCGTCGATGCGTTCGACGCAGCGTCTGCGACGACGCCTCTCTATCGCATCGCCTATGACGCCGTGCCGTTCTTCCTGTGGCTTGGCCAGGAGACATCGCCGCCGAGTGTCATGGCGTTCTTGCGTCAGATGGCGGGCGAAAGCAGCGACGCGGCCCAGCGCGCCGCCATGAACGCAGCTCTGCCCCCGGAGAGCTGGCTACGCTTTGCCGAAACCTATCTCGACGGCGAGATCCGTCATCCGCACGGCGTCGATCTCGGCTTCGCCGCAGAGACCGGCGACACCTGGTCGTGGAGCGACACGAGAACCCAATCTATTGCGCTCGAACCGTTCGTCATCGTGCGCGGGGTTGCAGATTTCGCCTGTGGCCGCTGGCGCACTGGGGCGGCGCCAGACAACGTCTCCAGCGCGCGCCTGCACGAGGGCGGCCCATGGGGCGAACTGCCGCCGGAAATCGATACGAGTTCAGGCGCCAGTGGGTCCTATCGCGTTGCGGCGATTAACACGACCCAGGCGCGGATCGCTCTTGCAGTCGAGGGAACACTGGAGTCCGGCTGCGGCGTCTGCCTGGACATCGTCGAGACCGATGCATGCCTGTTCGGCACATGGCGGTTGGCGGGCGGAGGCGGCGCCGAATGGGCCAACCGGCAACTTCCCGGCCGCTACAGCACCGTCAATGAGAGCATGACGTTCCGACGTGACGGCAGCTTCATCACCGGCGCGGCGCAGATTACGGCCGATACGCGCGTGAGCGGCAGTGGCGGCCATGGCCAAGCCGTAGCGCAGTCCGGAGGCCGTTGGTCCGCGCGCGACGGGAGGCTCAATATGTGCGCAGACATGCAGACGCTGAGCGGACAGACCGTGATCACGTTTCCCGACGGCCAGCGGGCGGTTATCCCCGTTCCGGACGTGCAGCCTGGATCGGCGGTCATTTCCTATGTGTGCAACGCCACCAGCCTGCGGACGGAAATTCCTATTCCCGGCGCCCCGCCGATAATCAGCGAGTACACGCGCGTGAGCGACTGACGCGTTCGCAATCCATTGATCTTCCTTAACTTAACCGGGCGTAAATCCTTTTAAGCGCTTGTTAACGGTTCTCGTCACCCGCGCAGTTTGCTTCGGCGTCCCGCTGCGGGAGGATGGCCCTCGGGGCGCGGCGATTCGTTTCGCCGACAGATGGAATTGGGGTCGGTCTTGGACGGCGGATACGCAAGCCTGCTTGTGGCGGCCGGCGCAGCCGCGATTGCAATCGCGGCTGTGCTGTGGGCCCTGCGCGTGACGGATGGCGCGCGCGGCGGCGTCGATGCATGGAAGAAGCGCGCGCGTGACCTTGAAGATAAAGTCGCGTGGGCCGACGCGATTTTCGGGGCGCATCCTGGCGTGGTGCTGATCTGGGAAGATGCGGCGGCGCGTCCGGGAGAAAGCGAGTGGGGCGCGCCGCGCATATACGGTTCGCCGCTGGCGCTGGCGACTCTGTTGCGTTTCTCGGACGCCGCCATCGCCGCCGAGCCGGCGGTGCGCATCCTGCAAGGTCTTTCGGTTTTCGACGCTGTCGATGCGACGGGCGCGCCTTCACGTCTTGCGCCGGTGCTGGCGCGCCTGCGCCGGGAAGGGGCGCCCTTCTCACTAAAGATCTCGACGCCTGACGGGGTCTATGTCGAAATCGATGGGCGCACCGCCGGCGCGCGCGCGGTGGTGTGGATACTCGACGCCAGCGTGCGCGGCGTGGAAGAAGGGGGCGCCAGGGGCCGCATCGAAGCGGGGCGCGAGGTAATCGCGCGCGATCCGGCAGCGTTCCTGGAAATGTGGAACGATGCGCCATTTATGTCGTGGCGCGTCAGCGGCGCGCTCAAGCTTGAATGGGCCAATCCCGAATATCTCGCCGCCCTCGAAGCCAAGTCTTTGGATCAGGCCATCGCGCGCAATCTTCAGCTGGACGAGGGCGCAGTCGATCTCGCGAAAAGGGCCATCGAAACCGGCCAGGCGGTGGAAGAGACCCGCTCAGCCGTGGTCGGCGGTCAGCTGCGCACGTTGCGGCTGCGCGTGAGCCCAGTTGCCGGGGGCGCGGCTGGCATCGGCGTTGACGTCACCGAAAGCGAGGCGGCGCGCGAACATATCGCCAAGCAGCAGCGCGCGCATGACGAAACGCTGAACTATCTTGACGAAGGCATCGCCGTGTTCGACGCGCAAAAGCGGCTGGTCTTCCACAACCGCGCGTTCGAGCAGATGTGGGGCTTGGACCCGGGCTTCCTCCTGGAGCAGCCCGCGCACGCCGCTTGGCTCGACTACCTCAAAGAGAAACGCAAGCTGCCGGCGCACGCGAATTACGCGGAATGGCGCGCGCGGGAGCTGGCGCTTTATCAGGAGGTCGCTGATCTGCCCGAGGACTTCTGGGTCCTGCCGGACGGACGCATGCTGCGCATCGCGCGTCAGCGCCATCCGAACGGCGGGCTGTTGCTCATTTTCTCCGACATCACCAACGAAGTGGCGCTGAAGAGCCAGTACGACGCATTGCTGCAGACGCAAAAGGCCGCGCTCGACAAGCTGCACGAGGCCATTGTCGTATTCGGCCTGGATGGGCGCCTTAAACTGTCGAACCATGCGTTCCAGGAGATGTGGCTGCTGGAAGCCGATCAGATCGCCGACGACATGCCCTTTGAGAAGGTCGTGGAACTCTGCCAGACGCTGTTCCACGACCGCGCAGTGTGGGCCCAGGTGCGGGCGCGCATCACGGACCCATCACCCGAAGCGCGCACGGAGTATCGCGGCGAAATGCGCCGTAGCGACGAGAGCGTGCTAAAATTCCTGACCCGTCCGTTGCCGGATGGCGCCACGCTGGTGGCGTTCCAGGACATCACTGCCGACCGTCGCGTCGAAGATGCGCTGCGCGAGCGCGCCGAAGCATTCGAGCAAGCGGACAAGCTGAAGGGCCAGTTCGTGGAGAATGTCTCCTACCAGCTGCGCAACCCATTGCAGGCCATTTACGGCAACGCCGAAATGCTTGCCCACAAGGTGTATGGCCCGCTGAACGATCGGCAGATCGATGCAACGGCGGCCATTATTGAAGCGTCCGGCAATCTTTCCAAATTGATCGACAACATCCTCGACGTGGCGATGGTGGAAGCCGGCAACGTGCAACTCGATCTCGGCGCCGTCGACATCTATGAAACCATCAGCGAAAGCGTGCAGATGGCGGCCTCCAAGGCGCGCGACACCGAAGTGCCGATCCGCGTCAAATGCGATCCGAAAATCGGTGAGATCCAAGCCGATCAGAAGCGCATCACCCAGATCATCGTGCAACTCTTGTCCAACGCGCTTCGGCACACCGAGCGCGGCGATACGATCACGGTCTCGGCCGAGCGCCTGGACGGCGTCGTGCGTCTCACCGTAGCCGATACCGGTAAGGGTATGGCCTATGAGCAGCAGGCGCGCGCATTCGACTCATTCGAATCCGGCGATCGTCGTGGCGCCGGCCTCGGCCTCGCGCTCGTGCGTTCATTCGTCGAAATGCACGGCGGCTGGGTCGCGCTGGCTAGCGAACCTGGACGCGGCGTCACCGTGACCTGCCACTTGCCGGCGCAGGCGACCGCACAGCAGGCGGCTTAGCGCGTCAAGCTTACCGCGCGTACTCTCGCACGATCGCTTCGAGAAATTCGCGCCCCTCGTAGAGCGACTGTGCGCGAATTCTCTCGTTGAGGCCGTGCGCGTTGGTTTCGCCCGGTACGGAGAACATGCCGCTCATTCCATAAGTCGGGATGCCCGCCGTATTGAGAAAACGACCGTCCGTCGCGCCGGCGATCATCACCGGCACAATCGGCACGCCTGGCCACATCTGCGCCGCAACCCGTTCGACCGGCCCCATGATCTCGCGCGTCAGCCGCGGCGCTTCGGAGCCTTGTCGCCGGCGCACGATCTCCACCTCGACTTGCGGGTCGGCGACGATGCGCTGCAGCTCGGTTTGCACCTGTTCCGGCGTCGTGCCCTGCATCACCCGGCAGGAGAGGGCGGCCGCCGCGCGCTGCGGCAGCGCGTTGGGCGCATGACCGGCCTCGAGCTGCGTGGCCACGCAGGTGGTGCGGATCATCGCATTATAGCTCGCGTCGCGCGTCAGCACCGCTTGCGCGGCCGAGTCGCCAGGATCGCGCGCAATCGCTGTCATTGCCGCGCCTGTCTCACCGCCCACGATCGGCGCCATGCGCTCGAAAAAAGTGCGCGTTACCGGGGTGATCTCAATCGGGAACTGGTGCGCCGCGACGCGCCCGAGCGCTGCGCTCAGCCGATAAATCGCATTCTCAGGCACCGGGCGCGAGGAGTGACCGCCGGGATTGGTGACAGTGAGCGCGTAGACTTGATGGATTTTCTCGCCCGCTTGTACGTTGAGCGCGATCGGGCGGCCGTCTTCGGAAAGCACCCCGCCCGCGCCCTCATTGATGGCAAAATCGGCCGTCATCCAATCGCGATGGTGGCGCAGCAAGTAATCGACGCCATTGACGCGGTTCGAGGTTTCTTCGCCGCAGGTCAGCGCCAGCTTGATGGTCCGGCGCGGTCGAAAGCCTTCGCGGCGCAAGCGCGCCATCAGGTCCACCCATACGGCGGCCATGGCCTTGTCGTCAGCCGCGCCGCGCCCGTACAGGAAGCCGTCCTCTTCATAGAGCGTGAATGGGTCGCGCTCCCAGTCCTCGCGCCGGGCGTCGACAACATCAATGTGCGCCAGCAAGAGCATCGCACGCTGCCTCGAAGTGCCGGGAAGCACCGCAACCAGATTGCCGTCATCCGGCGCACTCTCAGGAGCAATCACCAGGGCGTCCTGTTCGGAGAACCCGGCGGCGCGCAGATGCACGAGCATCGCCTCGGCCGCGCGTGTGCAAGAGCCGGTCGACGGTGAGCTGTCAATCTCGACCAGCTCTTCATAGATCGCATGGAAAGCTTGCCGCTCAGATGTTGAGGGCTGCGCCGCGGCCCCGCCTGACCATGCCATCGTCACCGCAAGTGCAAGTAGAAGCGCCCGCATCCCCGTCCTCCCAAGCGTTCACTCAAGCGAACTTGCAGCGGGCCGGCAACTGGTTTGCGACAGGACAAGCGTGAAGCGAGGCGACAGCGCGCTTTGCGAAAGCTGTTCCGACGGTATCCGGTGCGAACTCGGAAAATCAGCGCCTGCACGACGAAGTTACCGGCGCGCAACGCAACATAATCGCCGCATTTGCGTTACCCGCGCTGATGAGCTTTCGCGCAATCTTCACCAGCTTCGATCACTTCATGGCCATGTTCGTGGCCCTGTTCGGCGTGTTCGCCAGCACGGCGTTCATGCCTTTGCTGGGCGGTCCGTTGCACACATACGAGTCGCGCGCGATCGGCGCGGGGTGGCATAGCTTGAGAAGCGGTGAGGCGACGACGCTCAGCGAGGCCTTCGAGATCGCCACCTCCTTGCCCGCCGAGGCTGTATTCCCCTC
This sequence comes from uncultured Terricaulis sp., assembly GCA_964540785.1. GTDB lineage: Bacteria > Pseudomonadota > Alphaproteobacteria > Caulobacterales > Aquidulcibacteraceae > Vitreimonas. The sequence goes on from CAZIOD010000009.1 coordinate 35,418, forward strand.
GGCGCACGCACAAGAACTGCCCCTGCAAATCGCTCGCGAGGAGGCCGACGCCGATCCGATGGAACTGTTGGGCGGCCCGGAACTGCCTCCGGTTGTGGTGCTGAGACCCACCGGGCCGCGCATCGCAGCCGCGGTCACGCCCGTCACCGCGCAACCGATGGTTGAACTTGAGATTAGCGAACTGCAGCCGAGCTGCGGCGTTCCGGCGATGAAACGCAGTCAGTGCACAACGCAGGCAGCAGATGCCAGCATATAGCGCCGGCTGCGGTAGCAGCGGCGATTACATCGATGTGAATGTCGAAACACTCGCCCCGGCCCCTTCGTTTTGTTGGACGAAGGATAAGACCAATGCGTCCGCATAAGAGTACACGGCGAAAAATTGTAAAAGATCTGACCCGCACGCGGCACATGACCGCCGTCTCCGCTGTCATTCTCGGCACGACCTTCATGCCGCTGCTTGGTTTGCCTGAGATGCACGAATTGCGTACTTTCCAACGGGCCGTAGAAGGGTTTTCGGACGCACGCGCACACGCGTTTGAACCCCGCCGCAATGACGAGGCCGCCCGCGAGCGTAGCGCCAACGCTGTGAGTGACGATCGCGCGGGCGATCGCGCCAGTCGCTCGACACGTCGCGGCTATCACACGCTCAGTGTGGAGCGCCCGGATCGCGAACCTGTCGATGTGATTGAGTTGGAAATCCCCCCGCTGCCGGCGGCGGAGAACGTTGAGCTGCTGGCGCCGGTGAAGGAGGAGACGATGCCGGAGACCATCGAGGCCGAGCCGCAAGCAGAGAGAACTCAGCCGGAACAGCAAGAGGATGAGGCTGCAGCGCCTGAAGACCAGGAGCTTGATGACCTTGAGGACACTCAGGAACAGCCGCCCTTGGAGGAAGAGGGGGCCTAAATCAGAGCCAGCGCCTGACGCGCGCGGCGTACAAATCGAATGCGGCGCCGAACTGCCGGCGCATTTTTGCTTCCTCGTACGGAATGAACGCCAAATTTGCCACCGCGAACATCAGCACCGGTGCAAGCAGCATGACCGGACGCTCCATCCACAATGCGCCGCCGAGACAGAACTGCACCATGGCCAGGTACATGGGATTGCGCGTCACGCCGAATACGCCGCCAGTGACCAGCGCATTGTTCGTCGCCGACGTCGGCAATAGCTGTGTATTAGCCCAACGGAATTGCAGCATCGCCGTGAACAGGAGCGCAAGCGCGCCAATCATTACGAGCAAACCGAAGGCGCGCGTCGGCATGGCCGGCAGATCGCGCAGGCCGGGCGCCACGCTCACAGCATAAGTCGCAGCAAGCAAGCCGAGCGCCCAAAGCGGCGGCGGCAGCAGGCGCAGTGTACTCAATGCTGACTCTTCGGAATCCTTACCAGCAGACCGTCAAGCGCTTCCGTGATCTTGATCTGACACGATAGGCGCGAATTGTCTTCGACCTCGTTGGCGAAATCGAGCATGGATTCTTCCATCGAATTGCGCTCGCCGGTCTTATCCAGCCATTCCGGATCGACATAGACGTGGCAGGTCGCGCAGGCGCAGGCGCCGCCGCAATCGGCGTCAATGCCGGGCACGGCGTGCTTGACAGCCGCTTCCATGACGGTCTGCCCGACCGGTGCTTCCACGACATGCTCTTTACCCGATGGATCTATGTACGTGATTTTCGGCATGGGTCCTATCTCAGCGCGCCGCGGCGACGATCTCCTTCATCGGACGCGACATATCTTCAAGGGCGCTCGGCGACACGGTCCGATTGGTCTGGATCAGCACTTTTGCGCCCAGATACTCGCCCGGACGGTTCACGGCATCTACGGCGATGAGCCGATCGCCCTGGTAGTAGAAGGCGGCGAAAGCCCGGTCAGCCATGACGCCACGGAACACAACCCGGTCATAACCCTGAAAAAGGCCGGCAATCTGCAGTTTCAAGTCGTATTGATCGGACCAGAACCACGGCGCTTCCTCGATATGGGTATGGCCGAGGAGTGTCGCCGCCACGATTTTAGCGCCTTCGACGGCATTGTGGACGCTTTCGAGCCGGACGAGGCGCTCTCCGTAATGCGTCATTGGCCGGCGCGCGCAGTCGCCGATGGCGAAGACAGCTGGATCTGACGTGCGGCACTGGCTGTCTGTAACGATGCCGTCGTCGACAGCAAGACCGCACTGCTGTGCCAAGGTGGTCTCCGGCGTGACGCCGACGCCGGCGATCACTAGATCGGCCTTGATCTCCAGGCCGTCCGCCAAGCAGACGGCCGTCACGTGCTCTTCACCCTTGAGGATGGCTGGCTTCCCGCCAAGCACGAAGCGTACGCCGTGACGGGTATGCTCATCCAGGAAGAAGCCGGCCACCTCGGGGCTTGTCACCCGCGCCAACGGCCGCACGGCCGTCTCCACTACAGTGGCGTGCAGCCCGCATTGCCGGGCGACGGCGGCGACCTCGAGTCCGATGAATCCCCCGCCGATCACAACGAGTTTCGCGTCTGGCGTGAAATGTGGACGGATCGCGTCGACATCAGCAACAGTGCGGAAAAGGTGCACGCCGTCCAGATCGGCGCCGACAAGCGGTAATCGCCGCGGCCGCGCGCCGGTCGCGATCACGAGCGCATCGTAGGGCAGTTCGCGCCCACCCTCGACGCGCACGCGTTTGTTGCTGCGGTCAATCCAGACCGCCTTCAACGGCGAGAGAAAGCTGACGTGCTCTTCGGCATACATGTTCGCCGGCCGCAGCAGTAGGCGCTCCATCGCCAACTCGCCTTTGAGGTAGGCCTTGGAGAGCGGCGGGCGCTGATATGGCGCGCAGGGTTCTTCGCCAATGAGCGTGATATCGCCGGCAAAGCCGCCCTGGCGCAGCCGTTGCGCCGTATCGCCGCCGCCCTGGCCGGCGCCGATTATGATCACTCGCTTGATTTCGCCCGATGTCACAGCGGGTTAGTGTTAGAGGCGCTTGCAGCGGAGGCGCAAGGCGCCCTTGATGCCGCGCTTCCCCGAAGGCAGCATCCCAGGCCGTGAGCGTTCCCGTCCTCGTTGATTCGCGCTCGATCGCGTTGCCCGACGCCCCCGCCACGCAGGCGCTGGGGCGGCGTTTAGGCGCAGAGCTTGTATGCGGCGACCTGGTGTGTCTTGCCGGGAATCTTGGCGCCGGCAAAACCACTCTGGCGCGCGGGGTAATTGAGGCCTGGACGGGGGCGCATCAAGAAGCGCCCAGCCCCACTTATACGTTGGTGCAGACCTACGAAGGACAGCGCGGCGAGCTATGGCACGTCGATCTTTACCGTCTGAAAAGACCCGACGACGCATGGGAGCTGGGCCTTGAGGATGCGTTCGCGACGGCCGCCACGCTGATCGAGTGGCCGGAGCGCTTGGACGGACAATTGCCGCGTGACCGACTCGATATTGAGCTCGCGCCGGAAGGCGATGGGCGGCGAGCCAAGCTGACGGCGCATGGCGCTTGGAGAGAACGACTTGCAACGGTCTGATGCGCTTCGACGGCTTCTTGCAGATACCGGCTTCGCAGAAGCACAACGTCTGGCGTTGGCCGGCGACGCCTCCACGCGCCGCTACGAGCGCCTGGTCGCCGCCGACGGACGGCGCGCGGTGCTGATGGACGCACCCCCGACGGCGGAGACTTTGCCGTGTCCCCCCGGGGCCACGCCGGCCGAACGCCGGCAGCTCGGCTGGAACGCCATGGCGCGCCTTGCGGCGTCGCGTGTGGAAGCGTTCGCCGCCGTCACGCAATACCTCAATTCGATAGGCTTGGGCGCGCCGGAGATTTACGGAGCTGATCTGCAAGCCGGCTACTTGGTGCTCGAGGATCTCGGCGACGCGCTTTACGCGCGGGTCATCGAGGATGGCGCCGACGAACTCCGGCTTTATCGTGCGGCCTCCGAGGTGCTCGCACAGGTACATGCGGTTGAAGCGCCCTCCCGCATGATTGGCCCGGGCGGGATAAGCTGGCCGCTGCTGGAATACGATGCGCTCGCGCTCGAAGTGAACGCCGACTTGTTCGCGCAGTGGATGCCGCAGGCGGCTGAAGTGCGCATGACGGACGCGGACCGTGCGCGATGGGAGAGCGTACGCGACGCACTGATCGTGAAAGCGCTGGGCTTTCCGCGCGCCTTCACCATCCGCGACTATCACGCCGAGAACCTCATTTGGATGCCTGAACGCGAGGGGCTGAAGCGCGTTGGCCTGTTGGATTATCAGGACGCAGTACGCGGCTGGCGGGGTTGGGACTTCGCGATGCTGCTCGACGATGCGCGCCGCGATGTCAGCGACGCCGCCCGTGAAGCGGCGATCCGCACTTATCTCGACGCCACGGGCGCGGACGACGGGGCTTTCCGTCGCGAGCTCGCGGTCCTGGGCGCGCTCAATGCAATGCGCATCCTCGGACGCTTCGCGCAGCTCTCGCATGAGGGCAAAACAAAATACGCGGCGTTCATGCCGCGCGAGTGGGGTCATCTGGCCCGCAATCTAAAGCATCCCGCGCTGGCGGACGCCCGCGCGTTCGTCGAAGACGTTGCGCGGCCGTATCTGGAGCGCGCGGCGTGACGCCGAAGAGCGCTCTCGTGCTTGCGGCGGGGCTTGGCACGCGCATGAAGCCGTTGACCGACGATCGGCCCAAGGCGCTCGTCACGGTCGCCGGCCGCACCCTGATCGATCACGTGCTCGATCGCTTGGCGCAGGCGGGCGTTCAGCGCGCTGTCGTCAACGTACATGCGTTTGCCGATCTGCTCGAAGCGCACGTAAGGCGGCGGCGCGACATCGAAATCGTCATCTCCGATGAGCGTGCGCGGCTGATGGAAACAGGAGGCGCTCTCAAGCAGGCGCGAACTCTGCTTGGCGACGCGCCCATCGTCGTCAGTAATATCGATTCGGTCTGGGACGAGCCGGCCGGCTCGGCCATCGCGCGCCTGGCTAAAGGCTTCGATCCTGCGCGCATGAGCGCGCGGCTGATGCTGGCTGATAAGAGCCAATGTCTCGGTTTCGACGGGGCCGGGGACTTCTTCTTGAACGAGCGCGGCGAACTCGCCTTTCGCGATGCGATGCCGCAGGCGCCGTGGGCCTATATGGGCGTTCAAATCGTCGATCCCGCAATCGTCGACGGAGAGCCGCTCGAACCGTTTTCATTCACGCGCATCTGGCGCCGGCTCGCATCTGAGGGCCGTCTGCATGGCGCGCCGCTTGGCGGTTTTTGGATGCATGTCGGCGATCCCGAGGCGCGCGTCCAGGCCGAAACCCGCTTGGCAGGCGCGGCCGCCAGCGCATGAGCGGGCGCAGACTCGGACTTTTCGACGGCCCAGCGCCTCGGATTCTCGCGGCGCCGGCCTCTGCGCCCTTCCTCGATCTCCTGGCGGACGCCCTCGTTGACGCATTGGCGCCTGGAGACGATCCGTTCGCGCTGGCGGACGCGCTAATCTTGTTGCCGAACCGACGCGCTGCGCGCGGCCTGATCGACGCGTTCGCAAAGCGGCTCGGCGGCGCGGCCCTGTTGCCGACAATCCGTCCGCTCGGCGATCCCTATGCTGACGACGACCCCGATGTCTGGGGCGCCGATCCGCTCAGCGCGCATATCCCGCCGCCGGTCGCCCGGATGCAGCGCCGGCTGCTGTTCGCTTCGCTCATCCGCCGGCGCGCGCGAGCCGAGCATGGTGTTGAAGATCCGGCTCGCGCGATCGCCCTTGCGGACGAGCTCGTAAAACTGCTCGACAGTGCTGCGACCGTCGATCGCGTCGCTTGGGAGAAATTGCCAGAGCTTGTCGAGGAGAAGGACCTCGCGCGCCATTGGGCGAGCTCTGCCGCGTTTCTCGAAATCGTAGCTAAGTTTTGGCCGGCGCATTTGAGAGAGCACGGGCTCTCTGATTTCGCGGCGCATGGCGCAGAACTGCGGCGCGCACTGGCCGCACAGTGGCGCGAACGCCCGCCCACGCGGCCGATTGTGATAGCTGGCTCCACCGGGTCGATCGCCACGACTCGGGACCTGATGCGCGTGGTCGCCGGTCTGCCGCGCGGCGTTGTCGTGTTGCCCGGGCTTGACGCCGATCTCGACGAAGAATCCTGGTTCTTGCTTGGCGACCAGCATCCGCAGCACGCCTTGAAGGAAACTCTCGCTGCGCTCGGCGTATCGCGCGAGGAGATTCCGTTGCTGGCCGCTGAAACCGAACGGGGCCGCGCGCGGCGCGTCCTCATTCGCGAGGCGCTGGCGCCTGCTGAAAAGACAGCTGATTGGCTTGCGCGCCTCAGGGCGGCGGGCGGGGCTAAATTCGTCACCGCGGGCATTGAAGGCCTGCGCTTGATCGAGGCTGCGACGGAAGATGAGGAGGCGACCGCCATCGCGCTCCTGTTGCGTGAAGCGCTGGAGCGCGATGACGCTAGTGCTGCGCTGGTGACGCCGGACGTGGGTCTGGCGCGCCGTGTCGAGTCCAAGCTGGCGCGTTGGGGCGTTTTTCCTGCGGTTTCGCATGGCCGTCCGCTGCGAGAAACCGAAGCGGGCATGTTGCTTGCGCTGCTTTGCGAACTCGCGCGCGACGCCTCCGAACCCGTTTCGCTCAGTGCGCTGCTGAAGCATCCGCGCGTGGTGCTTGCGCGCGACAAGCTGGCGCGGGCGACGCTCGAGCACGTCGCGCTGCGTGGGCCCCGGCGCCATCATACTTTCGACGAGCTGGCGTCCCTGCTGGACGAATGGGAGCGCGCGCGAGCGCTCGTCGCAAAAACCGAGGAGGCGCTGTCGCCGCTTTGCGCGGCCATGGCGCGAGAGGAGGTGACGCTGACGGCATTCGCCGATGCGCTCGCCGCGGCCATGGAGAACGTCGCCGGCGCGGAAGCGTGGGCCGGGCGGGACGGCGAGTTTTGCGCTGAACTCTTGCGCGAAACGATCGCCTATGGCGACGAACTCGGCGCCATGTCGTGCGCTGCTGCGCCGCGCATGTTCATGCGCCTCTTGGAGGGCCGCGATGTGCCGCCGGCGCCTGGCGGCGATGCGCGCGTCGCCATTTGGGGCCTGCTGGAAGCGCGATTGCAGCGGCGAGATCTGATGATTCTCGGCGGACTCAACGAGAACGTCTGGCCCGCCGCGCCCGGGGAAGATCCGTTCCTATCTCGCACCATGCGTGCGGCTCTTGGCTTGCCGTCGCTCGATGCGCGCATTGGCTTGGCCGCCCACGATTTCGCGCAGCTGGCCAATGCTCCCAACGTCGTGTTGACGCGAGCTTTGCGCCGGGAAGGGTCGCCGACGCTCGCCTCGCGTTGGCTTTGGCGGCTGCTGACGCTGGTGCAAGGCGCCGACGCCAAGCTCGAAAAAGCAGACTCCTATGTGGCGTGGGCGCGCGCGCTACATGCGCCCAAAACACAGCGTGCTCCGCGTATCCCGCGCCCGAGGCCGCCTGCGGAGAGACGTTTGAAGCGGATCTCGGTGACGCAGGTGGAAACTCTCATCCGCGATCCCTACGCCATCTACGCGCGCCGCATTCTCGGCATCGAAGTACTCAGGCCCATCGGTTATGTTGCGAGCTACGCCGAGCGCGGCAGCGCCGTGCACAAAGCCATCGAGCGCTTCAAGGACGGGACTGACCCTCAGCGGCTCAGCGACCTTCTCGACGAAGAGCTTCTCGCCGCCGGTATTCCGCCCGAACGTCGAGCTGCAGAGCGTGCGCGGCTTATGATATCGGTGAAAGCGCTGATTGCCTGGTTCGAAGAACGACGCGCGCTCGGCGCGCAGGTGTTTCGCGAGAAAAAGGGCGTACTCGACGTGAACGGCGTGGCGCTCTCATGTATCGCAGATCGCATCGAGATCGCGGCGAACCATGTCGCGATCTTCGACTTCAAGACCGGCGCACCCGCCACCGCGAGTCAAGTACAGTCGGGTCTGGCGCCGCAACTGCCCCTGGAGGCGGCGATGCTGGCGCGCGGCGCCTTTACCGATGTTCCCAAGGCGCTGGCGACCGAACTGGGGTATTGGCGTTTTGGGAATACCGAGCCCGCACCGCGGCCGCTCGACCTCGATGCGCACGCGGAGGGCGAAAAAGCCCTGAAGGCGCTCGAGAAATTGCTCCATCGCTATGCACAGGCCGATCAGCCCTTCCTGTCCAAGCCGCGCGTGCAATTCATCAAGCCCTACGACGATTACGACCAGTTGGCTCGCCGCAAGGAATGGGCCGATGCGGAGCTGGACGAATGAGCCGCGCCCTCGACGCCGCCACCGCCAATCAGCGCGCCGCAGCCGATCCCAAGCAGTCGGTGTTCGTCACCGCGAATGCCGGTTCGGGCAAAACCAAAGTACTGGTCGATCGCATTGCGCGACTTCTGCTTGAAGGATCCAAGCCTTCTGCCTTTCTCTGCATCACCTACACGAAAGCGGCTGCGGCGGAGATGCAACGCCGTCTGTTCGAGCGGCTGGGCGGGTGGTGCGTGGCCTCGGACGAAGACCTCGCTGCCGGCCTGCGCGAGCTGGGCGCCAAGGACGCCGACGCCGGACGCGCGCGCGCGTTGTTCGCGCAAGCGCTGGAAACGCCGGGGGGGCTCAAGATTCAGACCATTCACGGCTTTTGCGAGCGATTACTTGCGCGCTTTCCGCTGGAAGCTGCCGTCCCGCCTGGCTTTGACATCGCCGACGAAGCGCGCGCGGCGGCCTTGCTGGCCCAGGCGCGCGTCGAGACCGCCCTAGGCGCCGATGCGCCCGTCGAGGCGTTCCATCGCTTCGCCACCCGTCTTAGTGGCGACGCGTTGGATCGGCTGCTGGACCGCTTGGCCCTACGCCGCGGAGAATTCCATCGTTTCGCACAACGCCATGACAGCGCAGCCTTGGCTGAAGCTCAGTTGCGCAACAGACACGGCGTACGCCAGTCTGCGGAGCAAGTCGCCGCCGAGTTCGTTGCCCGTCACGATTGGAGAAAGCTGCGTGAAGCGGAACGCCTTCTAAGGACGGGGACGGCGCAAGACCAGAACGCGGCAGATCGGCTTGGCGCGGCGCTTGAGTGTGTCGAGAGCGCGTCCCCCGACGCACTCTCCAAATGTTTCGCCTTCGCATTCACAGCGGGCGGGACCGGCAAACTCTACCAGAATTTCGTCACCGCCGGTTTGCGGAGGAAGCACTCGTCGCTTGAGCCGCAGGTGCGCAGCTTCGCAGAAAGCTGCATCGAGGTGCGCGCGGCGCTAACCGCTATCGAACGCGCCGACGATGCGATCGCTTCGCTGCAGCTCGCGCTGATGTTGGATCGCACCTATCAGGGGGCCAAGCAACGCGCCGGCGCCCTGGATTTCGACGACCTCATCGAACACGCCCACGCGCTGCTGCACCGATCCGACGCGGCGCCTTGGGTGTTGTACAAGTTGGACGGCGGATTTGATCACATCTTGATCGATGAAGGGCAGGACACCAGTCCAAGGCAATGGGATCTGATCGCGCCGTTACAGGACGAGTTTTTCGCAGGCGCCGGCGCGCGGCTGCGCCCGCGCACGATCTTTGCGGTCGGTGATCCCAAACAAAGTATCTATGCCTTTCAAGGCGCCGATCCTGACCGATTTCTACAAGAGGCGCAGACGCTGGCGAAACGAGCGGATCACGCCAAACAGGCTTTCGCGGCGCCGGTGCTGGAAACGTCGTTCCGCTCGACGCCGGAAATCCTTCGTGCCGTGGATATGGTGTTCGCCGACAAGGAGATTGTCACCGCTTCGATCGGCGAACATGACGCAATCTCCCACCTTGCCGCGCGCGCGCAAGAGAATGGCGTGGTCGAAGTGTGGCCGCTGGCGATGCGCACGCCTGCGCAGGATTCGGCCCCCTGGGATGCGCCGATGGACCTCGAAACAGGCGTCAGCGTCCATGCCCAACTTGCCAAGTCTATTGCGGCTCGCGTTAAGGAAATGATTCAGGCGCGCGAGGCCGTCTGGGACAAAAATACGCGCACGCCGCGGCCAATGCAGGCCGGCGATGTGCTGGCGCTGGTGCGAACGCGCGGCGCGATGTTCCGCGAACTCATCAAGGCGTTGAAGCGCGCAGGCCTGCCCGTCGCCGGCGCCGACCGCATGGTGCTGCGCGATGAGCTTGCGGTTGAAGATTGCCTTGCACTGATCCGTGTTGCGCTCGATCCGGACGACGACCTTGCGCTCGCATGCATGCTGAAAGGGCCTTGGTGCAACCTCGACGACGACGACGCGGACATCTTTCCTCTCGCCTACGGGCGTCGGTATGAGACGCTGCATGCGCGCTTGATGGCGACGACCGACGAGAAATACGCATTTACACGCGCGTTCGTCGCGGAGCTGACCGCCCGCGCCGGGAACGATCCATTTGCATTCCTGAGCTGGGCCCTGGAGACGCCGCACGATGGCGCGACGGGCTGGGAGCGCGTATTCGCGCGGCTTGGCGCGGAAACGCGCGATCCGCTGGAGGAGCTACTTCAGCGCGCGCTGCATCTGGCGCCGCAGGAGGCGCCGTCGCTGCAGCGCTTCCTCTACGACATCGAAGTCGATGCTGGACAGGTCAAGCGTGAATTGGAGGCCGAAAGCGGCGCCGTGCGCGTGATGACCGTGCACGGCGCCAAGGGGTTAGAAGCGCCCGTCGTCATCTTGCCGGATTGCACTAGCGAGGCGAAGGACAAAACCGAGGACGGCCTCATCTTCGACGATGACGCGGGGCCCTATTTCTCGCTCCGGAAAGGCGATGACGACACCAAGTGCGCCGCGGCGCGCGCCGCGCATGAGGCGCGGATGCTCGGCGAGCACTGGCGGCTGCTCTATGTTGCGATGACGCGCGCACGTGACCGGCTCATCGTCTGCGGTGCGCAATGGCGCCAGGGCGAGTCGGAGGAGAGTTGGCGCCTTGCGGTCGAGCAGGCGTTACACAAGTTGGGCGCAACGCCTTGCGCGACGCCGTATGGCGAGGGCTTGCGGCTCGGCGCTCTGAGCACTGCCGATGCGCGCGAGGAGCAGGAACGAGTGCAAACGCCGCTGCCAGGCTGGGCGAAGCAGCTGGCGGCGCATGTTGAACGGCTCGACCGCGCCGCACCTTCACGCATCGCACATCAGGACGCGTCGCTTTTTTCCCCCCGGAGCGACGGACAGCGGCGCTTCCGCCGCGGTCGTTTGATCCATGGCTTGCTCGAGCGTCTGCCCGAGATTACGCCAGCCCGGCGCGCCGACGCCGCACGCTCGTGGCTCGCTGGTCAAGGCGCACAGGAAAGCGAAATCGACGACTACGTCCGCGAAGCGCTTGCCGTGATCGACGATCCGCGATTCGCTGCGGCCTTTGGCGCGCAAAGCCGCGCCGAAGCGCCGATCGTCGGGCAGGCCGCGGGAAGAGCGGTGCGGGGCGTCATCGACCGGCTCGCAATCGAAGGAGACCGCGTGTTGCTTGTCGACTTCAAGACCGACCGGCCGGCGCCGCGACAGGCCGAGAATGCGCCGCCCGCATACGTTTTGCAGCTGGCGCTCTATCGCGACGTGTTGCGCAGCATTTTTCCGGCCAAACGTATTGAATGCGGGCTTTTGTGGACCGAAGCGCCGGCCTTGATGCCGCTGCCGAACGGCTTACTCGACACTGCGTTGCGACGCTTCCAGCAAGGTTGAAACGTTAAGTCTTCAAGCCTACATCGTGCGGACCGATTCCGCGATTTCAGGAGAAGCCTGCCGTGGCCACCACCAAGATTACGGACGACAGTTTCGAGGCCGACGTGTTGAAATCCGGCCGTCCCGTCCTGGTGGATTTTTGGGCGGAATGGTGCGGCCCATGCAAGCAGATCGGCCCCGCGCTGGAAGAAATCGCAGGCGAAATGGGGGACCGGGTCACGGTTGCGAAACTCAATATCGACGAGAACCCCATGACGCCGGGGCGTTATGGCGTGCGCGGCATCCCGACGCTGATGGTGTTCAAGGATGGCAAGGTCGCCGCCACCAAGGTGGGCGCGATGCCGAAATCCAAGATCGTCGAGTGGTTGAACGAGAGCATTCCCGCGTCCGACGCGCAGCATCGCGCTTAAGCATTCTCCTCTGCGAGCGCCTCGCCCGCCAACAAGAACGATCCGCAGATCAGCACGCGCGGCGCAGGAAACTTCGCTGCTTCGCTCATCGCCGCATTGAGCGACGGCGTCGCGGACGCACGAATGCCGAACCGGTCGCAGATTGCCGCGATTGCGGCGGGCGCCACGTGCGCATCGCCAAGCGGCACGCCGATCACGCGATTCACAACGCCCGCGAGCGCGCCGATGAACGCCTCGGCGTCCTTGCGCGCGCGCATGCCGATAATGGCGACCGCCGGCGCCGGACGTCTGTTGTTCATGTCGGCCAGCCACCGCGCCAGCGCTTGCGCCGCATGCGCGTTATGCGCAGCGTCGACCCACACTTCGCCGCCCCCCGCACGGATCGCCGCGCTCATGGCCCCGCCCGTCAGCGGCTGCAGACGCCCCGGTAGGCGCGCGTTGGCGACGCCGCGCGCGAATTCGTCGTCGTCGAAATTACGCCAGTATTGCAGCGCTGCGATCGCCAGACCTGCGTTGTCGATCTGGTGCGCGCCCGAGAGCGCGGGCAGGGGCAGATCGAGTTCGCGCCATTCCGTCTTCACAATCAGCCGCCCCGCACTTTCGTGCGCATCCCAATCGTCGCCGCCGCGCAAGATGGGGGCCAGGTGCGGCTTGGGCGCCCCGTCTTCGATAGCCCGGAACACGGCCTCGTCCATTTTTGCGGTTATCGCGTGCACATGCCGCTTCAAGATGCCGGCCTTGTGGCGCGCGATTTCCTCGATGCTCGCGCCCAGCGCGTCCTGGTGATCGAGCGCGATCGGCGTGATCACGCTCAGCGAGGGCCAATCGAAAACGTTGGTGGAATCGTAGCGTCCGCCCATGCCCGCCTCGATCAAGGCGACGTCGGCCGGCGTTTCGCTGAACAAGAGCAGCGCCGCTGCTACTTGCGCATCGAATTGCGAGAGGGCGGGCTCGATCGCCGCCACCCGCTCGGCGGCGTCGATCAGCGTATCCTCGTCCACTTCCCCACCGGCGACGCTGAAGCGCTCGGTCAGGCGCAGAAGATGCGGCTTGGTGAAGGCGTGCGCTTTCATCCCGGCCGCTTCGACGATGGCGCGCATATAGGCGATGGTCGAACCCTTGCCGTTGGTGCCAGCGACGTGGATCACGGGCGGCACGCTGGTATGGCGGCACAATTGGGCGATCGCGCATTTCAGCCGCGGCAGGTCGAAGCCCTTGCCGTGGCCGAATTCGGGGCCGAACAGAC
>CAZIOD010000010.1:0-47340 GCA_964540785.1 uncultured Terricaulis sp.
TGCTTGCGCACCCGCGGCCGTCCGGCCGACTGGCGTGTTCTATTTAGGTGGAAACCGATTGCTGCGCCAGCGACGCCAGAAGCATCTGCGTCTCGTCGTCGATCATTCCATCCACATTGGAGGGCCGGAAACGGCGCTGGAACGCCCGCAAGGCCGCACGCGTAGCCGCGTCCATAACGCCCGTCATTTCGACGCCATAGCCGATCGCCACGAGTTGCTGCTGCACGCGCCCGACGCGGTCTTCGCCCGGCTGGACGGCGAATGCGATCTGCTTGGGCCAGATCGAGACGCCGGCATCGGCGAGGCGCTTCCAGGGGAACTTCTCGCCGGGATCTTCTTTCCGCTCCGGCGCGATGTCCGAATGCGCAACCACGCGCGCTGGCGTCAGCGTCGGCCATCGTTGGAAAATATCGCCTAAGAGCCCGATCACCGCCGCAATTTGCGCCTCCGGAAAATCCGGCAGGCCAAAATCGTGCCCGCCATTGACGATCTCGATCCCGATCGAGCGCGCGTTGACGTCCCCCTCGCCTTCCCAGCTCGAGGCGCCCGCGTGCCAGGCGCGATGCTCCTCAGGAACGAGACTGTAGATGCGTCCTGCTTCGTCGACGACGTAGTGGGCGCTGACCCGTGGCAGCGGCGCGTCCGGGACGACGTCGAAGGATTGCCAAGGACCAGGATAGGCGCCTGCCGTCGGCGCAGGATCGGTGAGGCGCTGCAGCGCGATCTCCGCATCTTGCATGCCGGTATAGTGCAGAACGACAAGATCGATCGGACGCGTGCGCGCGTCAAAATTTGGGGACGGCCGATCGACATACTGGGTCATGCGTGCGCGCCCATTGTGCCGGCGCGGCAAGGATCAGGGAAGGTCAGGCTTTAGCGCCGGGTCGAGGTTTCGACGACCCAGCCGCTGGGCGTGCGTCGCGCCTCGAGTACATTGGAACCGGCGGGAGCGCGTTTTGGCCGCGGCGCAAAACGCAGGCCGATGGCCGCGCCAAGGATCATGAGGCCGACCACCAGGGCGGCGGCGAACGCAAACACGAGGGCCAGCGCCGCCCCAACAGCCAACGCCAGAAGCCCGGCCGCCCGCGCGAATGCGCTGAGTGCGGTAGAGCCAAAGTCGGCGGTCGCGTTCATGCGGTCGAACTCCTCAAGTCCAATATGGCCGGGTACGATGGGGGTTCAATAAGGCGCCCTCGCGGCGCATGGACGCCGTGGTTATTTCGCCTCGACGCTCAGCTCTTCACGTATGCGTGCGTAGGCCCCGTTGATCGCCGCCGTCTTGTCGCGCGCGATTTCCACGAATTCCGGAGGCGCGCCGCGCTGCAGCATGCGGTCCGGATGGTTCTCCGCCGCGTTGCGCCGCCAGGCCTGGCGCACCTCCTCCATGCTCGCGCCGGGCAGCAGGCCGAGGATGGCGTAAGGGTCCCCCGCCTCGGGGCCCAGATTGGTCGCCTTGATGCGACGGAACTCCAAGTCACTGAAGCCGAAATGACCAGCCACGTCTTCCAGGTATGTGAGCTCGGCCTCGCTTACGCGCCCGTCTGCGCCCGCGATGTGAAATAGGCCGTCGAGCACGTCTTCCAGCAGGCACGGACGAGCACGGTATTTTCGGCCGATTTGTTTGGCGTAGGACTCAAATCCTAACACAGTCTGCTGGGCAAGCATGAAAGCGCGACGGAAATTCTCCTCTTCACCCGGCGGGGGCCGAAAGACCTGGGCGGCCGCGGCCATTTCGGCCTCAGTCGTGCAGCCGTCCGCTTTGGCCATCTTCGCAGCGAGTCCGATGACCGCCGCGGTGAACCCCACGTCGTTGGGACGGGGCGCGCATTCCTCGTTAAACTCGGGCGGATCGGCCTCCGGGTCGAAGGCGCGCGCAGCCAGTTCTACAATTCGGGACCAGACGGACATGCCCTTATTGTCGCCCATGGCGGCAAACGGCGCCAGTCCTGCGCTAAGCGGGCGGCGCTTGGCTGCGCAGTGCGGCCACCTCGGCGCGGAGCGCCCGGATCTCGTCCAGCAGCCGCCGCTGGATCACCGCCGCGTCCTCCTGCGCATCGGCGATGTCTTCCACTTCGCTTTCGATGTCTTCGAGTTCTTCGTGGATCGCCTCATGCGGCGCCTGCTGCACGGCTTCGACGATAACGCCGATAAAGAGGTTCAACACCGCGAACGCGGCGATGAACGTAAAGCTCATCACGAATAACCAAGCGTAGGGAAAATCGGGCTGCAATCGCCCGATCGTCTCACCCCATCCGTCGAATTGCGACAACGCAAACAAAGTGAGCGCGCTTTCGCCGAGATTGCGAAAGCCCGGCGCGCCTTGGAACAGCGTCGTGGCCATCACGGCGCCGATGTAAAACACAATGCCGAGGATCGCGAGCGTTGCGAGAATGCCGGGCATTGCACTGAACAACGCCTCAACGACTCGCCGCATTTGCGGCACCGCGCTGATCAGACGAAAAACCCGCACCACGCGTAAGGTCCGCAGCGCGGAGACAGCGGGATTGAGTGCAACGTAGCTCAGCCCCACCACTACAACGTCAAAAATATTCCAGCCATTGCGCAGATAGCGCGAAGGTCCCTGCGCGAGAAACTCGATGAGCAGTTCGACCGTGAAAATCAGCAGGAAGAGCAGATTCAACTGCTCGATGCGCACATGATAGGGATTGTCTTCGCCAAGATGCGCGCCATAGCCGAGGATCGCGGCGTTCGCGACGATGCAGCTGAGAATGAACACTTCCCAGACAAAGTTCTTGGTGATCGATCGCAACATGGGAACGCCGCCGCGCCGAACGGGCGCGGCTTTCGCCTTCCGCACAGCCCGGACGCCTGCCGGCGCAGCTGCGGTGTTGCTCATCCAATCACCTCCGTGCCCGGCCCGACAGCCGAGGCGCGCAAGCTAGTGCGGCTTTGCAAGCGATGAAACTACCGCGCGCGGCGGATTCAGTCGGAGGACGGTTCTCGTCCCACGCGCGACACGACGTGGTCGATCGGCGGGAGTTTGCGCTGGCTCGCCAGCGAGGCGCCTGTAGGGGGCTCTGACTTCCGGCCGCCGAATAGGGCGCGTAACCAGCGCATGGCGCCGGCTGACACTGGTTTGGTCTTACTGCTTGACATGATCGGGACTCTGGCCGGATACGCCAATAAATGAGCGTTGTCCGTAAGAACAAAACTAACTCGTGCAGCACATAAGTCTAGCGCGATTTATACTTTTTATTCGGCAATGTCCAAAGTATCCGGCTCAATACTTCCATTTATCTAAACTTGTACTTGGCTAAATACCCCCACTTGCGCCAAAAAACGCCACACGCATAAAATGAGCTATATGAGCCTGTTACTCATTTGGATGTGACGTAGTTGGGCACCGGGACACGGCCATGGCTGACTTGAACCGTGACGAGCGTCTGCAGATCATGCTGACGCAAGATGAACTCAAAGCCCTGGATGACTGGCGGTTCTCGCGGCGCATGCCGAGCCGGGCGGCGGCTGTGCGGGAATTGTTACGTCTGGGCCTTTCCGCCGAAGGCATCAATCTCGCGGATCAGGGGCGCAAGTCTCAAGATTTCGGCGTGACGAGCGATGCCGAGGCGTCGGCGCTGACCCCTGACGACGCCGCCTAACCCACCGGGACTGGATGTGCAGCGGAAGCCGTCTGAGCAGTTGCCCGCCGCTGCTGGGCCGTTTCAGCTAGCACGTTCAAAATAAAGCCTTGTACGGTGTAGGTGCGCCCGCCCCAGTGGCGGCCAGGCACATGCCACACGCGGACCTCGCTCCAATCGCCCGCTTCCGAAACGTCCATCACCGGGACGTCGCGCGTGATCTCACCCCGGTTTAGCCAATTGGCATGATCGACGATGATCAGTCGTGGTGAAACAACCTCTTTTACGACAGCGACATGGCCGCGGCTGGTAGTGGCGTAACCTTCCAGGACGAGCACTGCCCCCTCTTCGGGCGTCAGGGCCGTTTCGTAGCGCTCTTGCGCCTGGCGCCACCAGGTGTTCGCGTTGCCGTAAATCTCGACGCCGGACTCGCGGCGCGCAAACGGAACGCACTGCAATTGCGCGCGATTGTTGGTGATGCGCGCGATCGGTTCGTACGCTGCGTCGGGCGCACGCTCAAAAGCGCGCGGCGCGAGCGTAGCGTGTTGTGAAGGACCAACGGCGACATCGGGATCGATGGCGAGGTCCATCGACAACGGCGTCAACGCATCGGCGTCGGTCGGGAAGCCGGCAATGCCGACAACGGCCGTAGCCGCGAGGAGAATCGCGCGGGTGTCCAACATGCCCTGTGAAGCCCAGGCGGGCTCATGCCCCAAACTGGCACACAGAAACGCGCGACTGGAGTTAAAGAACGCCTAATTACGCAGCTGAACTCTTAGAAAGGTCTGTTGGCTATGGTAAACAAAGCGCGGCAAGACTAGATGTTGTTCTGCTCAACTGATTACTCGCGTTAACGTTAGTCACCGGAAATCATCAATACATCTTAACGCGCACACTAGCCGATCGCCGCTTGCAGCGCGAACGGGTGGATGAAGCCTTCCACCTGGTAAACGCGGCCGCCCCAATGCGCGCCGGGAACATGCCAGACGCGGATCTCGCTCCAGTCGTTGTTCGCCGACACATCGAGCACCGGAACGCCAACGCTGATCTCGCCGCCATTCAACCAGTTTGCATGATCGACGAAGATGATGCGGTCCGCACCGACGCGTCGCACTACCGCGACGTGACCGCGGCCGATATCCCGGAAGCCCCGGATGACCAACACCGAGCCCGCCGCCGGCAAGTAGGAGCGCGGATATCTGCCGGCCGCGCGCCGCCACCACGTGTTGGCATCGCCGAAGATGGCGATTCCAGACGCTTGCCTTGCAAAGGGCACGCATTGCAGGTTCGCCGCGTAATCGGCGACATACGGCGCCCCGCTAGACAGGTCCGGCGGCGGCGCGACGGGGGCCGGACCGATCGGGGCGGAGATGGGCGCAGGCATGGAAGCGCAGGCGAGCAAAGCCGCCGCCGCCAAACCCAGGCCAATCACCCGAGCCGCCCCAGTCCAACCCACCGACATTTTGCGGCGATCTTACCAACGAGCCGTTGGCATCACGTGAACGGCCTTGACCCGCTGGGGTAAACCGCGCCACCGGACGTCGTATGAGCGCGGAGCGGACTCCCCTGATCGTGCGCCCCTGCTTCCAGCAGGACCTTGAATTCGTGCAGCTGATCTACGCCCATCATGTCCTTTCAGGCACGGGCTCATTCGAAGTCGAGCCTCCCGACCTCGACGAGATGACCGCGCGGTGGGGCCGAATCGTCGGCGAGGGCTGGCCGTTTCTGGTGGCTTCGCCGGCGAACGACCTCAGCCGCGTCATGGGCTTTGCCTACGCCACGCGTTACCGCGAACGGGCGGCCTATCTAGGGACCTTCGAAGTCTCGGTGTACGCAGCGCCGACGACCTTACGCCAAGGCGCTGGCGCGTTGCTGCTTAGCGAAGTCTTAACGGCGCTACGCGCCGACGGCGCTCGCCAGGCGCTTGCCTTTATCGGTGACAGTTACAACGCCGCATCGATCGGCCTGCATCGCAAGCTGGGGTTCAAGCACGTGGGCACGCTCTCCAATGTCGGCGAGAAGTTCGGCCGGTTGCTCGATGTCGTCATCATGCAGCGCTCGCTCACGCCGCGCGCTGCTTCTGACTAGCGTGGCCGTGGGGGCACACTCAAAGCCGGGGCCGTATATCGGGCAACGATTCAGTAACCATACTTACCGCAAGCTCATCTATCGGGAGGTAGATCGCGATGCTTTTACGCAAGCTCGTGGTCGTTGGGATGGCGGGTTTACTGAGCTTCGTGGCCAATGTAGCGACCGCCGAAGACGCGGCTGGCCCCACTGCTTCTTACGTCGCGATGAGCGGCGTCGACTTCGCCGATCCGTCCGAAGCGTTCGACAATCGTTTTGCACTACGCCTTGGCGAGGGCGCTGAGCCGCGATTTGCACGCCTCGCGCCTTCCGATACGCGGGCGCGCGACGGCGACAACTTCCGCCGCTATGAAGTCGCGCTGATCGCCAGTGCGCCGCGCGGGTTCGACGTTGCGTTCGCTCAGCGGGGCGGGCTCGGCTTTAACGACGCCGGCGATCTCGAACGCGAAAGCCGCGCCTCCGAACTGCGACTGGGCCGGGGCTTGCGCGACATCGCGCGCGATGCGCCCTCTTCCACGCCTAAGTGGTATTTCTTCGCCGCTTCCGAAGACGAGGCCCTGATCTGGCAGCCGGGCATGCGCACCGAGTTCGGTAATTCCGGTGGCGGCTTTGCGCTCCAGGATCGCGTCGAGATCGGCGATATCCAGGCCGGCATCACGTATGAAGCCCACGGCTGGCAGGCCTCGCTGGCCTATGTCGAGCGCGAAATCAGCGTGCGCGCTGGCAACGAAAATTACACGGCGGACGAGAACTTCGCCGGATTTACCCTGACCATGCGGCACTGATCATTATTGGGGGCAAGCTGCGGAGGGACGCCATGGCGACGGCAAAGGGGCTTAACAGCGCCTGGAACCTGTGGCAGCCAATGTGCATTGCCTCCGCGATAACGTGTCGGAATGAGGCTTTAATGGGCGCCGCCGGTCTGTTCCGGAATACGCTGCTCGCAGGTGGAGCGCTGACTGCGACCATTTTCTGCGTTGGCGACGCCCGCGCGCAGGAAGGCGAGCCTGCCGCCGCACCCGTCGACTTCACCGATCCCGCAAGTCTTTCGACTGACAACCCCGTGCTCGATCTTTCGGTGCGCGATGATGCCGCCGTGCGCTTTTCGCCGGGCAGCCAGCTGCCCGCGGTGCAAGGCCCGCGACGGCTCGAACTCGAACTTGCGGCGGGTGATGGCGATTTCGATGTCTCGGTGGCGCAGCGTGCAACGCTGGGCTCGAACACCAGTGGCGATATCGACCGCCGCGGCAGCGGCTCGGAGCTGCGCGTTGGCCGGGGGCTCGTCGATCGCGCGGACGGCGATAACCGAGGCTCATCGGTCTATGCGTTCGTCGCTTCCGATAACGAAGCGTTGACCTGGCGCCCTGGCACACGCAGCGATTTCGGCGGCCGCGGCGACGCGTTCGCGCTGCAGGAGCAAGTCGAGATTGGCGACATGTCCGCCGGCATCACCTACGAACGTAACGGCGTGCAGGCGTCCCTGGCCTATGTTGAGCGCGAAGAATCCACCAGAATCGGCGCCCAGTCCTTCAGCCAGGATCAGAGCTTCACCGGCGTCACGCTGACCATGCGCCGCTAGGCGTTATTCCAAATCCGCGTCGTGATATTTGCGCCCTGCTTTGGCCAGAAGGGTGGCGCTCTCGATCGCGGCGCGCGCCCGGTCGGGCCGCTCGATCGGCAGCATATGGCCCGCGCCCTCAACCGTCGCGACGCGCGTATCCGGCTTCACCGCAGAGACGCGATGCATCGCCGCTTCGGAAATGGTGGAATTGTGCTCCGCGCGCAGCAGCACCATTGGATCGGTGACTTTGCGCAGCGCCTCCCAGGGATCGTGCCGCTGCGCGCAATACGTGGCCGCCTCGTACTTGGGCGCACAAGCTAATTTGAAACCGCCCCGCCCATCCTCAATGAGTCCATCGGCGACATAGTCGGCGATCACCTCTTCCGGGAAGCTCTTGAACACGCCGCGGCCCGTGAAGGCGGCAACCGCCGCTTCGCGGCTCTCAAAGCTTGCGCGCCGCCGGCCCGCGCCGGCGGCAAGCGGCATGGTCCAGCGCTGGATCAGTGGCGCGAACGGGATTTGCGCTGCGGCGTAGCCGGCGGCGGGGAGGATCACCGGCTCGATGAGCGCTAACCCCGCTACGAGATCTGTACGCCGTCCCGCGGTCAGCAGGCCCACGGTAGCGCCCATCGAGTGACCGGCAAGCGTTACCGGGGCTGTGAAATGCTCAAGCACCGCAATCAGATCGTCGCGATGGCGGCGCCATGACGTGTAGCCGAACGTTTTGGCCTGCAGCGTCGTGCGGCCATGCCCACGTGCATCCAGCGCCAGCACCGAGAAGCGCTCTCCTAACGGCTCGAGTAACGCGCGGTACGTGCGCGCATTGAAGCCGGTGGCATGCAGAAAGACGATGTCCGGCGTCGGTTTCTCGGCGCCGAAGGCGATGCCTGCCATGCGCCCGCCGGGCAGTTCGAATGAAGCGCGGCGAAAACTCTCAACGGGGGCGGCGATGTCGTTCAATGCCTCTCCTAGCGCAAACTCACGGCGTGTTGCGCCATATTACCGAAACGCGCAACACTCAGCTGAAATCGCCTGGCGGATGATGCGCACAGCGCCGGGCGCGCCTAAGTTGGGGCTATGACTTTGGACCAGCTGCTGCCCAAACTGCACTATCCAACGCGCGCCGAAAAGCTTGTCGACGGCTGGCTGCACGGCGTCGCATTGATGCTGTTCACGTTCGCGGTCGGCGCGGCGCTAGGCCTCGCGATCTGGCAAGGCGGCCTTGGCATGGCGAGCGCCGTGGCCGTCTACGCCATTTGCGTCATGAGCATGATCGGGTGCTCGATGGCCTACAATTTGACTGAGGAGCCCAAGCGCAAGGCGCTGCTCCGGCGCTTCGACCATGCGGCAATCTTCCTGATGATTGCCGGCACCTACACCCCGTTCACGACGCTTCGCTTCGACGGCGCATGGGCGATCAGCATGACGACGATCGTCTGGACGCTCGCACTGATCGGCGCTGCGTGTAAGCTCTTTCTGCCCGGTATCTCCAAGAGAATATGGCTTGCCTTCTATATTGCGCTGGGCTGGCTGGCGTTTGCCGCATTGGAGCCGCTGCTCCAAGGGGTCCCTCTTGTCGGTCTCATCCTCTTGGCGATCGGCGGCGCGCTCTACACGATCGGCGTGCCGTTCTACGCTTGGGAACGCCTGCCCTTCCGACGGGCGATTTGGCACGGCTTCGTTATCGCGGCGGCCGGCGTCCATTATGCAGCGATACTGACCGGCGTCGTATTTGCCTGACGCGGCAGCGACGCATCAAGTTACGGCAAGCGCGGCGCTGCGCAGCACGGTGTCGACGGTCGGGCGCACAATGCTCGCGCGTCCGTCATTCGTCGCCGCTGCAGCGATAATGCCGCTGTTCGCATTGAAGCTTACTTCCGCGTACCAGAGCGTATTCGAGCCGTTGTGCCATAGACCGCCGTCGCGTTGCGCCCAACCCAGAGCGTAGTCGCCCCCGAAGGGCGGCGTGTGCAGGCGCTCCCAGTTTTCGCTTCGCAGGAAGGATGTGCGATCCCGGTGCGCTGCGAGATATTTGAGCACGTCCTCGAACGTTGCATGCACACGCCCGGCGGGGCCGAGCACGGCGGGGTTGTCCGTGATCTGGCTTCCGGGCGGAAAGGCAACAAACCCCGCAGGGCCCACATTATGGCCGACCGGCTGATCATAGGCCCCTGGCGTTCCCGGCGCGCCCTGCCCCGCGCTCGCCATGCCAAGCGGTGCGAACAGGTGCTGCTGTATGAGAACTTCCCACGGCGCGCCCATGCGGGCTTCGAGCATGGCGCCGACGATGACATAGCCGCTATTCGAGTAGGTGAAGGTCTGCTCCGCCGGTCCAACCGGCGTCTGCGCCAGCGCCAGACGCGCATAGGCGAGACGATCCTGGCGCGCGTCGTCGTTGTAACGCGGGAAAGCCAATAGCGATCCGGTTTCGATGTTGGCGGGCAAACCGCTGCGATGGCTCAGCAGGTGCACGAAGGTGATGTCGCGATAGGCGGCGGCCATCTCTGGCGCGACCCCGCCCAACACTTCACCAACAGTTTCGCTCCACGCGACCACGCCCGCTTCGACAGCGCGGGCGACAAGCGTTGCAGTCATGGACTTGGTGATCGAGCCGAGGTGCCAGCGATCCGACGTTGTGACGGCCGCGCTGTGGCCGATCGCGCGCACGCCATCGGCAAAAGCGATAGCGGGACCGTCGCGCTTCGACGCTGCCGCAGCCAAAGCGGGCGCGCCGACATTGGCGCGCAGTTCGGCGAGCCGCGCGTGAGTCAAAGGTTGCACCGGCGGCGGCGCAGGAGAGGCCGCCGGCTCGCGGCCCAGTGCAAGCGGCAGCGTCGCCCCGCCCTGGGTGAAATTGCCTTCGAGCCCGCCGTTGGCGAGCCGTCCCTCGTAGCGCGCAGAGATCGCCGGAAAGCTCATCACGATCACTGCGCCGTCGATCTCGGTCGACGCAGCGGGAATGGCGGCGCCACCTTGATCAAGACTGTAGAGGGTGGCCCGCGGCCCATCAGCGATTTCGATTTTGAGCCGCAACCGCGCCTGGCCGACATTGAGTACCCCGTGCCAGTCGCCGGCGAACGCACCAGCGCTTTGCGCCCACGCGGGCGCGGCCAGGAGCCCTGACGCGGCGGCGCCTAAGAGCAGCGGTCGGCGTGAGATCATGATCGTCCCCTGTTCCCGTCTCGATAGTCGCATTGACGCGGCTTTTCTTACACGATTAGAAGGCACAGCTATCCGCTGTCGCAGCGCGACGCAAATGCTCCAAGGAATTCAACGATGAAGGTCCTCGTCCCGGTCAAGCGGGTGCTCGACTTCAATCTCAAGGTCCGGGTCAAGCCGGACGGATCGGGTGTCGATCTCTCAAACCTCAAGATGTCCATCAACCCCTTCTGCGAAATCGCGGTGGAAGAAGCGGTGCGCATGAAGGAAGGCGGCGGCGGGCACGCCAAGGACGCGGTCAAGGAAGTGGTGGCGGTCTCGATCGGGCCGGAACAGGCGCAGGAGACGATCCGCAACGCGCTCGCCATCGGCGCCGACCGCGGCATCCTGGTGAAGACCGAGGGCGAGGTTGAACCGCTCGGCGTGGCGAAGCTCTTGAAGGCCGTCGTTGAGGCGGAGCAGCCGGATCTGGTCATTCTCGGCAAGCAGGCCATCGACGACGACAACAACGCGACCGGCCAGATGCTCGCGGCGCTGCTGGACTGGCCGCAGGCGACGTTCGCGTCGAAGATCGTGCTGCAGCAGGGCAAGGCGACGGTGACGCGCGAAGTCGACGGCGGCCTGCAGACGCTCGACGTCGATCTGCCGGCGATCATCACGACGGACCTGCGCCTGAACGAGCCGCGCTATGCCTCGCTGCCCAACATCATGAAGGCGAAGAAGAAGCCGATCGACGTGAAGACGCCGGCCGACCTCGGCGTCGACGTGGCGCCGCGCCTCAAAGTCTTGAAGACGGCTGAGCCCGGCAAGCGCCAGGCAGGGATCAAGGTGAAAAGCGCGGCCGAACTTGTCGGCAAGCTCAAAGAAGCGGGAGTGCTCTGATGGCTATTCTGGTTGTCGCCGAGCACGATAACGTCTCGCTGAAGGACGCGACACACAAGGTCGTCACCGCCGCCAAGGCGATGGGCGGCGATGTCGATGTGCTGGTTGCGGGGTCGAACGCCGGCGCCGCCGCACAGGCCGCCGCGAAGATCGAGGGCGTGCGCAAGGTGCTGCACGCCGACGGCGCCACCCTCGCCAAGCAATTGGCGGAGGCGATGGAAGCGCTGATCGCGCCGCTGATGTCCAATTACGACGCCGTGCTGTTTGCGGCGACGACCACGGGCAAGAACGCAGCCCCGCGCGTGGCCGCGAAGCTCGACGTGATGCAGGTGTCGAACATCATCGCCGTCGAAGGCGCCGACACATTCGTGCGCCCGATCTATGCCGGCAACGCGCTGATCACGGTGAAGGATGAGCAGGCCAAGAAGGTCATCACCGTGCAGCCGACGGCGTTCAAGGCCGCCGGCGAAGGCGGCGGGGCGAGCGTTGAGACGGTTGCAGCGCCCGGCGGGCCGTTCAAATCGGCGTTCGTCTCGGAAGAGATGGCGAAGTCGGATCGCCCGGAATTGACGGCGGCCAAGCGCGTCGTCTCCGGCGGCCGCGCGCTCGGCTCCAAAGAAGAGTTTCACAAGGTGCTCGATCCGCTGGCGGACAAGCTGGGCGCAGCGGTCGGCGCCTCGCGCGCTGCGGTCGATGCAGGCTATGCGCCGAACGATTACCAGGTCGGCCAGACCGGCAAGGTGGTGGCGCCCGAGCTTTACGTCGCCATCGGCATTTCCGGCGCGATCCAACACCTCGCCGGCATGAAGGACAGCAAGGTCATCGTCGCCATCAACAAGGACGAAGACGCGCCGATCTTCCAGATCGCCGACTATGGCCTGGTGGCGGACTACAAAGCCGCCGTGCCCGAACTGATGGACGAACTGACGAAGGCCGGGGTGTGAGATGAAGTTGCCGAACGGCGAGAACGCGATTGTCTCGCCCGATCGGTTAACTGGCTATTTGCTGGACCCTCACCACCCCGAGGGGCGACACAAGGCGCGCGTATTCGCCTCCGCGCTCGGGACCGACGCTTCATCTGCCGATGTGCTGCGAACCTGGCTGCTACAGCTTGCGCATACCGGCGACGCCGAAGCGGGGCTTGCGGACCAGTACGGACAGCGGTTCATGATCCGTGGCAGAATGCATATAAGGGACGAGAGGCTCGGATACGGACCGGCTGGATACTTCGAACTGGATACGATTCACCGGAATTCCTGACGGCCTTCGTGGAGTAAGCGTTGTCAGTATTGAAGGAGCATGACGTGGTCGCCGTTCTGCGCGACAAGCCTGACGCTGGCGTCCGCCGGGGTTGGGTCGGCACCGTGCTGCTCGAACTTGAGCCCGGCGTCTGGGAGGTTGAATTCGTCGATCGCAGCGGACGTACGGTGGCAATGACCGCGCTCCCCGCGGCCGACTTGCTGGCTCTCGAAATGGACCAAGTGCGCTGAGAGGCGAGTCTCGGCTCTTGCGTCGCGGCAAGGTTGGCTTATGCTGCACTGCAACAAGATTTGCATTCCAGCCGGGCCTTAGGGCCTTATGGGTCAGATGGTTACGATCAAGACTGTCGGCGTCGTGGGCGCCGGCCAAATGGGCAACGGCATAGCGCATGTATGCGCGCTGGCCGGTTATGATGTGCTGCTGAACGACGCCGAGGCGCCGCGCATCGACACCGCGCTTCAGACCATCGCCAAAAACCTTGGCCGCCAAGTCCATCGTGAAGTCATCAGCGCCGCAGATTCAGATGCGGCGCTGAAACGTATCAAGGCCGCGCCGAAGCTGGCCGCGTTCGAGGCATGCGATCTCGTCATCGAGTCGATCGTGGAAGAGAGCGACGCCAAGAAGAAGGTGTTCGCCGATCTGCGCACGACGCTGAAGCCCGAAGCGATCCTTGCCTCCAATACCTCGTCGATCTCGATCACGCGGCTGGCGGCGACGACGGACCGTCCCGACAAGTTCATCGGGCTTCATTTCATGAACCCTGCGCCGGTGATGGAGCTGGTGGAAGTGATCCGCGGCTTGGCGACCAGCCAGGAGACCTACGAGACTTCGACCACGTTCATCGAAAGCCTTGGCAAGAAGATCGCCAACGCCGAGGACTTCCCGGCCTTCATCGTCAACCGCGTGCTGGTGCCGATGATCAACGAGGCGGTTTACACGCTCTATGAAGGCGTGGGCTCGGTGGAAGCGATCGACAAATCGATGAAGCTCGGCGCGCACCATCCCATGGGGCCGCTGGAATTGGCGGACTTCATCGGCCTCGATACCTGCCTCTCCATCATGCAGGTGCTGTATGACGGGCTTGCGGATTCAAAGTATCGGCCGTGTCCGCTGCTGGTGAAATATGTCGAAGCCGGCTGGCTGGGCCGCAAGACGCAGCGCGGCTTCTACGATTACCGGACCGATCCCCCTACGCCGACACGCTAAGCGATCGGCGTTTCTCATTTGATGACGAGCGAGGGGCGCCGCGTTCTGCGGCGCCTTCCGATGCAATCACAAAACCGAGCCCGCGATCATCGCCACTCCATCCAGGGAATAGGCGATGAGGCCGATCAGAAGCGCGCTTGCGATGGCGATCTCCAGCGCCGTGATGGCATTTCGCATGTGTTGTCCCTTTCGCGAGGTGTTGTCCGCGGCCGACAGATAGGGAGGCTTTGTTACGGCGCTATGGCGCGCGTGTTACATCTTCGAAATTCAGCTGTTTGCTTGCGATCAGTTGCGCACAAACACCAGCGAGAGATTGTTCGCGGGCATCTCCACAATTTCGCGCAACGTAAAATTCCGTAAGGCCGCTTCACGTTCAATCTCGCCGATGTCGCGCACGCCCCACGAGGGATCGCGCGCTTTGAGCGAAGCGTCGAAAGCGGCGTTCGATGGCGCGGTGTGGCGCCCATCGCGCATGTAAGGCCCGTAAGTAAAGAGAACGCCGCCGGGTCTCAGCAAGCGCGACGCGCCCGCTATGAGGCCCAGCGTCGCCTCCCAGGGCGATATGTGGATCATGTTGATGGCGACGACGGCGTCGTACGGCGCGTCAGCCTCCGCGCCCCAGGCCTTCCGGCGCACGTCGATGTCCAGCGGCGGCAAGACATTGCTGAGGCCTTCCGCCTCGATCCAAGCGGCGATGCTCGCCCGGGCGTGGGGATCGGGATCGCTAGGCCGCCACATCACGCCCGGCATGGCGCGTGCGACATGGGCTGCGTGTTCGCCGGCGCCGGAAGCGATTTCCAACACCTTGGCATTCGCGGGCAGCACGCGTTGCAGCACGGCAAGAATAGGCGCGCGGTTGCGGGCGGTCGAAGGCGAGGATTGGCGCCGGTCCATGCGGCGCAAAAACCACGCTGGCGCGCGTTTGGCAAAGCGGAGGCCGCCCAGTTGTTGAGCGGCGATGACGGCGCGCGCCGCTCGGCTAGACTGACGAGATGCGAGGGCCCCCAATTCCGCAACGGGTTCCGCCGCTCCAATGGCGCAAGCCGGCCCTTGTTTGGACGCCGCTCGCGCTTGCGCTGGCCATCGGCTGGCCGGCGGCGCTGTTCGTCGGCCAAACTGTATTGCTGCGACTTACGCTGGCGGCAGGCGCAGTGGTGTTTGCGCTGGCGCTCGTGTCGCTTGGCGCGAGTTGGGCGCTCGGGAGAGCGCCGCGTACGCGCCGGGTCGTCGTTGTGCATGTGTTGGCGGCAGGGCTGCTCATCACGATTGGATCGCCCTTCGTCATAGCGGAGCTGCTTGCAACGGTTGGCGATGGGGCGTCCGCGGCGCGGTCCTTTTGGTTTTCAATGAGCGTCGCCGTGACGCCGCTCGCGTTCCTGATAGGGCTGCCGAGCGCGTTGATTTCCGGAATGGTGTTCGCCTGGATCGCACTGGCGCGCCAGCGCGTGCGGATTGACACGCTGGACGACGGCCTCTTTCGCCCGCATGACGTACAGCCGTTTCGCTAACGATAGTCGCGCACCATCCGATCTATCGCTGTTTCCAACGCTTCGTGGTCGACGCCTTCTCGCGGCTTGAAGATAGCCGTTACGCCGCTCATCCGCTCCAGCACCGCAAACTGGGCGACGATTTGATAGTGTTCGCGACCCTCATAATCGTCCAGCCAGAGCTCCCAATCGCGCGCCCCACCTAGTCGACGGATCGTGTTCAGGGCGCATGCTGCGCGGAATCGACCGTCAACCAGAATAAAATCAGGCGCAGGCGCATCCCCAGTCCATGGCGCGTCCACATAAGCGCGCCAACGTGCAAGGCGAGCGCGGTTTGGCGTTCGGAACAAGGGCGCCCCCCAGTGCTCGGTGAGCCCGATGTCGCCGTGAACGAAGCGCTGCTTACCGAGATCAAGTTTGCCGGCAGAGGCGATCTTGCGGCGCACCGCCGCAAGGTAACTCGCGTCCGTTTCTACGGTCGTGAACGTCGCGCCATGATGCGCCGCCAAGACTGTGGAGGCGCCGCTGCCGAATTCGAGATAGCGGCGCGCGGCGGCGATGCGGGCGAGGAAAAGCGGAATAGTTTCGTCGTCGAAATCGGGCCGGTCAGGGACATGAAATCCCTTAACGCGTTGCAGATAAAGGAACTCCGCGTAATCGGCCGCACGCTTCGCTTTTCGTCCGATCCACTCGAACGGTTTGAGGTGTGCAGCAGCATGTTCTGCGCCCATGGTTAAGGCGTTGCTCGGTTGCATAGTCGGTCCGGATGAAGATGACGGCCGATATTCCGCACCTCCCAAGCAAAGTGCAAATGCGAACACGCAGCAGGTGGCGCCGAGCTTGAACGCGCAGCTGTCGCGCGTCCTGGCGGCCCGAGGTGCAGCTTCGCACACGGTCTCTTTTTCTGCCCCGACGCGAAATGCGGATCGAATTGGGGTCGAAACTCGTGAGTCATGCAGCGGTCCCCTCACGCGGTCTCCGGCTCGATATCCAGGGTTTGCGCGCGACCGCGGTTCTCGCCGTCGTACTTTACCATGCGGCGCCGACTGCGCTCAGCGGAGGCTTCGCCGGTGTCGATATCTTTTTTGTCATCTCCGGCTATTTGATCGCCGGCATCCTGCTTGGGGAAATGGAGCAGGGGAAATTCTCGTTATTGGGTTTTTACGAACGGCGCGTTCGCCGGCTGTTTCCTGCGCTCTTCACGATGCTCGCCGTGGTGCTCAGCGTGGGCGCTGCAGTGCTCACCCCAACCGCCTATCAGGAACTCGGCCGCACGGCCGTATCGACGATCTTCTTCGTGTCGAATTTCGACTTTTTCAGTATGTCCGATTATTTCGACAGCGACGCCGAGTTCAGACCACTGCTGCACACATGGTCGCTGGCTGTCGAGGAGCAATTCTATCTCCTTTTCCCGCTCGTGCTTTGGCTGCTGGTTTCTTACGGCCGTCGCTGGACGCGCTTGGCGTTGCTGCTTGGCGCGGCCATTTCCCTTGCGCTGTGCCTGTGGGCGCTGGAGCGCAATGCAGCGGCCGCATTCTTTCTCACACCGTTCCGCGGATACGAGCTCTTGCTCGGCGCCGTGCTGGCCGGCGTCCCTTTCCCTGCGCGTGCGCCCCAGCTCCTGCGCGATCTGATATCTTCGGCAGGCTTGGTGTTGATCGGCGCCAGCCTTGTGTTGATCGATGAGACAATGCCATTTCCAGGCGTCACGGCGCTGGCGCCCTGCATTGGCGCGGCCATGGTGCTGTTCGCGGGCGCTAATGGCGCCTCGTTCGGCGGTCGTTTGATCAGCGGCCCCTTCTTCAGCTTTTTCGGCGCGCTTTCTTATTCGCTCTATCTTTGGCATTGGCCGGTGCTGGTCCTGGGCAAGAGCGTTCTGCTCGGAGAGCCGAATCTTCTGCAGGCTACCTTCCTCGTGCTGTTGGCGATCGTATTGGCCACGTTCTCATGGCGCTTTATCGAGCAGCCGTTCCTGAAGCGTCGGATGCAACGTAAAGACTTGTTTGCATTGGGCGGCGCGGGGATGGCCGCGGGGGCGGCGATCGGCGGGGTTATTTTCCTGGCGCAAGGCCTGCCTGCGCGATTCGACGCGCCGGCGCATGCGATGTTTGCCGAGAGCGAGAGCTACAGTCCGCGCCGTTGGGCGTGTCATAACTTTCTGAACGACTTGCGGCCCTATGCTGAAAATTGCGTGCTTGGGGCGCCGGGCGCCGAACCGCGTATCGCCATCTGGGCTGACTCGCATGGCGTTGCGTTGGCGTACGCACTGGCCGAACGGATGACCCAGCGCGGTCAATCGGTCATGGAGATCACCGGTTCAGGATGTCCGCCGGCCTTAGGCTACTCCCGGCTCGACCAGCCGCTCTGCGCTGAGCAGAACGCCATTACCCTCGCCGGGCTGACGCGGGATCCACGCATCGAGACGGTCATCTTCGCCGTCAACTTCGCCGCCTACCCGCGTGAGCAATGGCCCGCCGTCATGGCCGGGCTGACGGCTTCTGTCGAATCCGTCACGGCGGCCGGCATGCGGGCTGTGCTCGTCTATCCCATCCCGGTGTTCGACTATGACGTGCCCAGCGCGCTCGGCATGATGGTCGAGCAAGGGCGCGATCCGACGCATTATGCACTGGATCGGCGCGGTTTTGAGACGGCCATGGCCGCGCCGCACGCACATCTCAGGGCCTTGCGTCAACGGGTCGGAGCAGGCGCCGTGCGTCCCCTGGACGTCCTGTGCACCGCCTCGCGTTGCCCCGCTTATACGCCGGAGCACGGCGCGCTCTATTATAACAAGGATCACGTGAGCTTGGAGGGTGCGCGTCTGCTCGCGGCATTATTCGATCTTGATCACTTGATCGCCGAGCCGCACACGCGATCGCGGTCGCGGCAACTCTAACGCGCCCACATACGCAAGAGATTTGAGATCGATTTGTCGAGCGGCAGGAGATCTTCGCGCGCCACGCCTGCTTGCGCCAGCCGACCGCGCGTTACGGAGAGATCGAACAACGTCTCCCGCTGTCCCTGGTCGGCGATGTAGCTTTGCACCCAACCGACGGCGGCGAGGCGCACGCCCCGGGTCACCGGCGCGACGTAATGGATGGACCCGGCTGGATAAAGAATAGCGTCTCCGGCGTCGAGCTTGATCTCCTGTTCGCCGAGTGCGCTGTCGATAACGAGCGCGCCGCCCTCATACGTCTGAGTGTCGGCGAGGAAGAGCGTGAAAGCCAGATCGGTGCGAATGGCGTCCTCACCCACGCCCATCATCGCATCGTCCGTGTGGGCGCCGTAGGTCATTCCCGGCTCGTAGCGCGAGAACAGAATACGCGACAGGCGCGCGGGACGCGCCGCGATCTCGAACAGCGGATGGCGCCGCAGCGCGTCAACCACAAAGGTCTCGATGCCCCGCGTTCGAGGATCGGCGCCATCCGCCTGAAGGTTCTCTTTTACGTCGCGCGCGGCGGCGCCGGCCGTGCGCTTGCCCGAGCCCCAGCTGAGTTCCGCTAAGCCGTCGCGCACACGATGCAGATCCTCCGGCGCCAAAACCGCTTGAAGAATGAGGCTCATGTGCAACCTTTAAGAGAGCGAGGGCGCCAACGACACGGGCGATGTAGTCGTCCGCAGGAAGGAAGCCCATGGTTTCGATCAAGCTCAAGCGCTGGCGCACCTTAGGTGCGGCGGTCGCACTGGTTGGCGTGAGCGGCTGCTACGCACACGGCTATGGCGGCTATCACGGTGGTTATGGCGGCTATTATGGGGAACGCGGCGAGCGAGGAGAGCGCGGCGAACGCGGCGAACGGGGGGAACGCGGCGAGCGGGGAGAGCGGGGCGAGCGGGGCGAGCGTGGAGAACGCGGCGAACGTGGAGAGCGGGGCGAGCGCGGTTAAGCCGCAAGCTGTGGTCAGGCTCAAATTCTTGCGAACGAGTCGCATTTGAGCCAAGGTGCGCGCCTTCTGCGGAGGGCGCATGATCGCGTGGAAATTGAAGACGTGGCGGACGGTCGGCTTGGCGGCGACGGCGTTTGGCCTGGCCGCCTGCGCAGGCGAAGGTGGAGATGGAACGGGCGAAACCGGCGAGGCGGGGGCGTCGGGCGAAGCCGGCATCACCGGTGAGTCCGGCGAAAGGGCGCCGCCGGCTCCGATCGCCGCGGCGAGTGCCGGCGAGGCTGGTGAAGCCGGGACCTCGAGCGCCTATGCAGGCCTCTCAGGCGATCAACTCACGGCTCTACGCATCCAGCACCTGCGCGGCTTCGTTATGGCCGCGGCCATCGTCGCCGCCGACGACAAGCCAGCTGAAGCGGCTGTGCTGGTTCAGCAGGGTCTATTGGAGGTCTATGACACAGCGCCCAGCGAGTTCGGCGATCTTAACGTCGATATCATTCGCGCCGCCGCCGACCCTAGCCTCAACCGCGCGCAAGTGATGCAGCGCGTACGCAGCAGCAATGCGGAGTTCGATCGGGTGCTCAGCAACCTCGACGTCGATTATGCTGCGCTCACAGCGCGTATGGTCGACATAGCAACGGGGATTTATCAAAGCGTGGTGCAGGAGGATTTTGTCGATCCGATCGAGTACCAGCACAGCATGGGCGCAGCGCAAGCGGCGCGCGCATCGCTTAACCAGAATGCGCTGCAGCGGCGCAACCTCCGCGCCTATATCTCTGCGCGCCGGGAACTCGATCGTTTTGTCAATCTTTGGCCGCAAGCAAGCGCGCCCGAACACCCTGCCCCGTATAGCGAGGTATTGGCGCAAGGATCACGTGTGCGGCTCGCCCTCTCACCCTATCTTTAGGCGCGGCGAAACAACACCGAAGGCGAATTCTTATAGTCAATGCGGGCAAACTCGCGATAGCCGAGCTTTCCGGCGACACGTAACGAGGCTGCATTCTCCGGCGCAATCATGCAGACGAAATCGGCGCGGGCGAAGTGCTTTTCGCCCCAGCAAATCATCGCGCTTGCAGCTTCAGTCGCATAGCCCTTGCCGTGCATGGCCGGACTGAGAGCCCAGCCCTGCTCCGGCGCCTCGAAGGCGTGGGCCCCAAGATCACGCCTAAAATTGCCGAAACCCCCGTCGCCCACATAGGCTCCAGTGGTTTTCTCCTCGATCAACCAATAACCGAATCCGAGCAACGCCCAGTGACCGGGAAAGCTGAGGAAACGGCGCCACGATTCCTCGCGCGGCGAAGGCTTGCCGCCTATGAAGCGGGTGACGCGCTCGTCGCCCCACATCGCCGCGGAGGCTTCAAAGTCCGACAGCATGTGCGCACGCAATCGCAATCGCTCAGTTTCGAGAATAGGAACCACGTCACTCCCCCGCCAACACCGCATCGATCAACGCCGCGGCTTCCTCGCTGGACCAGTCTGCTCCGCCCGCGAGGCGAGCGACTTCGCGACCGTTACGGTCGTAAACGATGGTCACCGGCATGCCCGCAGCCTGAACGTCGAACAGGATACCGCGGCTGACGTCGATCAGGAACGGCAAGGAGCCCCCGCTGAGACGCGCCAATTCGACTTGCGCACGCTGACGGTGGCCTTCGCTATCGACGCTCACTGGCACGACGCGTAGGCGGCCATCGTAACGCCGCTGCAGAGCGCCAAGCGTCGGCATCTCGTGCAGACATGGCGCGCACCAGGTAGCCCAAAGGTTCAGCACCATCACGCCGCCCCCGGCGACGGCGTCGAGCGTCGTTTCAACGCCCTCAGCGTCCCGAACCATGCGCATCGGCAAGGCCGGAGGTGCGTCCAGCACTGCAAGCTCGCCCATTTCCCCGGTTGCGAATCGCATCAGGCCGGTGCTCGGCTCCGGCTTTGAAGCGGCGGCAAAAAGCACGTAAAGAACGGTCAGCGTCCCCGCCGCCAGCATCGCCATCGCGGCCCAGAGGGCCCAGTTTTTTTGCGCCGAGGAGCGTGCGTTCGTGTCCAAATCCAACTCCTCTTCCGGCGGCCAACGCATGTGGGGCGGGCGCTTTGCCGCTCAGCCCGACAATGCGATGCAGGCAATCAATGCGTCCATCGATGTCGACAAGCGTCTCTGGCGTGAGGACATCGAGGGCTCGAAGGCCCACGCCGACATGCTGGCGGCTCAGGGGATCATTACGACGGAAGACAACCGGGCGATACAGGACGGGCTGGATCAGATCGCCGCGGAGATCGTCACAGGCACGTTCGAGTTTTCGACCGAACTGGAGGATATCCACCTCAACCTCGAAGCGCGCTTGACGGAGCGGATCGGCGACGCGGGTAAACGGCTGCATACCGCCCGGTCCCGCAACGACCAAGTCGCCACCGATTTCAAGCTCTGGACGATGCGCGCCTCGCGCGAAGCGGGAGACGGGCTTCGCGTCCTGCAAAAGGCGCTGCTGCGACGCGCGGAAGCCCATGCCGATTGGATCATGCCGGGCTTCACGCACATGCAGACAGCGCAGCCCATCACGTTGGGCCACCATCTACTGGCTTACGTCACGATGCTCGAACGGGACAGGGTGCGCATTATCGGCGCAGCGCTCGAGGCCGCCTGGGAGTGTCCGCTCGGCAGCGCCGCTCTAGCGGGCACGAGCTACAAGATAGACCGGGATGCGACGGCGCAGGCCCTGGGCTTCCACGCGCCCGCGAGCAACTCGATCGACGCGGTCGGATCGCGGGACTTCGCGCTTGCGGCGCTGGCGAACCTGTCAATCGCCGCCTGCCATTTATCGCGGCTAGCCGAAGAAATCGTGCTTTGGACATCCGCACAGTTCGGATTCGCCACGCTCAACGATGCCTGGTCCACCGGCTCCTCAATCATGCCACAGAAGCGCAATCCCGACGCCGCCGAGCTGATCCGCGCCAAGGCGGCGCGCATCGGGGCGAGCTTTGCCGCGTTGAACGGCATCGTCCAAAAACTCCCCCTCGCCTACGCCAAAGACCTGCAAGAGGACAAAGCGCTGACGTTCGAAACATTCGACAGTTTCGCCCTCTCCCTTACAGCGATGATCGGCATGGTCGAAACCATCCAGTTCAACCGCACGGCGATGCGCGAAGCGGCGACGCGCGGCTATTCAACGGCGACGGATTTGGCCGACTGGCTGGTGCGTGAATTGCGACTTCCGTTCCGCGAAGCGCACGAAATCACAGGGCGCATCGTACGCCGCGCTGAAGAATTGGGGCTCGCTGAGCTGGCTCACCTGCCCTTGAGCGACTTTCAGGCCGTGGAGCCTCGCATCAATGAAGCAGCGCGTGCGCTGTTGACGGTTGAAAAATCCGTGGAGAGCCGGGATAGCTATGGCGGCACGTCGCCCCAGCGCGTGCGCGAGCAGATCGACCGCTGGAAGGAGATGTTCGAATGAGCCGCCTCTTGATCGTGCTGGCCGCACTGACCGCCGCTTCGGCGTGCGGCAT
This sequence comes from uncultured Terricaulis sp., assembly GCA_964540785.1. Lineage (GTDB taxonomy): Bacteria > Pseudomonadota > Alphaproteobacteria > Caulobacterales > Aquidulcibacteraceae > Vitreimonas. The sequence goes on from CAZIOD010000010.1 coordinate 22,610, forward strand.
TAAAGGCGACCTTGAGCGACCTGATCCTATGTGGAACAGCGAAGACGCGATCCGGCGCGAATGCGAGCAGCGGATGGAAAACAACGAACCACTCGACCCGCGCTGCGCACAATACCAGAGCGGCGCACAACCGCACGCGGCGATCCCCCGGCATGAGGTCGCGGCGGAGATAACGGTTGCCGAGATATCGCCGCCGCCCATGCCCAATCGCACGGCCATCCCGGAAATCCACGACGCGCCGGCGGACGCTGCGCCCGGCCAATGAACCATTTCGAGTATCGTGGCGGGACGCTCTGCTGCGAGGACGTAGCGTTGGAGCGTATCGCCGAGGCTGTCGGCACGCCGGTCTATGTCTATTCGACAGCGACGCTGGAGCGGCACTTCAAAGTATTCCGCGATGCGTTCGCGCCGCGCGAGGTGCTGGTCGCGTTTGCCGTCAAGGCGAACGCCAACATCGCCGTGCTTGGGACGCTCGCGCGCCAGGGCGCAGGCGCCGACACCGTGAGCCAAGGCGAGATCGAACGTGCGCTCGCCGCCGGCGTGCCGGCGGAAAAGATCATCTTCTCGGGCGTGGGCAAGACCGAAAATGAACTTGCCTTCGCGCTGAACGCGGGCGTGCACCAGATCAATATCGAAAGCGCGGCCGAACTGGAGACGCTGTCGGCCATCGCGGCCGCGCTTGGCAAGCGCCCGGCCATCGCCATCCGCATCAACCCGGACGTCGGCGCCGGAGGGCACGAGAAAATCTCGACCGGCAAAGGCGATACGAAGTTCGGCGTATCGGCGGGCCAGGCCGGCAGTCTTTATCGCCGGGCCGCAGCGCATGACGCGCTCGACGCGAAGGGCCTTGCGGTCCACATCGGCAGCCAGATCAAGGATCTCTCCGCCCTCGAGGCCGCTTTCAAAGTACTACGCGATCTGACGCTGCAGTTGCGCCGCGAAGGCCTCGCGGTAGAGCGGCTCGATCTCGGCGGCGGGCTCGCCGTACCCTACTTCGATGAGCCCGATCCGCCGTCCCCGGCCGACTATGCGGCGATGGTCAAGCGCGTGTTCGACGGCGTGAAAGTGGGGTTGGCGTTCGAACCCGGCCGCATGATCGCCGGCAACGCCGGCGTGTTGATCTCGCGCGTCGTGCGCATCCAGGAGCGTCCCGGGCGCCCGATTTTGGTGCTCGACGCCGGCATGAACGACCTCATCCGCCCCGCCATTTACGACGCCTATCACGAGATCAAGCCGGTGCGCGAAGCAGTCGGCGCGCCCCTCACGAACTACGACGTGGTTGGCCCGATTTGCGAGACGGGAGACACCTTCACGCGCAATCGCGCACTGGCGCCGCTGCAGGCGGGCGATCTGGTCGCCTTCATGACCGCGGGCGCCTATGGCGCAGTCATGGCCTCCACTTACAACGCCCGCGGCCTCGTACCGGAAGTGCTGGTGCGCGGCGACAAGTTCGAGATCGTCCGGCGACGCTGGGAGGTCGCCCACCAACTGGCGCTGGAACGACTCCCGTCATGGCTGGGTGAACAATGAGCGAATACGAAATCCTGGACGTAGTCGTCGGCCTAAGTGCAGAGCAAACGGCCATTCTCGTGCAACTTGTAAACCTGCATCTGGCGATGGTGGTGGGCATCTATTATTTTCTGCATCGCTCCGGTTTAGCGATGAAATGCGCCATCGCCCTGCTCTACACGCTTGGCTTTGCCATGCATCTCGGAATGCTGTTGAATCAGAGCGAACTCATTGTTGGGGCGCGACGCGACCTTATCGCCATAACTGAGAGCGGCGAACGGCTGAGCAATGTCGGGTTCACGTTCCTGAGCCAAACAGGAGGCGTGTTCGACTCGTGGGTGAGCTTGGTGGCGAACGCATCGATTATTGCGCTCTGGTTTGGCACCCTGGCCTTTCTGTTTTTCTGGAAACGACCAAAGGATTCCTGATGAGACATTTCGTGATTGCAGCTGCGGCGCTCCTCACCACTGCGTGCGCCCCTCCTGCCGCCGAGGTCTCGGCGCACGATCAGTTTTTCGCCGCTCTGAATACGCTATGCGGACAGAGTTTTGCCGGACGCGTCGTCACCACAGACGCGGCGGACGCCGACTTCGCGAACGCGCAACTGGTAATGCACGTGCGTGAATGTTCCGCAAACGAGATCCGAATTCCTTTCCATGTTGGCGAGGACCGCTCTCGCACCTGGGTAATCTCGCGCACCGACGCGGGGCTGCGCCTCAAACACGACCACCGGCACGAGGACGGTTCGGAAGATGTTTTGACCCAGTATGGCGGCGACACGATCGACGAGGGCGAGGCAACGCGCCAGGAATTTCCGGCCGATGAATTTTCCAAGCAACTCTTCCGGGACAATGACATCCCTGTCTCGGTCGACAATGTCTGGGCGATGGAGGTCCACCCGGAGCGCATGTTCGCCTACGAATTGCGCCGACCGAACCGGCACTTCCGTGTCGAATTCGACCTGACCCAGGCGGTTCCGGCCCCGCCCCCGCCCTGGGGCTCAGAATAAGCGCCGGTTAGCGGCAAAAGCGCTGCGGCGTGCGGCGCACGGTCATGGTTTGGCCAGAGGGCTCCTGTTAGGCTGCAGGTCGCGGAGCCTCCTTGAAACACCAAGACGCCCTCGACCAGCTCGCCCGCGAGACGAGCCGCGCCCGACGGCGCCTCGCGGTGGAGCGCGCCTTGCGGGCTGGTTTTGCGCTGCTCGCCGCGCTCGGCGTGTGGGCTATGCTGGCGCTGGTCGGCGTACATACAGCTTTGCCGCCGCTCGTTCAGAGTGTGACGGCCATTGCCGCCCTTGCGGTCTTCGTTTGGCTCGGCCTGCGCGCGACGCACAGGTGGCGCGAGCCCACGGAAGAGGACGCGCGTGCGCGTCTGGCGACAGACTCCCGGTTGGATATTGGCGCGTTTGATTCGCTACGCGATCAACCGACACGGTTCGACGCATTTTCTGTTGCGCTCTGGAGGCGCGAGCGCGAGCGCGCGCTCCGACTTGCCGAACGGGCGCGCGCCGCGCCGATACGGCCCGGTCTCGACGAACAGGATCCGTTCAAACTGCGCTTTATACTGATCGTCGGTTTGATCAGCGGGCTGGTTCTCGCCGGCGGCGATGCGCAAAACCGGCTCGCCCGCGCTTTTCTGCCTGACCCCGGCCCCCTGCTCGGCGATCAGCCGATGGCGATCGAGGCTTGGGCGACCCCAGCGCAATACACCCACGCCGCACCCGTCTCGCTGAGCGATCTCGTGGGTGAAAGAGTGCCAACGCCTCCCTCGATCGAGGCGACGGTTCGAGTTACCGGTCCCGTCGGCGCGCCCATGCTCGTCTTCGATGGAGAGGGCGGACATCGCGCGACGCGATTTGCGCGAGCGGCCGACGGGGCGTGGGAGGCGCGGCTCCCGGTCCCCGGCCGCGGCCGGCTCAAAGTAGTGCGCTTCCACACCGCTGCGCACTGGCGTCTCGCTCCTGGCGCAGACAGGGCGCCTACCGCGTCATTCGCAGCGCCCATTTCGCAGCTTCCGGAGGAGCGCGCCAACATCGCCTGGCGCGCCGGCGACGATTTCGGGGTGCGTCAGCTCTTGTTGCGCGTGCGCCCGCGCAACCCGCCTGAGGGTCTGGCGCGTGCGGACCCAGTGGACACACCTCTGGAGACGCCGGCCGGCGATCCGCGCACTGCCGAAGCGGAAACGCAAATCGATCTGGCGCCGCATCCTTATGCCGGAATGCAAGTGGAAGCGCGCATCGTAGCGGTCGATGCACTCGGACAGGAAGGCGTCAGCGATCCATTGCACCTGAGACTCCCGGAAAAAGTCTTCCTGCAGCCCCTGGCGCGCGCCGCGATCGAGATTCGCCGTCACATTCTTGCTGAGCGCCGCCCCTACAGTCCTGAACGAGAGACGCGCCGCCGCACGATCCCGGCGGGCGACATTCTGCTAGGAAATCAGCGCATCGAAATCAGAGATGAAAGCCGTCAGCCGAATCTGAGCCGTGCGCCGGAAGGCGTACGCCGCGCCACCCGGCTTGTGGATGCGCTCACGATGGCGCCGGAAGATGGCTACTTCCGTGATCTCGCGGTCTATCTCGGCTTTCGCTACGCGCGCGCCGAACTTGATAGCGCTCGCACGATCGATGAGACCGCGCGCGCCGCCGATACGCTCTGGCGCACCGCGCTGCGTGCGGAGTATGGCGGCGCGGCGGACGCGCGCCGCGCGCTCGAAGAAGCGCACCGACAGCTCTCCGAAGCGCTGGCGCAGGGCGCGTCACAGGAGCGAATCCGCCAGCTTATGGAAGCTATGCGGCGCGCCACCGAAGCCTACATGCAAGCCCTGGTTCAGGAAGCTCTGCGCAACGGCGAGCGCAGAACCATGGAAGACACGCAAGAGCAGACGCAGATCAGCGAACGCGATATCGAGCAGCTGCTACAAGAGGTGCAGCGCCTCAGCGAACAGGGCCGTAACGCCGAGGCGCAGCAACTATTGCAGATGCTGGCCGGCATCCTCAGCAATATGGACGTCCAGCTATCGGAATCGCAGCAAGGCGGCGACGGCGAAGGTGGAGAGGAGGCCCAGCAGCAGATGCAGGAGAGCATGGACCAGCTCTCCGAGACCATGGGCGAACAGCGCGCCCTGCGCGATCAAACCCAACAACAGCAACAGGGCCAAGGCGGCGCCCGCGGCGAGCAACAAGGCGGCCAGGGCGGCGACGAGCTGGCTGAACGTCAGGCACAGATAAGGCAGGGCCTCGCACAAGCGCAGCGTATGGCCGACGAGGCGGGCGCCGCACCTAGCGACGACCTCAACGCTGCGGGAGAAGCGATGCGTCAGGCCGAAGACGCCTTGCGGCAGGGCGATCTGGAAGGTGCGGCTGCGGCCCAGACGGCGGCGCTCGACCGACTGCAGGAAGGATCGGAGGCATTGGCTGCTGAGTTGCGCGCACGCGGACGTGAAGGCGCCCAGCAAGGGGAAGCCGGCAGTGCGCGCGATCCGCTTGGACGCCCGACGAGCGGCAGCGGCGACGGCGGGAGTGAGACGCGCGTGCCCTCCACCTCGGACCCCGTACGCGCGCGCGAAATCTTCGACGAAATTCGCCGTCGCGCCCAGGATCCCAATCGCCCAGCGGCAGAGCGTGAATACCTGCGCCGCCTGCTCGACCGTTTCGGCGATGGCGACTCTTGATTTGGGCGTACGAGGCTGGCCGGTTCGACCAGAACTAGACTTTGGAGGATGCCGATGCGTCTGCGAGTTCCTGCCGCTGCGATTGCGGCGCTGTTGATCGCGTGCTCCCCGCCCGCTCAGCGTGAGGCCGAGCCGCCATTAGCCCCCTCGCCCCAAGTGCAGGCGTGCAACGACATTACGCCAAACGCGGCGCGCATGGTGCGCGTTGAAGAACAGATGGCGCTCGCCTCCGCTGCAGCAGACCTACGCGGCGGCAGCATGGCGCCCGGTGTTTACGATCTGACCCGCGCGGTGCGGATAGGTCAGGCGACGGGCTGGCAAGGCGAACGCGCGGTCGCACTCGAAGTGACGGAAGGCGCGAGCGGCGCAGTGACGTTCGACTGGGCAGGTGCGGCAACGGGGGGCGAGGTAGATCGATGGACGGCCACTTTCAGCGACGCGGGCGAACATCCCATTCTTTCTTATACATGCGGGCGTATGGGCGAGGTCGCGGTTGAATTTACGGCGCCGCCGAATGCACTGACCTTGCGCATCCCGGACGGCGCCAACGGCTCGCTGCAATTGGAGTTTCAGCGCCGGACATAGGCCTTCCGCTAAAGGAGGCGCACCAGGATGCGCCTCATCCGCGTCCGCCTTCGGCCAGCAGACGCTGATTGTCGTCGGTATGGACGATGGGCGCGATCACGAAGGACGTTTGCAGCCTAACCGATGGCTTGGCCTATTCCAGCGCGGCGATGTACGGGAGGCCGCGGTAGCGGCCGGCATCGTCCATGCCATAGCCGACGAGATAGGCGTCAGGGGCGTCCCAGCCGATCGCGTCGATGGGTTCGTTCATAGCTTGCGGCTTGCGCACGAAGGCGCAGGCCAGCGTCTGTGTTGCGCCCTTGGCCATCAGGTGCGCGCGCGCATAAGCGATCGTCCGTCCGCTGTCGAACACGTCGTCGACGATCAGCGCTGGCCGCCCCTCGATGGAACGTGAGATATCGGCGCGCACCACCACCTTGCCCGAACTCTCGCGCGCATCGCGATAGCTCTCCAGCCAAAGCGAGTCGTAGATCGGATGACGACCGCGCGTCTCAAGCGCACGCATGAGATCGGCTGCGAACGGGATCGCGCCCTGCAGCAGCGCCACTACGGTCCAGCCGTCATCGACGTGTGCGGCGAAGCCCTCGGCCAGCGCATCGACCCGCACGGCGATATCTTCGGCAGTGAGAAGAACGCGCAAGCGCCTCAGCTATTGGAGAAGCGCAAACCCGGGATCGGCCCAAGTTCGCTGGTCGTCCCGGGCGGTGGTTCGACACCCTCGTCCAGCGGCTGGTCAAGCAGCAGCTCTTCGGGCGGCGCCGCCGGAGAGACATGCGCTGGCCCGCCCGCGAACGTCACTTCCGAGAAGTTCGCAAAGGTCGCTTCGAGATCGACAGCGTCTTCGGGCGGATTCTCCACGCGAATCTGGAATGGGACTGCAGCGCCCGCCGCGATTGGCTGATCGGTGACGATGTTCACCAGTTCGAAAATCTCATGCGAGCGCGTGTCGCGCAGCGAGATACGCACCGGCGGCACCACCTTGTCATCCCGCCCGATGTTGCGGACCTCGCCGCTCACGAGGAGCAACGGCGTGGCGCCGTCGAAATCACGCTCGACGGCGAGGTCGTAAAATTCGAGACCGTAGACATTCACGTCAAGACCAAGCGCGGCGAACGCGCTGGCGGACCGCGGCCAGAGCTCGGCGACGTCCTGCCGGAAGGCCACCATGCCGGACGCTGAAGCGGCCAGCGCCGCGCCCGTCGCGCCCCAGACTACAACCGCCGCGCGCATGCGCTCGCGGCGCATCCGCTCGGCCTGCTGGGCGCGGAATTTCGCAGCGGCCGAAGGGGCCGGCCCAGGTTGCTCGGCGGCCCGGCGCAATCTTTCGACACGTTCCCGTGTCAAGGGTTCCTGCCGCGGACCTTCAGCTGGGGCCTCGGCGGCTGTCGCGACCGCCTGGGTCCGCAGTTCGAGCTGCGGCTCGGCAAACCAGGAGAAACCGCATGCAGCGCAACGCACGGTCCGTCCGGTCGGCCCGATGGCCGCGTCATCCGCATAATAGCGTGTCGAGCAAGACGTGCAGGTCAGGATCATGTTAACGATACGCCCTTAGCCCCTAATAACTTCCCTCGGTGCATTGATTCTATTCGGCTTGTCCAGACTATGGCCCGCCCAAACAGCCCTGAATCCGACCTATACAAGAGCGGTACTCTTGTCCGCTTAACGAATGTCGACGCCGGATATGGCGCCGCCACCGTTCTGCTTGGCGTCGACTTCGAGGCCCGCGTTGGCGAGGTCGCCCTGATCAATGGTCCCGCAGCTGCCGGCAAGACTACCTTCACGCATTTGCTTCGCCTAGCGCTGCCGCCCCGTTCTGGACGAGCCGTAATTTTGGGCGTGGATGTGGGCCGCGCCGGCGCGCGCGCCCGTGCTAACGTGAAGAAGCGTATTGGCTATGTCGCTGAAAATCCGGTGTTCGTTGAGCAATGGACAGCGTTCGACAACATCGCCATGCCGCTGCGCATGGCCGGTCACAAGCCTCGGGACTACGTCGACGACGTGAGGGAACTTGTGGATTTCGTGGGCCTTGGCGATGCGGCGGACTTGCGCGTGGAGAAACTTTCGGGGGCGGAACGTCGGCGTACGGCGATCGCGCGCGCGCTAGCAGGCAAGCCCGAACTCATCCTCGCCGACGACCCCACGGCCAATATGTCGCCCGCAGATGGGCGGCGCGTCGTGCGCTTGCTCGGAGAAATGCGCCGGGTCGGCGCCGGTGTCGTGATCGCCAGCCAGGACGAAACACTGGCCGGTTGCGCGCCAATGCGTTGCTGGCGGATCGAGCGAGGACGGCTCTCTCCTGTCTCTCATCCCGCTTCTGAAGAGGCGGAGGCGCTTGAATGAGGAACGCGCTAACGGGCGTTGAGCGCGCCCTGTTTTGGACGCTCGCCTTCGCAGCTTTCGCCGCCGCGGCGGCGGGTCTGGCGGCGCGCGCCGTGGACCGGGTGGCCGCTGACTACGAAACCGCGCGCAGTAATTACGCAATCGTTCGGGTGATCGCTCCGGAGGGGCCGGCCGGCATTGCGGCGGCAGAGGCGGCGCTGGCGCAGGCGCCGCTGGTGACAAGCGCCGCACCGATGACGGCCGGACGCGCGGCCGCCTTGCTGGGCGAATGGGGCGGCGCGGAGGTGCCCGCCGCGGACCTCCCTCCGCTTCGCCTGATCGAAATCGAATTGGCCCGGGCGGTCACTGGCGACGATGTCGCCGGAGACGTGCTTGCCGCGCTCGCGCACGGCGGCGTGACGGCCGAAGTGATCGAAGCGCCGAACGCTGAGGGCGGCGGCTTGGCCGGACGCGTGCGGGCCGCGGCGTTCTGGGGGGCGATCGCGTTTGCACTCATGATGGCCGTCATCATCTCCCTGGCGGCGCGCAGTCTCGCGGCGCGCCGGCGCGAGATGGTCACAGTGATGTGCGACCTCGGCGCAACGCGCAGTCAGGCCGCCGGCCGCGTAGCGGACGAAGCCACGGTGCTCGGACTTTATGCCGGGCTGGCCGGGGGCGTGCTGGCCGGCGTTGCGGCGATTGTCGTGTTGTGGCTGGCCATTCCGGGTCTCACCCTGGATGCTCTGCCGACCATGATTCTGCCTGTCGATCTCGCCCCCGTCGTCGTAGCCCCCCTTGGCGCGGCCCTCGCCTCAGGCCTCGGCGCCCGGGCGGCGGCGGGCTACTTCCATGGTCAGGCGGCGAGGCTGGGATGATGCGTCTGGGCGTCATCGTATTTGCGATCGCAGCTATCGCCTTTATCGCCGGCTTCTGGGACTTCGCCAATCGCGTGCGTGAGCGTCCGGGCCCGCCGCCCCAGGCCGATGCAATCGTCGCGCTGACAGGCGGCTCCACAGAGCGGCTTTCCACCGGTGTGCGCTTGTTGGAGGAACGCAGAGGCGAGCGCCTGCTCATCTCAGGCGTCAATCGGATCGTGACCGATAACGAGCTTTATCATGCGCTCAACGTCGATCCTGCGCTAGGTGAGTGTTGCATCGATATTGGCCGCTCGGCCGACGATACGCTGGGCAACGCGGCCGAGACTGCAGCCTGGGCGCGTCGGCACGGCTATACAAACATCATTCTTGTCACCGACGACTATCACATGCCGCGTTCACACGCCGAACTTACCGTGGCGATGCCAGAGGCGAAGATTCATCCCTACCCGGTGCGCACACGCTTCACCGATCCGGCGCTTTGGCGCAGTGACTTGAGCGCAGCCGGGCGGCTGGGTTCGGAATACGTCAAGTACCTGGTGATCCGCGGCCGCGAAGCGCTAATCGATCTTGGAGGCAAGGGCGAGCCCAAGCAGGGCGACGACGCATGAGGCTCCTGCGATCGGTAGTATTCGTCATCTGGCTCTACGCCACGATGGCGGTGATCGGCGTCGCGCTATGGATTCCGGTGATGCTGGACGACCGACACGTCTGGACAGCTCTGCGCACCTGGACACGGACCACATTGTGGGGGCTGCGCTGGATCGTCGGCGCCCGCGTGCGGTTCGAGGGGCTGGAACACGCGCCGGCGGGCGGCGCGCTCGTCGCCATGAAACACCAGTCCATGCTGGATACCATGGCGCCGTCGCTATTTCTCGAAAAGCCGGTCTTCATCTTCAAGCGCGAGTTATCGAACACACCGATCATGGGCGCTTACCTGGCGCGCAATCAGATCGCCGTGGACCGGGGCGGCCACGCCACGGCGCTAAAGAGCCTTATGCGCGGCGCCCGAGAAGCCGTCGCCAAAGGACGCCAGATCGTCATCTTTCCTGAAGGCACGCGTCAGCCCCTCGATGCCCCCCCCGATTACAAGCCCGGCATCGCGGCCATGTACAAAGATCTCGGACTGCCCGTGACGCCTGTGGCGCTCAACACGGGCCTCATCTGGAAGCCCAAGGGCATACGGCGTTCGCCAGGTGACGTGACGATCAAAGTGCTGCCGCCGATTCCCCCCGGTCTGCCCCGCGACGAGTTCATGCGCCGGCTCGAAGCTGAAATCGAAGGCGAGAGCCAGGCCTTGCTGCCGCCCGAGAAGCGACGCGGCGTGACGGTATGACGAAGCGCAGTCTTTGGCTGATCGCGCCATGGGCGCTGTTTGGGCTGATTGCGATCGGCTGGGTCGCTTACTGGAACGTCGTGGCTAGTGCGACGGAGACACGCGTGCGTGCGTGGGGCGCCGAGCAAGCGCAGCACGGCGCAGAGGTGTCGATCGAACGTATTGCGAGGCGCGGCTTTCCGGCGCTGCTGCGCCTGGAATTGCATAGACTCTCCTACACGCCGGCCCGCGGCGGATGGCGGACCGAGACCGACCGCATTGATTTACACGTGCAGCTGCTGAATCCGCAGCACGTCATCCTCGAAGCAGAGGCGCCGATCGCGGTGTCGCGCGAGGACAACCACGTGACGAACATCCATGCCGATGCATTGATCGCCAGCCTGCGCATGCAGGACGGCGCGCTCGCAATGGCCGGCGTCGAGGCTGATAATCTCACCCTTGACGACCCCGCTCAAGATGGCGTGTTGCGCGCGCGCAAGATCGTCCTGAACGTACGCCCCGACGCACGCGCCGAAGGAGAGTATCAGGTCGCCTTCGATGCGCAGGATCTTGCGTTGCCGCGGCCTGTGCGCAGTTTCGAATCGTTCGGACTAGACGTGCCCATTTTACGCGCGGCCATCGTCGTTACCGAAGCGGCGGCGTTGCTGACGTCGGCGCCGCAAGACCCGCTCGGTCCGTGGCGCGATGCCGGCGGGCGCGCGCGCATTGAGGGGCTTGAGCTGCGTTGGGGACCGCTGCAAACCCTGGGACGAGGCGAAGGCGGACTGGACGAAGGGCGCCGGCTGGTGGGCGAATTGACATTGCCGATCGAAGAACCAGCCCCTGTGTTCGTCGCGATCGCCAACGGTCCAAACGTCAATGAAGATGCGCGGCGTGCGCTCGGGCTGCTTGCGGCAGGCTATGCTATCAGCGGCGACGACATCACATTGGATGTTGACGCGCGCGACGGCGTGTTGCGCCTCGAAGGATTGCCGGTGCGCCCGTTGCCGCCGGTGTACTAGCGCGCCAATCCTCACTTCGCGCCCGTCCTCGTCAACCAGACGAGCCTGCTTTGATTGCCGTGCCGATTGTGCAACATTGCCCCGGGGGAGTGAAACGCGATGTTACCCGATTATGCGATCTACGCACTTTTTGCAGGGCTGGCCGTCGTTGCAGTTCTGATCGTCATATTGATCGCGGTGGTGATGGGAAGAAGCAAGACGCAAGGCGCGACGAGCGATGTGATCAAATTGTTCGCCGAAACCAGTGCGGCGGTGGCGGAACTGAAGGAAATCGGCCGGGAAACCCACAAGCTGGCCGACGGCACGAAGAAGCTTCAGGAGCTGCTCACGCATCCTAAGCATCGAGGGATACTAGGAGAATATCTGCTAGAGACCGTGCTTGGAAACGTGCTGCCGCCCGGCATGTTCAAAATGCAATATGGATTCGCCAACAATGAGATCGTCGACGCCGCCATCTTCATCGACAAGAAGATCGTTCCGATCGACGCGAAGTTTCCGCTTGAGAACTACAATCGCTGGGCGGAGGGGACCGACGGCGAGCGTGCAAGCCACGAAAAGGCGTTCGTCAGCGATCTGAAGCAGCGGATCGATGAAACCGCGAAGTACATTCGTCCAACCGAACGCACCATGGACTTCGCCTTCATGTTCATCCCGGCGGAAGGCATATATTACGATCTTCTGACCAATCGGGTCGGCAACGACAGCCTTATTCAATACGCCACGACAAAGAAGGTCATCATCGTATCGCCGGCCTCGCTGTTGGCTTATCTGCAAACCGTCATGCAAGGCCTGCGCGCGCTAGAGATCGAAGAAAAGGCCGCTGAGATCGAAGCGCGGGTCGGCGAACTCGGAAAGCACATTGCGGCCTATCTCGAGTACTATCGGAAGCTCGGCAATTCGCTTGGGACGACGGTGAACCACTACAACGCCGGCATGAAAGAACTGAAGAACATCGACACCGACGTGTTGCGCATCACGGACCAAGGCATTGGCGTTGAATTGAACTCCATCGATCGCCCGAACGAGGCGGCCTGATCGCCTAGTTCTCGCGCCCCCACGTGGGCGTGTCCTGCCCGGCTTCGATGACCTCGCGGCGCATACGCCGCGCGCGGTCGAAGAGCGCGTAGAGCGCATCGCCTTCGCCCCAGCGAATGGCGCGCTGCAGCGCGGCGAGATCTTCGGAGAACCGGCCCAGCACTTCGAGCACGGCTTCGCGATTGTTCAAAAACACGTCTCGCCACATGGTCGGATCGGAGGCGGCGATGCGCGTGAAGTCGCGAAAGCCGGACGCCGAGTATTTCACCACCTCGCCCTCGGTCACGTTCTCCAAATCCTCGGCCATCGCAACGATGTTGAAAGCGATCAGGTGCGGCAGGTGGCTGGTGACGGCCAGAACGACATCATGGCGGTCAGCGTCCATGCGTTCTACCTGCGCGCCCAGTGCGCGCCAGAAGCTCTCGAGCCGGCCGACGGCGACAGCGTAATCCGCGTCGTCCCGCTTCAACGGCGTCAGGATATGCCAGCGATTGTGGAAGAGCGTCGAGAACCCGGCGTCCGGTCCGGAATGTTCCGTGCCTGCGATAGGATGGCCCGGCACGAGATGAACATCGGCGGGCAGCTTGTCGGATACGGCGGCAACAACCGCCGCCTTGACTGACCCGACATCGGTGACGATGGCGCCGGCTTTCAGCCCGCCGGCGCAACTGGACGCCGCCTCGCCCATGGCGCCGACGGGGACGGCCAGCACGACCAGATCGCTGTTGGCGACGGCCGCTTCAGCTTCGTCGAACACCTCGCCCAAGCCGAGCTCGCGCGCCCGCTGACGAACGCCAGGATCAAGATCGTAGAGCGCGACCGCGTTCGCCGCACCACGCTCACCGGCCGCCCGCGCGATCGACGCGCCGATGAGGCCGACGCCCAGAATTGCGATGCGCTCGAACACGGCCATCAGATGCGCGCGTAGGAGCCGAGCACGCGCACGCTGTCGAGCCCAAAGCGCGTCATCGCCGCGGCGCGCGGATCGTCAACGGCGAGGAATCCTTCAACGCGCACCAGGACCCGCGGCTCAGCGCGCGCGAATTCCCGGCCGGCAAGCCCCTGCTCGTTGAGAGCCCGTTGCAGGCGGTGATGAGGATCAAACGCCATGAGCACCGTCACGTCGCCGCCGGCTTCTTCGGTCGACGCCGCGGCAAATACTGCAGCTTCCGGATCTTCTGTCTGACCACCCAGCACCGGCAGGCCGGCGATGAGGTGCAGATTATGGAAACGACGCTCCGTGAGGGCGGGCCACCAGGCGCCGACGCCGGGCGCGGCCGGCCAAGGCGTGACGGCGATCCAGGTCTGCGGGTTCTCGGCCGCCTTCTGCAGCGCAGCTTGCGGTTCACCGACGTGCTGAATGCGCGTTCGGGCGCCGAAATGACGGCGTGCGATGTCAAACAAGCGAGTGTCGCTCTTGTTGCCTCCTACAGCGACGTCGACGACGCGCTGACGGCGCAACGAAGCGGCAATCAGCGCGCGCCAGAGTTCCACAACCAACTCCCGCTCCAACGGCGCAGGCGCGTTGGAGACAAGGCGGCGCAGCAGAGCAACTTCCCGCCCAGGGCGGATGGGCAGCCCCGCTTGCGGCGCCTTGGCCGCGACCAGCTTATCGGCCAAGTGCAGCCGCTGCGCGAACAGCGACAGTAATGTCGTGTCTATGCCGTCGATCTCACGCCGAATCGTTTCGATCGGATCCTGCGGGGGGGGCTTGTCGTCCATTACCGCATGGACATTAGAAGCTTTCGCGGCGAGCGCCAACGCCTGCGCGCGGTGCGCGTCATTAACAGGCGTCCTTAGCTCCAGGGGATGCGCCGCGGGGCGAAAGCGATAGACTCGCCAAATGATTCACGCGGCGGCGAAGGTTCGGGCGGTGGGGGGCGTGCGCACCCTTTCCTTCGATGCATTGACACCGTTGCAGCTCTCGAATGGCGAAAACCTAGCACCGCTAACCATAGCGTTCGAGACGTATGGCGCCCTCAACCTGGAGCGCAGCAACGCGGTCCTCGTCTGTCACGGCCTGACGCACGACCAGTTCGTGGCCAGCCCAAACCCAATTACGGGACGCCCCGCATGGTGGCCCCGCATTGTCGGACCTGGTCGTCCAATCGACACCAATCGCTTCTTCGTAATTTGCGCGAACGTGCTTGGCGGATCGATGGGCACGACCGGCCCTGCGTCCCCCGCCGCAGATCGCCAACCTTATGGTTTACGTTTTCCTCCGATCGCCGTTGCCGACATGGTCCGTGCACAGGCGATGCTCGTCGAAGCGCTGGGCGTTGAGAGCCTCTTCCTGGTGATTGGCGCGGGGCTTGGGGGCATGCAGGCGCTCAACTGGGCCAGCGCGTATCCGCGCCGCGTGTTTGCCTGCGCGACAGTGGCGTCCGCCGCGCGTCAGTCGGCGCAGAATATTGCGCTGTCGGAGCTCGGACGCCAGGCGATCATGGCCGATCCGGACTGGCGCGGCGGCGGCTATGCGGCGCATGGCGTGCGACCGACGAAGGGTCTGGCCGTTGCGCGCATGGCGGCGCAGGTGGCGAATTTGCCCGAGGTCGCCGTGCGTAGCCGCATCGCCGAGGCGCATGAGCGTGAGCGCTTCCGCTTCGACGCGGACCCGTCGGGCGCAGGCAAGAGTTTTGTCGAGCGCTTCGACGCGAACTCGTTTCTTTACCTCTCGCGCGCCATGGACGGTTTTGATCTCGCGCGCGACTTCGGCGGGCGTCTGGCCAACGCATTCCAGGGCGAGGCGACGCGGCACGCCGTATTCGCCTTTTCAAGCGACTGGCGTTACCCGCCGGAAGAAAGCCGTGCGCTGGCTCAGGCGCTGATTGCGTCGGGCGCGGAGGCGGCGTTCGTTGAGATCGATACGGCGAACGGACATAACGCCTATCTCGGCCAAGAGCTGGAATTCGAAAGCACGCTGACTGGATTCATCGACGCCGCTGCGTCCGCGCGCGGGCTTTCCCTGCTCGGAGGCGGTTCATGACCCACCTCGAACTTGTTCAAATTGCTCAGGCGGAGTTCGAGGACGCCCCCAATCGCGGCGATTTCGACGTTATCGCGCGCATGGTCGACGACGGGACGTCCATCCTGGATATCGGTTGCGGCGATGGGGCGCTTATCGCGTTGCTGACGCGTACGTGCGCTGCGCGCGCGCGCGGAGTGGAGCGCGACAAGGCGAAAGTCCGCAGCTGCGTCGCGCGCGGACTTTCTGTGGTCCAAGGCGACGCGGAGACCTGCCTTTGCAGCTATCCCAGCGCGGCATTCAACTACGTGGTTTTTTCGCACTCGTTTCAAAGTCTTGCCCACCCGCGTGAAGTGTTGCGCCAGGCGGGACGCGTCGGCGAAAAGGTCATCGTCTCACTTCGCAACGCCGCGCACTGGCGCGCGCGGTGGAGACTTCTGACTTCAGGCCGAGTGGCTAATCCGTCAGCGGTTGACTGGGCCGATGGCGAACTCGAACGCTGGTGCAGCGTACGCGACTTCGCAGCGCTGGCGCGAGAGATGCGCTTTGCGGTCGAAACCGCGGTTCCGCTCAGCAAAGGACGTCCCGGAGCACCGTTCGCCAACACCCTGTGGCGCGCAAACATGTTCGCCGAAGAGGCGGTCTTTCTGCTGACGTCGTAGAGGCGCTCGATGAAGCGGCTGGTTATCTGCTGCGACGGCACCTGGCAGCGTCTTTATGGCGATGCGCTTACCAATGTCGCCTTGACCGCGCGCGCGGTTGCAGCGCGCGATGCGCACGGCAACCCGCAGATCGTCTACTATTCCGAGGGGGTGGGCGCGTCTCTCTCCGGATTAAGTCTGTGGCAGGGAATGACCGGCGCCGACCTCGATGACAACCTTATCGGCGCATGGCTGTTTCTCAATCTCAATTATGAGCCGGGCGACCGCATATATCTTTTCGGCTTTTCCCGCGGCGCTTATACGGTGCGCAGTCTGGCCGGTTTGCTGCGCAAGATCGGCATCTTGCGGCGGGCGCATGTCGACAAGGCGCGCGACGGGCTCAATCTCTATCGCGCACGCGAGATCGCGGCGGATAGCCCAGACACTGAGCGCTTCCGCAGCGCCCATGCGATCGCCTGGCCCCGGCTTGCCGCGCCATTCACAGCACCGCCTTTCGATCTACGCATCGCCTATCTCGGCCTTTGGGATACTGTCGGCGCATTAGGAATTCCCCGCCTGCTGCCCTTCTCGATCGGACTCAACAAGAGATATGAGTTTCACGACACGGCGCTCTCACGTTCGGTGGAGTTTGCGCGCCATGCCGTGGCGATCGATGAGCGGCGCGCCGCGTTCGCGCCGACGCTCTGGAGCAACGTGGAGGCGTTCAATCCGGCCGGCGCGCCGCAACGCGTCTCGCAGATGTGGTTTCCGGGAGATCATGGCGGCGTCGGCGGCGGGGAGGCGCGCGGTCTGTCTAATTGTGCGTTGCTATGGGTGCTCGAAGGCGCCGAGCGCGCAGGGTTAGCAATCGAACGGGCGCCGGGGTCGGTGGTTTCGGCTTGTCTGGCCGAAATCGACCCGATCAACGCGCCCATCGGCGGCGCCTCCCGTCTCGGCCCTATCGCCACGCGCTGGCGCAAGGGACCTAGCCGCATCGAAGATGTGCATGAAGCGGCGCGGCTGCGCTGGATCGGCAATGTCAGTTATCGGCCTGTTCCGCTTGCGCCGTTCGTCAACGGATTCGCAGCCTCGCTGACAGATGCGGACGCCGCTTAGGCTTCTCATAGATATGAGAGCCACCAATCGCGCCGTCGCGCCTTCAATCCCTGCCAATAGCGGCACAGCGGATAGAGAAGCAAAAGCACCACTGCCCAGGCCAAATAGATCCACGGCAGCGTAAATCCCGCGCCCTGAAACAAGTGAGGCGCGGTGAACACGTTCAGCATGTAGTTGAATTGGCCAGCGATTGGTTTGCCCGCCGCAGCATTGGCGCCGATGGCGAGCAGATGCACGAGATAGATGTGCAGCACATAAAAGAAGAACGGCACGGCGCCGAAGGTGCTCAGTACAGAGGCGATAGGACCGCGGAGGCGGGTCAGCAGTGGCCAGCTCGTGAAAACGATGCCAAGCGTGACCAGCGTGAACTGCAGCGAGGGCGGATATTTCTGGACGTCGAAGAAGACCATAAGCGCGGGCCCGATCCCCGCCTGCTCGCGCCAATCGCGGGCGACGGCCTCGGGACCAACGGCAAACTGAGGGTCGCCGTAGGCCATTAACCCACGCAGAACGACGAAGGCGGTCAACATGGCAAGACCAAGCAAGAACAACGTGCGATCGCGCTTGGCTGGCGCGCTGGCGAACAGAGCGCCCATGCCGTAGCCGAGCGCGGCGACCCCAATCCACGGCAGCGCTGGGTACGCGATCAGCCCGATTGGCTGCTGACCGACTAGAACCGGCCCACCCTCGTGCAGAAATGTCCAAAGCAAAGAGAAGGCGCCAAACGTCTGCGGCGTGATTGGATCGAATAGGTTGTGCCCGGCGACGATTACGACGCCAATTGCGAGGACGGCCATGCGCGGCAGCCAAACCAGTGCGGCCAGGGCGATCATCGACCAACCGATCGCCCAGATCACCTGCATGAACAGCGCATACGGAAAGCCAAAGGACCAACCGAAGCTGAGCACAGTAAGCTCGAGTACGATTAGCCATAGCCCGCGCGTGAGCAGGAATGAGGAAAGGGCCGGTGTCGGCTTGCCCTTCGCGAACTGCAGATACGCGGAAACGCCGGCCAACAAGACGAACGTCGGCGCACAAAGATGGGTGATCCAGCGCGTGAGGTAGAGCCACGGCGTCGTCTGCTCGGGATCGAGGGGATTTAGTGTGAAGGCGCCGGCGTGGAAATAGTCGCGCACGTGGTCGAGCGCCATCAGAACGATGACGATCCCGCGCAACATATCGATCTCGGTAATGCGGACACCTGCCGTCAAGACGACGGAGGCAGGGCGCGCAGCGGCAGCGGGTGAAAGTGCAGCGTCAGTCATAAGACTATTCGCTCCGCGCGGGACACGACTGACTATGCCTGAAGTCACGATCGGGGGCGAGGCCGATGTGTCAGACAACGGCCGGGGCCACCCGGAGCTCAAACAACCGGCGGCGGCGCGATCGCTCGCGCCGCCGCCATCTCAAGAGATTACGCGTGTCAGGCCTGCGACAGCGAGGCGGCCCATTGATTGACGAGCTGTTCGGTGACCGAAAGCGGGGTCGCCCCGTTCGTCAGGATCGTATCGTGGAAGCCCTTCTGGTCGTAGCGGTCGCCCAGGCTCTGGCGCGCGCTGTCGCGCATGCGGTTGATGGCTTGGCGACCGACCATGTAGCTGCAAGCCTGGCCGGGCCAGACGCAATAGCGCTCGATCTCGGTGACCACATTGGAGCGGTTGTCGCCGGTGGCCTGCATCATCGAGTCGATGGCCTGCTCACGCGTCCAGCGCTTGGCATGGAGGCCCGTGTCGCAAACGAGTCGCGAAGCCCGGAACGCCGCTGACTGCAGGTACCCAACGCGGCCGAACGGATCGTCCGCATACATGCCCATCTCGTCGGCAAGTTGTTCAGCGTACAGTCCCCAGCCTTCCGAATAGGCGGAGAAGCCCAAAATAGCGCTGCGGATGAATGGAATCTCGCCGGCCTCCTGTTGGATCGAAAGCTGCCAATGATGGCCGGGGATGCCTTCGTGATAGGTCAGTGTCGGCAGTGTGAATCGCGGCCATTCCTGCGCGGGATCGCGCAGATTGATGTAATAGGCGCCGGGTCGTGAACCGTCGAGTGCGGCGACATTGTAGTACCCTCCCGGCGCGCCGGCTTCCGTGTATTCGGGCACGCGCTTGATTTCGAGCGCGGCGCTGGCGAGCGTGCCGAACTGCTCCGGCATGCGCGCCTTGATCGCTTCGACTTGCGCGTTGAGGTCGGCCAACAGCCGGGCGCGGCCTGCCTCGGTGCTCGGATAGATCTGGTCCGGCCTCTGCGACAGACTGCGCACACGCTCCGCAACCGAGCCGCGCGTCATCCCCTGGCTGCGCAGGATTGCGTCCATCTCGCTGTTGAATTGGTTCACCAGTTCGACGCCCATATTGTGAATCTCGTCAGGCGTCATCGGCGTCGTCGTGTACGCTTTTAGCGCCGATGCATAGAGCGCCTCGGCGTTTGGCAGCTTCCAAACACCGGCGTCCGATGTGGCGCGCGGCTGGATTGCCTGCAACGCTTCGATCTGACGTTGATAGGCCGGCAGCACTTCGTCGCGGACGATTGTTTCGGCGCGCTGCGTCAGCGCGGTCTTGTCCGCTGCCGATATGTCCTGGATATTGGCCAAGCGCGATTGCAGAGAAGTGACAAGCACCGTCTGTGCGGGCGCCGAGCCGGCAAAGCCGCGCAATTGTTGAAGGGCGCGCTCGATGGTGAAATTTGGCGGGATCACGCCGTCCGCCGCGTCCTGAGCCACGCGCGCGGATTCCTGGTCAAGCACACGCGTGTACTCGGACAAGCGGCTCAAATACGCGTCGGCTTCGTCGCGATTCGTCACTGGATGCTGGCTGGCGAGGAAGTCCGGAATGTTGACGTAGGCGCCGGTGAGCTGCGTCACCGTATAAGGAGCTTGAGCGCCGGCTCCGCTCTTGAATTGAGCGGTGGCGATATTGTCGTCCACGGCGGTCATCACCGTGTCGTAGGTGACCGCGTCTTGTCCTTGCAGTGAATCGCGATCGATCCGTTGCAGCTCCGCACGCGCGTTCTCGGCAATGCTCAGCAGACGAGCCTGGCCTTCGCGCGAAGCGTCGCTCAAACGATCGATGTAGCGCCCCCCGGCCTGTTCTTCTGAAACGGCCAGCGCCGTCGCAAACTCGGGCGCCTCATGCAATATCTGCGTCGAGATGCGGTCCAGGATGGCGCTGAGTTCTGCACTGCCGCCTTGGTTCTGGCGCGCACAGCCGATGGCCGTGAGCGCGAGGGTCGCCGTGGTCGCGCCAAGCAGCGCACGCCGTGTTGTGAGCATGTTCGAAATCCCTCGCATTTCGTATGGTTGTCCGAAAGAAGCGCAGCTTAGCCGAACCAGGGTTTCTAGTCCTGCGGCTGCGACGAATGACGCCGCAGCGTCGACAATCGCCGCGCAGTTCGCCCGCCGGACATCCGCTGAGGGGCATCCGGGCGTGCACCCTTCGGCGCTTTGGCCAGCAGCACGCGCCGCTCGGAACGCGCCGTGGTCGCGTAGAGCCGCTTTACCGCCTCCATGAGCACTAAGCCGCCCTGCGCGGGCCATATCAGCTCCCCAACGCGTTCGAACGCGTCGGCCGCGCGCACGAAGGGCGTCCAGGCCGTCGGCGGCGCGTAGAGCGCCCGCGAGGACGCAACCGGTTCGAACATGGAATCGGTCAAGAGCGCGGCGAGCTGGGAACGTGAGAATGGCCGGCCCTGACCGAACGGTGTGGCGCCGGACTGCGCCCACAAGCTCCAGCGATTGGCAGCGATGACGACAAGACGTCCCTCTGGCGCCATCACGCGCCAGACTTCGCGCAGCAGCGTATGGGGCGCCGCCGCCTCTTCCAGGGCGTGCACGATCAACACGCGGTCAAACACCGCATCGAGGAGAGGCAGGCGAGTTTCGTCAGTCAGGGCGGTCACCACCGCCGGCTCGACCGGCCAGGGTTCTGCGCCCTGATCGGCGGGCATCATCGCGACCACACGCCGTGCGCTGGCGCGAAACTCCCCGAGGTAAGGCGTCGGATACCCGAGCCCCAGCACGTCAAGGCCTGCCGCACGCGGCCACAAGGCAGCAAGCCGACGCGACGCGGCGCGCCGGACGGCCTCGCCGAGGGGCGAAGCGTAAAATCGCTGGAGAGCCAAAACATCGACGCGCACGGGGCAAGAGGGCTAAGCTAGGACATGCTTCAAATCCACCAATTCCCATGCCTTTCGGATAATTACGGCTTCCTCGTGCATGATCCGCGCAGCGGCGCTACGACCGCCATCGACACGCCGGATGCTGACGAAATCCTGCGTCAGGCTCACGACAAAGGCTGGCGTATTACAGAGGTCTGGAACACGCATTGGCATCCCGATCATGCTGGCGGCAACGCTTCGATCAAGCGAGAGACCGGGGCGATGGTCACAGGTCCCGCCGAGGTCGAGCGCATCGGTCAGGCGCCGGATCGAATCGTGTCCGAGGGCGACGAGGTGAAAATCGGCGCCGTGAACGCCCGGGTGCTGGATGTGGGAGGCCATACGCTCGGTCATATCGCCTACGTTCTCGATTCAGAGAAAATCGCTTTTGTCGGCGATACGATCTTTTCCATGGGCTGCGGGCGCCTGTTTGAAGGAACACCCGAACAAATGTGGACGAGCCTCAGCAAACTCGCCGCACTGCCGCGAGAGACCATGCTCTATTGCGCACACGAATATACAGAATCCAACGCCCGTTTCGCGCTCACCGTCGATCCGGATAACCCTCACCTTCAGGCGCGCGTCGCTGAAGTGAAGCAGCTGCGCTCGGCGCAGCAGCCTACGGTGCCAATGACACTGGAGCTAGAGCTGCGCACCAACCCGTTCTTGCGTGCAGACATCCTCAAGCGCACGCTCCTGCCCCCGGGCGCCACCGATGTCGAGGCGTTTGCCGAGCTTCGCAAACGCAAAGACAATTTTCGGCGATGACGCCGGAAGCACTTATTTCAGCGCTCGGGATGCAGCCGCATCCGGAAGGCGGGCACTACGTCGAGACGTTTCGCAGCGACGCCGGTCCCGATGGCCGGGCGCGCTGCACCGCCATCTACTTTCTGCTGCAATCGGGCGAGCGATCGCACTGGCATCGTGTTGATGCGGACGAACTCTGGCTTTGGCACGCCGGCGCGCCGCTAAGGCTGGAAATGGCGGACCTCGCTGATGCGATGCTTGGACCCGACATCGCGGCGGGACAGCGGCCCCAAGCGATTGTGCCAGCGCAGGTCTGGCAGGCCGCGGAGAGCACGGGCGCCTGGACGTTCGTATCCTGCGTCGTGGCGCCGGGATTCGAGTTCTCGGGATTTGAGCTGGCGCCGCTCGGCTTTTCGCCGCGAACGCGCTGAAGCTATTGCTCCGGGCCTTGGACTTGGCCCGTCACGATGTTGCGGATCGTGTTCGATGAGGGACGCCCGGCATAGCCCATTTGCGGCGCGACCTGGATGAACAGCTGATCGCCCCGCACTGCTGCGCGCGGCGCTGGACCAATCGTGATGGTGACGCGGCGCACCGTGGTCATCGGCGCCGCGGCAAGCCCTTCGGCGGCGCGCTCGGCGGCGTCAACGACGACACCTGCGGCTTGCGCCGACATCTGGGCGGGCACAGCGAAGGTCACGCTCTGGCCGACGCGCCGACGCGCCTGCGCCTGTAGCTGACGAAAGCGTTGTTGCATTTGCGCGAAGGCCACGGCTTCCGGGGTTAGCGGCGCAACTTGCGCAACTTCCGCCACTGGCGCTCCAGTGCGGAGGGAACGCGTATAGACAGTGATGCTTCCTTGTGGGGTTACGCGCAGCATCACGTCGCCATTTTCGGTCCGATAAATTTCGCCGCCGCCGGCCGCCATGACCGGGCGCAGCACGTGAACTTCCGGATCGCCCTCAAAGCGTACAAGAGCGGCGCGACCTCCGGAGCGATCGAATACGAAACGCACGGCGCCATCCGGCGTGGCGTAGCGGGTCGCGCCCGAGGAGGTTTGATAAAGGCCCTGGACAGGCTGGGCGGGGCTGGCGCCGCCCGGTTGTTGCGCGTCCGCCGAGCCAGGCGTGCTAAGCGCCAGCGCGGCGGCGAAGGCCGCAGCGCCGCGCCCTACAAGACTCGGCCCGCTGGAATGGCTCATGGCGCCGGGAGATGAGCACTTGGAACGGGGCGCTTTTTTGGCCTGTTGCACCGATCAAGCGACGGTGTTGCGGCAAAGCCGCATGGTTTAGCCGCTTTTGCGGGGCCGATCCTTGGGCGCAAGATCCAGATTCTCTTTGGGCGCACGCGTAAACGATTGTTCGCGCGGGGGCTTTTCGAGCGCGACGATCCGTTCGCCGACCGCCGGGGCGGGCGTTGGCCGCGACTCGCGGGCCTGCGCAGACGAGGTCGAAATGAGCGCGATTGGCGCAGCGCGTGGCGTGTCGGCGGGTAATTCCGGCGGAATGCGCAGGACGACGCGCGTGCCGTGGGTCGGGCCGTTGGCCAGCGATAAGTCGCCAGCCACGCCGGCCGCGAAGGAAAGCGTGCTGAGCCCGAAGGCGGCGACCACAACGCGGATGAGACTTGAGGCTTTCAAGCCCCCTAGCGTTAACTGAGTCGCCCGCCAGCGTCACGTCCGACCGGCCAGGGACTCAGCGCAACGTTTCGGTGTCCAGATTAAGTTCCGACACAGGTATGCGCTCGGCGTTCGGCCGCACACGACGCAGCCCCTCATAGAAGTGCTGCGCGTCGCCAGCCACGACAACATCCGCGCGGGCGGGATTGAAGTAGCGGCTAGCCGCTGCGCGCGCTTGTTCAGGGGTCACGGCCGCCACGTCGGACACATAAGTTCCGAGCCGTTCCGGAGGCAGACCGTAAAGCGCCAGGGTCGAGATTTGCCCGGCGAGGCCTGCGGTCGTCTCTACACTGCGGCCAAAGGAGCCGATCAGCACGGCTTTGCGCGCCGTCAGTTCCGTTTCCGGGACGAGTTCGCGGCCGATCCGGCCAATTTCGGCGGCCATCAGTTCGTACACCTGCACCGCCGCATCGTTGCGCGTCTGGGCCGAGGCGACGATTGGGCCAGGCGCCATCCGCGCCTGCATGTTGGAGTACGCGCCGTAGGACAGGCCGCGCTCGATGCGAATTTCGGTGTTGAGCCGCGCGGCGTAGCCCCCGCCCAGCACGTTGTTGGCCACGAGCAGCGGGAAATAGTCGGCGTCTGTGCGGGCGATGCCGCGCAGCCCCATGGCGACCGCGGCTTGGCCGGTTTGCGGCAGATCAACCACGATCGTGCGCGCTTCGGGCGCGGAGGCGCTGGCGTCAGGACGAGCCGGTAGTGCTGATGCGGGACGGGCCCAATCGCCGAAATAGCGTTCGGCGAGTGCAATGCCTTGCTCGACGGAGACATCGCCGGTGACGACCAGTACGGCATTGTCGGGCCGCCAGTAGGTGCGATGGAAACTGGCTGCATCTGCGGGCGTGATGGCGTTGAGGCTGGCCGGGGACGGCACGCCGCCGTACGGCGCTTCGCCATAAATGGCGCGCGTCATGGCGAAGCCCGCGATTGATCCCGGCTGGCTCAGCGCCACCTGCAGGCCGTCGAGCGCCTGCTGGCGAGCGCGTGCCAGCTCTTCTTCAGCGAACGCAGGGTTACGCGCCACATCGGCAAATACCGTGAAGGCGTCGTCGGCCCGGTCCGAGCGGGTCTGCATGGATACGGCCGAGGAATCCGGCGTGGAGCTG